>CALMJY010000206.1 GCA_937864815.1 uncultured Bacteroidota bacterium
ATACGAGATTTCTGCCTGTCGCGTGGGCTCGGAGATGTGTATAAGAGACAGGTCTGGTAGTTGTTTCAGCTTTCCAGGGGATAACAGATGAGCTGAAACAGGCCTGTGAACTTGCAAGCGAACGCAACAATGACTATAAATCACAATTATCGAGGATAACTGCCAGGCATTACGACTTTGCAAAGCAACTCCTTGATAAAGAGAGCCTGGCCAGTGTAAATAAGGTTATGGAAAAGATTTTCCTTGATCTCGATGGGATACTTAATGGGATATTCCTGGTAAGGGAACTTAGCAAACATTCGCTCGACCAGGTACTAAGCACCGGAGAACTACTCTCTTCACTGATAATCAGCCATATGATAAAAGGCTGCCATTATATCGATTCGAGGAAGATAATCAGGACTGACAGCAATTTCGGATTTGCACATGTTGATTTCGAAAAAACCAATACCCTTATCAGAAAAAGCATACCTGCAGGGAAAAAAGTAATACTTATACCCGGCTTTATTGCCTCTAATGAAGAAGGTGAAACAACAACTCTTGGCAGGGGCGGATCAGATTATACAGCAGCAATAGCAGCTGCGGCAATTGATGCAGAAGTACTCGAGATATGGACAGATGTTGATGGTTTTATGACAGCCGATCCTAAAAAGGTTGAAAAAGCATATGCAATTGATAGCCTGACTTATTCTGAAGCAATAGAATTATCACATTTCGGAGCCAAAGTGATCTACACTCCCACTCTCCGTCCTGTTTATAAGAAAAATATTCCGATCCTTGTACTTAACACATTCAGGCCGGAACTTAAAGGGACACTCATCAGCAATAAGTCTCTCAACGGTAATAAAAGTCCCATAAAAGGTATATCATCAATTGATCATATAGATCTCATTACCCTGCAGGGAACAGGCATGGTGGGTGTCACTGGGACATCAATGCGACTATTCGGAGCACTTGCAAAGAAGAATATAAACATTATCCTCATCACACAGGCTTCATCGGAATACTCAATATCATTTGCTGTAATTCCGACCGACTCAGAACATGCCAGGGAAGCCATTGCCAGTGAATTCAGAGCAGAGATTGAACTCAGGAAAGAGCTGAATATACTGATCGAAAAAAACCTTTCAATCATAGCTATTGTAGGTGAAAGGATGAAAAATACCCCAGGAATTTCTGCAATCCTGTTCAGATCGCTGGGAAGGAACGGGATAAATGTTATTGCAACTGCCCAGGGATCATCTGAGCTTAATATATCGGTGGTTATAAAGAATGAAAGCCTGAAAAAGGCACTGAATGTCATTCATGATGGTTTTTTCCTGTCACGGTATAAGGAGATGTATTTATTTGTTGCCGGTACGGGTCTTGTAGGTACAAGTCTGCTGAAGCAGTTAAAGGATCAGGCTTCCACCCTTCTCACAGAACACAACCTGAAGGTTAATCTTATGGGTGTGACCAATACAAGAAAGATGATCATTGATAAAAAATGTGTGTCACTTGATAATTACAGGGATGCTTTGAAAACTTCAACCGACAAGGGGGATATTGCTTCATTCGTTAACCATATGACGCGTCTGAACCTGAGAAATTCTGTATTTATTGACTGTACTGCCAATGAGGATGTAGCATCAAGATATAAGGAGATCCTTTCAAAGTATGTATCTGTTGTCACTGCCAACAAGATTGCCTGCTCCTCAGAATTCAGCTATTATCAGCTTCTGAAAAGCACCGCAGCCGAGCGGGGAGTAAGATTCATCTATGAAACTACCGTTGGGGCCGGTTTACCGATTATAAAAACAATAAATGACCTCGTTGTAAGCGGTGACAGGATCCTGAAAATTGAAGCTGTCCTTTCAGGTACTATGAATTTCATTTTCAATGAAATCGGTCCAGACATGCCGCTTAGCACAGCAATTAAAAAGGCCAGGGAAAAAGGTTATTCCGAGCCGGATCCCCGTGTTGATCTCAGTGGTACTGATGTGGTCAGAAAGATCCTTATCCTGGCAAGAGAAGCAGGTTATCCTCTTGAAAAAGAAAATGTTATTGTAGAGAAATTCCTTCCTGAAGAGTGTTTCAAAGGAGATCTGAATAACTTTTTTGAAAAGGTTAAGAAGTATGATGATACTTTTGAAAAAAAGAGGAAGGAGCTTGCAGCTAAAAATATGAAATGGCGTTTCTTCGCCACTCTCGACCACGGAAAAGCCAGGGTTGAGCTTTTAACCATAGGACCCGATCATCCTTCATATAATCTTGAAGGAAGCAATAACATCATTCTGCTGACCACTACCAGGTATAAGGAACTCCCTATGGTAATTAAAGGTTATGGAGCAGGAGCAGAAGTTACAGCTGCAGGTGTTTTTGCAGATCTGATGAGAGTGGTGAATGTATAAGAAAGGCGACGGGCGACAGGCGACAGGCGTCAGGTACCGGAGGTGTTAGAACAGATGTTATGAGCAGGGAAGGGATAAGATATTATTCTACGAATCTGAAATCGGGAACAGTTGGTTTCAGCGAGGCATTGTTAATAGGCCTTGCCCCGGATGGCGGGCTGTACATGCCATCATATATTCCTGTTCTTGATTATGAGGATATTGTTAACTTATCAGATCAGAGTTATCCTGAAATTGCATATACTGTTCTCAGCAGAATAATTGGTAATGAGATAGAGAGTGAAGAACTTCTGTCGATTTGCAGGGATGCATATAACTTTGAAGTGCCTCTTGAACACGTTACAGAAAGGAAATATATACTCCGTCTTGATCAGGGCCCCACTGCATCTTTTAAGGATTTTGCTGCCAGAATGATGAGCAGGCTGATGCAGTACTTTATTTCAAGAAATAACAGAAACCTGACTATTCTGACCGCAACTTCCGGTGATACAGGAAGTGCAGTAGCCAGTGCATTTTACGGACTTGAGAATATAAAAGTTGTCATACTTTTTCCTCCCGGGGAGGTAAGTGCCATGCAAAGGAAGCAAATGACTACTCTTGGGAAAAACATTACGGTCATTGGGATAGATGGTAAATTTGATGATTGTCAGCGACTTGTAAAGACTGCCTTTACTGATAATACACTAAATCACCTGCCGCTCTCATCAGCAAATTCTATCAACACAGGACGGCTGCTTCCCCAATCAGTATATTATTTATATGCATGGTCAAGGCTCAGAAAAAGCCATGATGAAAAAATATTATTCAGTGTGCCGTCAGGCAATTTCGGAAATCTTATGGGAGGCTTAATAGCCAGAAATATGGGATTACCTGTAAAGAGATTTATTGTTTCAACAAATTCAAACGGCGAAGTGCCTGAATTTCTGGGTACCGGCATCTACAGGCCGATTGATCCTTCAATTAATTGCATATCAAGTGCAATGAATGTCGGACATCCCAGCAATCTTGCGAGAATAGTGTCACTTTACGGAGGGGTAATGGATCAGGATGGGAAAGTCCTTAAGCTCCCTGACATGGCACTTTTACGTGAACATCTGGCCGGCATAAGTATTTCTGATAATGATACCACAAATACAATAAAAGAGTGTTTTACCAGGTTTGGTATTCTTCTTGAACCTCATGGGGCTGTTGCCTGGAAAGGACTTACCGAATATCTGAAAGATTTCAGGGAACCTGCAGAACAGCTTTCAGTCTCACTCGAGACAGCACATCCTGCCAAATTCCCTGATGAAATAATGAAAATAACCGGTAAAAAACCTGTTCTTCCTGCTTCCTTATCAGGTCTTGAAAATAAAGATGAGAGCTACATCAGACTTGAAAACAGTTATGAAAAGTTAAAGAGGATTCTGGTTGAATACTTATGAATTCTAACATTAATAAAGATGTACATTGTATGTTCCGATCTTGAAGGTATCTACACTCCTGAAATATGGATAAGTGTATCAAAACATACCGGAATTGATGAGTTGAAGCTCACAACCAGAGATGTGAATGACTATAATACCCTCATGAGAGGCAGATTATCCTTACTTAAGCAACACAACCTCAGACTAAAAGATATTCAGAAGGTTATATATCAGCTGGAGCCTCTGGAAGGAGCCAGAGAGTTCCTCGACTGGATCAGGTCAGTAATGCAGCTTATAATTGTTTCCGATACTTTTATCGAATTTGCTGATCCTCTTATGGAAAAGCTTGGAAGGCCAACGCTGCTTTGCCATCATTTAACAACAGATGAGGCAGGAAATATTACCGGCTACAACCTCAGGCAGCAGGATGCAAAAAGAAAAGTAGTCGAAGCCCTTCAGAATCTGAACTACAAGGTAATTGCAATTGGTGATTCGTACAATGATATTTCGATGCTTCGGCATGCTGAAAAAGCAATCCTGTTCAGACCACCTCAAAATGTAATAGATGAGAATCCGGATATCGAATATGTTACCAGTTATGAGGAATTAAAGAGGATCATCAGGGAAACAGCTGGGATCTGAGTATTATTTTTAGCTTTCACTCAGATAGAGTTTTTATAATTATATCTATTCTGTCCGATTAAAAGTATGAGATTCTTCGCTTCACTTCGATCAGAATCTCCTGGTCATTTTATTTATTATCCGTTTAGAAGTGAAATTTAATCAGCATTTTTATGTAATAAATATCAGTTTGCTGACGGTTATTGTTTAATTTCATATTTTTACTCCGACTGACAAGCAAAACCTGATTTTTATGAAACTACCTCCATCATCCCGAAACTGGCTAAGCATTATTGGTTCAATCATTGCCGGCATTAACCTGGCTTTGATATTAGTGCTTTTTTTAATATCGACAATTTTTAATGAAGCAGATAGCACAAATCTCGGGCTATTCATTTACATAATTTTGCCAGGGTTTATGATACTTGGTTTACTTCTTATCCCGATCGGCATGATCAGGGAAAGGGGGAGACAAAGTACGATGGCAGACAGAAAATCTGCTCCGCTTCCAAGAATAGACTTAAATGATCCCAGACATAAAAATGCATTTATCATATTCACGATTTCTACAATAATAATACTTTTCCTTTCAACCTTAGGCAGCTTCGAAGCATATCATATGACTGAGTCTGTTGAATTCTGCGGCACATTGTGTCATGAAGTAATGGAGCCGGAACATACGGCTTACCAGAAATCACCTCATGCAAATGTAACATGTGTTGAATGCCATGTCGGATCAGGAGCATCATGGTACGTTAAATCAAAAATATCAGGTCTGCATCAGGTCATTGCTGTCATTACAAATGATTTTTCAAGACCTATAAAAACTCCGCTTCATGACCTTCGTCCTGCAAGGGAAACATGTGAAAAATGCCACTGGCCACAAAAGTTTTACGCACGATCGCTAAGAACCATTAAGTATTTTCTTACTGATTCAGCAAACAGTGAATGGGATATAATGCTTCAGATGAAGACAGGTCCTGAATACAGTGAACTCGGACTTAAAGAAGGAATCCACTGGCACATTAATCCTACAATTGATGTATCCTACAAATCTGAAGCTGACCAGCGCGAAACTATTACTTATATTAAGTATATAAACAGAACAACAGGAGAGGAACATGTTTACAGGAACCCCAATCTGTCAGTAACTGATAGTTCACTTGCTGTCTCTGAAATAAGATCCATGGACTGTATCGATTGCCATAACCGCCCATCGCATGCATATTCATCACCATCTTCATATTTCGACAATGCTATGCTTATAGGTGACATCTCGAATAAATTGCCATATATAAAACAGGTTACTATGGGCATTCTGGCGGAGAAATTTCCAAACATGGATACAGCGCTGATCAAGATCTCCGAAGGGATCACCAATCATTACAAAACTGAAATGAGCGAATTCTATGAGACCAATAAAGAACTGATTAATAATTCAATTTCCTCAATTCAAAAAGGATTCAGCCAGAACACATTTCCATCAATGGGAGTAAGAAATGATGTTTATCCTGATCATATAGGACACCAGGAATCTGAAGGTTGTTTCAGATGTCATAACAATCAGTTCGTTACGGAAACAGGACGAGTTATTTCAAAGGATTGCAATCTGTGTCACTCTATAATAGGTCAGGGGAAACCTGGTATGATGAAATTATCAACTATCAGGGAAAGTCTTGAATTTGAACATCCCGTAGATATTGGCACTGACTGGAAAGATATGAACTGTTCAGATTGTCACAAATCACTTTACTAAAACATTAAATAAGAATTATTTTTGTCCGATTATTTCTGAAGTGTACTGATCAGCAATATCAGCCTGGTCTTTTGAAAGACCTGAAATTATTACAATGGTCTTTTCAGCCCAGGTCAGAAATATTGTTCCATTGTAGCCATCAGAAATAACATATTTTCCGTTTTCCGATTCAGTAACATCCTCTCCTGCCTGCTTTAAATAAGAATCTGCTGTTTTCCAGGTATCCGAAACTGTCTGTTTCTCAATTAAATAAACAGAAAAAATATCAGGTCCAACTTCATACACAGCTTTATATGCACCTGTGAGGAATTTATGCCCCAGGACATTCTCATTTATAAATGTTTCCTCATTTATCTTTCTTCCGGTTTCAGGAAAAAGTAAAAGAGGCTGAGGCATTTCCGGATTTCCTGGAAGCATGTTGCTAACTCTCAATGCAACTGACTCAGCCATCTGAAGATTTTTCTCAGTTGAAGGTACTGCCCGGATCCTGACATAATACATGCCTATAAAAAAGCTGATAAATCCATCATTGGCATAACCCTGTGCGCCAAGATTTAAAAAACGGTATGATGCTGAGCGCTCAAGTGAGTAGATCCCAAAGGCCAGATGGTTTGCGGAATGCTGGTAGATTTCCACCCTGATTTCATTTTTCCCCTTCCTGTATTCAGCAATGTTCAGATCAATAAAACCGTACGACAAACAAATTTCTGCAAAATTGCTCTTAAACTCTTTCAGGTTCTCAATTGTATAAACAGGGAAGGTTGTATTTTTCCTGTATCCCTGAAGCTCGGGAAACGAGAATCCCTGGGATAATACAGGGCCTGCCAGAACCATTACATAAAAAACGGTTGCATAGAAAAATCTTCTCATAATTTTCTACTTCAGATTCCTTATGCGAATATCTATTCCGCTGCCTTTAAGCAGTGAAATAATTTCATCAGTGTTGGTATCTCCAAAATGATAGGGATACAGTATTTTTGGTTTAAATGCAAGGGCTGCATCTGCTACCATTGCAGGTGTCATTGTATACGGAAGATTCATTGGAAGAAAAGCAACTTCAATATCCTTTAATTCCTTCATTTCAGGTGTATTCTCAGTATCACCGGCAATATAGAATCTCCTGCCTCCGATAGTCAGAACATATCCGATACCTGATCCCCTGGGATGAAACGGTTGACCAGGGGAACGCATGTTTACAATATTGTATGCATGGACTGCTTCGAATACCACTCCGTTAACCTCCTGTCTGTCGCCAGGTTTCATTGGCATCGCCCATCCAATCTTTTCTGTCGACTTTTCATTGGTAAACACCAGAGTGCCCTCCTTTTTTAATTCGTTTATCAACTCAACATCAAGGTGATCGTAGTGCTCATGGGTGACCAGAATCAGATCAGCCCTGGGAAGAAACCTGTAATCACCGGAACTTTTTACAGGATCAATATGAATCACAAAACCGTTCAACTTAAACATCAGTGAACCATGTCCGATAAAGTGCATTTCAACCGTTCCTGCTTCTGTCTGAATTTTATCAAACGCAGGTGAATCCTGGGAAAATCCTTTTGTTGCCATGATACTTATAATAAGAATTATTATAACTGTGGATAATTTTTCTGAATTTCTCGCCATATCTTATTAATTTTCAGTATTACATCTGTGAAAAATATATCGTTAACATCTCCTCTGAGAACATATCAGATTTGCTGTAAAATTACTAATCTTAATCTTGATTCAAATTATATGGCATGTGATTTGTTGCCAAATATTTTTATTAACTTGCAAAAGGAATTTAGGGATTAATGTTAATTACTTAACATTGATGCGTTTAGGGTCGGGTAAACAGACTGTTTATATAGCAGTTTTAATGCTTTTCACGGGAACTGTAAGAGGTCAGGAAGTGAAGAGTTACAAATACCAGTTTAAAGGTGATTTGCATGAGAAAAGTATGGTCACTGAAGGAGGGTCACTGGTAATCAATTACAATATAGATGAACTTAATCTTGAGGCAGTTGAGAATGAACATGGCATTTTTTACCGTGTATACATTCCGGGACACTCTCCTGTCTATTCTGCAGGAAAACCTGAATTGCCTGTACTCAGCAGAATTATCACAATACCAGAAGGAGCTGACTATAAGATAAGGATATCAGAGGTAAAAAACACAAGGCTTCATCCATCTTCGAAAAAAATAAAAGGAATACTTTATCCTGCCCAGGAAAGTGAAACAAAATCAGACACTCAGAGAAAAAAGGAATTCCGTATCGACAGGGAGATTTATGATTCAAAGACCACAATTCCATCGGATACTGTACTTATAGAACCCCTTGGATCACTGAGAAACAACAGGTTATTTAATATTTCGATAATACCCGCCAGATACAACCCGCGGACAAATTCAATTGAAGTTATTACCTCTATGAAGGTAGAGATCAGCAATATAGTATCGGGTGTAAAAAAATCTGAAATTGCAGCAGAAGAATCTGTTCTTTTTACTGAATCACTGGAAAAATCAGTATTGAATTATGATCCTGATGATGTCATCCCCGGATTTTCAGACAAACCTGTTAAAATGATCATCCTGACTGATACAACCTTCAGAAAGTTTCTGACTCCGTTTATCAAATGGAAGTCCCAGAAAGGCCTTGATGTTAAGGTTTTATACAGAGGTAAAAAATATGCAGGCGATACATACACTGAAATTAAATCAACGCTTTCCAATATCTATAATACATCAAACCCAAAACCTGAATACCTTCTTATTATAGGTGATACCAAAAAAATTCCCTACTACGGGAACGGAAACATAACTGACATGTATTACGGGGAATTTGACGGCAATGGTGATTATATTCCGGAGATGTACATAGGAAGGCTGCCTGTTTCAGATACAACCCAGCTTAAGAACGTGCTGGACAAAATCATACAGTATGAAAAATTTGATTTTTCTGTAAACAATACTTTCCATTCAAGGGCACTGGTCACAGGAGGTACTGATGCAGCAAACATCAAAATAATAAACGGGCAGATCTATTACGCTGTAAGTAATTATATTAATAATGCAAATAAGCTTACAGGATACTATCTATATTATGAACAGGCACTAAAACCAAATGCTGAAGACTCAATAAGGAATCTGACAAGAAAGGGGCTGTCATTTATAAACTATACCGGTCACGGAGATGCCTATGGCTGGCTTGATCCTACCTTAAAGAGTGGTGATCTTGATACTGTTACGAATACAAACATGTATCCTTTTATAATTAGTAATGCATGTCAGACAAGTACCTTCAGTAATACTACCACCTTCGGGAACAAGATGTTACTTGCAGAAAAGAAAGGGGCAATCGGTTTCATTGGTGGTGCCGCGGACACATTTTGGGATGAGGATTTTTACTGGGCCGTCGGACCAGGATCTATTTCAAGTGAGCCAACATATGCAGGAACAGGGCTTGGAGCATATGATCGTCTTTTTCATACGCACAACGAATCTCCTTCAGACTGGTATGTAACAATGGGGCAGATAATGTTTGCAGGCAATATGGCCGTAAGCGCAAGTACATCAGCCAAAAAGAAATATTACTGGGAAGTATATAATCTTGTTGGCGATCCAAGTGTAATACCTCTAATCAGGAAGCCTGACACATTCAGAATTCAGCTGCCCGACACCCTCCCGAACGGGATTAAATCGATTTCATTCACGGCAGAACCTTTTGCATATTTTGCAATCTCTCATTTCGACACACTCTGGGATGCATCGCATGCAAGTGCCTCAGGAGCTGTGGAACTCACAATGCCCGGTTTATCAAACGATTCATGTCTGATCGTAGTGACAGGCCAGAACAGGAAACCTCTCATAAAGACAATATATTTCGGGTCCGTCAGCAAGGAGTACCTCAATCTTTCCGGACAAACAATTAATGATGTTAAAGGGAACAACAACAAGGTTGCTGATTTCGGTGAAACAATTTACCTGAGCATAAAGGCAGCAAACCTGGGAAACACAGGCGCAACAAATGTTTATGCAAAAATTTCCACTGCATCAGATTTTGTGACAATACTTAACGATTCAGTTTATATAGGTAATCTTCAAGCCAGATCGGAAATTACTCTTTCCGATAAACTGGAAATCAGAATCGATAAGGATGTTAATGATCTGAGTGTGGCTCCGTTAATACTGAAGCTCTGTGATGACCTCACAACAAAGCAGTATACAATCGATCTGACAGTCCACGCTCCTGTTCTGCAGGTATTAAGCTGCACTATGGATGACTCTCTTCTTGGTAATGGAAATTATATTGCTGATCCCGGTGAAAAATACAGTCTTATTTATAAGATACAAAACAAGGGTTCAAGCGATGCATCCGGAGACTTCATGGTATCAACATCTGAACCTGAAAAGATTACCATACTCGACCAGAATGTTAAATCGGGTGTGTTAAAGTTCGGAGAAGTGACTGAAATACCTGTAACAGTCCAGCTTGCTGAACATGTTGCGAACGGAAGTTATTTTACTGTATTATCCTCATTAAGCTGCGATCCATACATAATCAATAATAATTTCACATTCAGGGTGGGAAAAATACGTGAAAGCTTTGAGGCAGCATCATTTGATGTATTTCCCTGGATCAATACCAGCAAAATACCCTGGATCATAAACAGCAGCAGTTACTATGACGGAAGTGTTTCAGCCAGATCAGGTGCAATAGGAAATAGTGCTTCCACTTCCCTGATGATTAAAACTTACTACAACTATGATGATTCGGTAAAATTCATGTACAAAGTTTCATCAGAGCTTAATTATGATTACTTCTCCTTCCGTATAAATGACAAGGAAGTTTTGAAAAAGTCCGGTGAGACAGACTGGCTGAAATTTGCAACTGCAGTTAAATCAGGACTCAATAAGTTTGAATGGGTGTATAAAAAGGATGGAAGCACCTATGGAGGATCCGATTGTGCATGGATTGACATGATAGATTTTGCTTCTATTGGTTCTCTTACCTATATTCAGAAGGATCTTCAGGTGGCCAGGGTTGTTCCACCCCCTGTAAAGTCTAAGTATTCATATGAGCCTATAACAGTAAAACTGCTGAATGTCGGCAAGGATACAATAAAAAGCTTCAACCTGGCCTATAAGGTTAATAATCAGTCAGTACCTGTACAGCAGCTCTTTAATACAAAGGTGATTCCATTCGGAGATACAATTACTGTCGAGTTCACGGAAATGGTCAATTTCTACCGGTATGGCCTGTATGAAATAACCGCCTATTCATTTAATAACAGTGATGATTATCTCAAGAATGATACGGCAAGTTTTGCATTCAGAAATGAGCTTACCGATTCCCTCATAATTTATCCGAATCCCTTTACTGAACAATTCACTATTTATATTAACTCCAGGTATGCCGAACGGATCAGGATCACAATAAATAATTCCGCAGGTACACAAGTATATGAGATGGAAAAGAATATAACTGCGGGTAAAAACCCTGTAATTATTTCAGCACCATGGCTTTCACCATCGGTTTATTTTGTCAACATACGGACAAACAGGGGTATAACTACCTTGAAGGTTATAAAAACAAAGAAATGATATAATTCAAAAAACCGGATTCAATATTAATTATGTCACAAGGTATACCCACCCGGGAAACAGCTTATAAGCTTTTAAAACAATACAACAAAACTGACAGTCTGATCAGGCATGCTTTATCGGTTGAAGCAGTAATGCGGCATATGGCCCGTAAAGCAGGTGAAGATGAGGAGAAATGGGGAATCATTGGATTGATACATGATCTTGATTATGAGATGTATCCTGATCAGCACTGTAAAATGACTGAAAAGATCCTGATCGAAAATAACTGGCCCCCTGATTATATCAGAGCAGTAATGAGTCATGGCTGGGGTCTGGTTACAGATGTGGAACCGGTATCAAGGCTTGAGAAAACTATTTATGCCATTGATGAGCTGACAGGTCTGGTAGCAACAAGTGCTCTTGTCAGACCATCCAGAAGTGTTCTCGACATGGAAGCAAAATCGGTTAGGAAGAAGTGGAACGATAAACGTTTTGCTGCCGGTGTTGACAGATCGGTTATAGAGAAAGGAGCTGAAATGCTCGGAGTAAGTCTCGATGAACTTATCACCGACTGTATTATGGGAATGAAAACAGTCGCAGAGGATATAGGGTTAAAAGGGAATACTGTTTAACCTCACCCCAACCCCTCTCCCGGGGGAGAGGGGCTTAAACAAATGATAATATGTTATAACTCCCCTTCTCCCTTGGGAGAAGGGGTCGGGGGATGAGGTAAATGGATTAAGCGGGCATCTCCGGCAGAGTGAATCCTGCACGATAATTATGCTTAATCATCTCATTAGCAAACTGTTTTGCATTCATAGGATCAGTCCATTTCTTATTGAATGTCGGATGTCCGTCGTGAATGCTGAATGCATCTTCAATACAAATCTTTAAGGTCTCTTCATCAGTGATGTTTGTGAACTGCATCTTTTCGCCATCCCACTCGAGTTCCTTATTCAGTCCCTGGAGACGCACTGCAAGTACACCCATTACCACCATTTCATTGAAAGGACCTGCTTCTGAGAAGTCAGATTTTGAAAGTACTCTTGATTCAGGGCTTTCCTTACAAGCGCGTACCCAGTCCATTTCATGACCACCCTGCATAGCTTTCTCAATTCTTCTTTCTGTTTTTGGAGCAGTTGGAACGCGTCCTGAAAGCAGCCACGGTCTTACACCATAACATCCGCAGATAAGTTTATCTTTTGTACCGTGGAATATTACACCACCGCCGGCATCATTCATATTCTTTCCGGCAGGCCAACCGGTAGGTTTAGCTGGCTGTAAACCACCGTCATACCATATAATCTCAACAGCCGGATATTTTATTTTTGAACCTTTTGGAGCCACTCTTTCAGGATATTTAAGAGTTACCATCTGGGCATTCGGGGCACAATCTGTAAGAAGCAGTGTGGAGCTTCCCTGTGCCTTAACCGGATACTTGAGTTTAAGACCCTTGAAAACGGGATGAAGAATATGACAAGCCATATCACCAAGAGCGCCTGTGCCGAAATCCCACCAGCCACGCCAGTTCCAGGGGGTATATAAGCTATGGTATGGACGCATCGGGGCAGGTCCTATAAACAGATCCCAGTTAATCGTGTCAGGAACCCATTCACCTTTTGCAGGCCTGTTCAGACCCTGTGGCCATATCGGACGGTCGGTGAATGCTTCAACTTTTGTGACTTCACCTATCTCACCATTCTGGAGCCACTCAATAGTTTGGTTAACACCTTCATCTGATGAACCCTGGTTTCCCATCTGTGTTGCTACTTTATGTTTTGCAGCAAGTTTTGTAAGCAACCTTGATTCATAAACAGAATGGGTAAGCGGCTTCTGTACATAAGCATGCTTGCCCATAGCCATCGCATTGGCTGCCACTGCAGCGTGGGTATGGTCAGCAGTTGCAACAACAACTGCATCAATTGATTTTCCCATTTCATCATACATCTTACGCCAGTCCCAGTACCATTTCGCGCCCGGATATTCTTCAAATACGCCGTTCTGCTTGCAATAGCCCCAGTCGACATCGCATAATGCAACGATATTTTCCGACTTAAGATTTTTTAGGTTAGCATTACCCATTCCGCCTACCCCGATACCGGCAATATTCAGCTTATCGCTTGGAGCCTTATGTCCGAGTCCGCTAATAACAGAATTGGGCAGAATGGTCAATCCTGCAGCAATCGTTCCGGTTGTTCCGATAAATGATCGCCTTGAAATTGAATTTTTGTTTTCTTTCATGTCAGGTAATTTTGAATTTAGTTATACAATAAATATTATTATTAAATCAGAGTTCTCTTATCCATATATTCCTGAAAGCAACAGGATTTCCATGGTCCTGAAGAACAAGACTGCCCGGACCATGTTTTTTTACAAAATATTCCGGAATACCTATATATACTGTTGGTCCTCTGAGGTTTACATTATTCTGTATCAGAACCCCGTTATGAAAAACAGTGATACGAGGAGGTGTAAGATAAGCTATTGAGTCTGTTCCGAACGTTGGAGCAGTATAAATAATATCATACGACTGCCATTCTCCGGGTTTGCGGGATGCGTTTACAAGAGGCGCATGCTGCTTATACATGCTGCCAGCCTGTCCATGCCTGTAGGTCCTGTTGTTATAGCTGTCCAGTACCTGCACTTCATACTGTTCCTGAAGAAAAACACCGCTGTTTCCTCTTCCCTGGCTCTCTCCCTGAACATCAGAAGGTGTTTTCCATTCAATATGAAGCTGGCAGCTGTTAAACTTCCGTTTGGTTTTAATAACACCTGAACCTTTTACACAGACCAGGGCTCCGTCCTGAATCAGCCATTTGGTCGGATTTCCCTTGCTGTCTTCCCATTCCCTGTTAACATCAACTCCATCGAAGAGGACAATGGCATCAGATGGAGGATCACTGTCCTTTACCCCTGCCTGGATTATCCTTACTTCAGGTTCCCATACTTCAGTCATCCCCGGTGTTATTTTATCTGCTTCAGTTGATTTCTGAGCAGTCTGCTGGGCAACAGTTACATTCATTATAACCAGGAGGATAAAACCTCCTGTCAGCATTCTCTTCATACAAGTTTCATTTTAAAATTATAGTTTCTGGTTCAGTTCATAAAATTAATTTTTTTTCTTATTGTGAACCGAATTAAGCCTACAATAATTATGAAAATTGTTTTAATAACCAAAAAGGGATAAATTGCCGCAAATATCAGGTATGGAGACAAAGCATTACACTCTTGGCAATAACGAGAATAACCGGTTGATTAAAATTATCCGAATACTATTCGGTTCAACATGTATCGGCATCGCAGGTTTCTGGCTGATATTCAATATGAAATCGATTACCGGGCCGGGCTCCGGCTGGGTCACGGTTTTGTTCCTTTCGTTCTTCGGTTTTTACCAGATATGGGCAGGAATGGGAAAAGCAGAAAGATATATTGCAGTTTCAGACGATACAATTAATCTGAAAAAATTCATCTTTCTGCCAGCAAAGGCAATGAAGGCCGCTGATACACAAAAAATAGAATTCTATCCACTGAAGGTAACATTTATACTTAAGACAGGTAAAGTAATCATTATCAGATTCGGCACAACCTACTATGAATCAAACGAAAAGGTAATTGATGAGTTATCAGCTTATGTTAGCAGGAACAATATCGCTTCTCAGATAATTGAGGAGAATATTTAGTCGCTTGGTGCTTGGTGCTTGGTGCTTGGTGCTGGGTACTGGGTACTGGTTACAGATAAAAAGAATGACGATGGCGCCGATTTGAAATCGGTGCCATTTCTTTTAGCACGGATTATAAATCCGCGCTAACGTTTGGTGAAACCTAAAACCTGGAACCTGGAACAAGTATCTAATTTTCAGAGAGATAAAATCTTAACCCAGATTCCCCGGTCAACAGGAATCCCATTTTCAAGATTGAATTTTCTGGTTTTGATAACATTTTCTCCAGGATATCGGATTACAGTACCATCTCCGGCAGGTTCAGATTTTTTGATATCTTCAAGTATGCTTCTGATTGTACCATCAATTGAAGGAAAATTATGCAGTTTTATAATATCTATTGCAATGAATACCTGCGATATTCCGGTCTCTTTATCACAGTTTCCGATCTGATGAGTTGATAGTCCTCCTGAGAGAGAGGCTGCAAGAATATCAAGAAGAATAGACAGCCCCGCTCCTTTCCAGTAACCTATGGGAACAGGTCGCATCGTATCAAGTATCTCTGCCGGATCATTTGTAAGTTCGCCATTTCTATTGAAACCTCCGGAGTAAGGAAGTCTATTCCCTTCATAGCTGAATGTTTCCATTTTTCCATAGGAGAACTGAGTCATGGCAAAATCAAGCACCACAGCTTCATTTTCATACGGGACTGCTATTACAAAGGGATTATTACCTATTCTGGCATCTTTTCCTCCCCATACAGGCATATTTACACAGGTATTGGCCCAGCCGATAAATACAAATCCCTTTCGTGCGGCCTGCCATCCATAAGTACCTCCCCTCATCCAGTGATTGGTATTGGCCAGTGTAACAAGTCCAATGTTATTCTCACTTGCCAGTTCCATTGCACGGGTAGTGGCAAACTCAGCATTTAGAGGACCAGGTCCGAGGTTACCGTTCCATTGTTCTATTGATCCTGCACTATGAATAAGAGTTGGAACTGCATCTGTATTTATAAATCCTTCATCAATATATTTAACAAAACGTGGAAAACGGTTTACTCCATGGGAATAGATACCTTCGAGACTATTAAGTGTAAAAATTGCGGCACATTTTTCTGCCTTGACTTTTTTCATTCCATGCTTAACAAGAATACTTAGAAAACATGAATTCATTTCATCCCTGCTGATACTGATAGTTTTAATGTAATCTTTCATTGGTTTACATTTTACTGAATGTCACTGACCTTGTACCTGAAGTTCCGGAATTAGTATACCTAAGAATAACCCTTGTAACACCCTCAGGCCAGTAACGTCTGAGTCCGGCATCTGTAACCTCAATGAATTCAATTTCAGGAGAGATATTCTTCCTGTCATAAGTCATTTTAAGTTTAAATCCATCTCCTTCAAATATCAATTCCCCGGCCTGGCCCTCAGACACCCTGCAGTATGTTATCAGGTTCGAACTTGTAACAGAATCTGATACAGAAGCAAGTTCATATTTGTCCGAAATTATAAAGTTTTTACCGCGGTTCAAAGTATAGGAACGCACCCAGGATTTTACCTTAGCCTCGGGAAGATATGCTCCTGAGATATCTGTGGAGAAACTTACCGATCTGTAATTTGCAATGAATTTTGAATTTTTTGCCAAAAACATGGAACCGTCTTTTTGCTCAACCCCATTTATTACGGGAAGGTTATGATAACCCGACTGCATAGTCCATATTTCGTATCTGCGTGGCCCAAATGTTTTAGAAGTATAAGTCTCCCTGCCAAGATCTATAAGACATGGTTTGCCATCAAAATACATAAGGCATGAACCTACATCGTTATGATTATGACTCTCAGCATTAAAGCCTCCTTTTGCTCCGAAAAAGAAACCTTTAAAGCTGCCTTCGGTGTCGCGGCCACCTGCAATTTCAGTATCCGGAAACCAGAAATCGGCAACAAGCGCTTCTTCTGCCTCTGCTGTGGTTATTTCAGGGAGAAGAGCAAGATTTTCGATCTGGTCAAATATATTTCCTGAAAAGGTATTTTCGCCCCATCTATTCAGTTGAGCCAGATATGCTCCGAACTTCTGCATCTGATCATTTTTTATAGCTTTTCCATACATATATACTGTAGCAGGATTTCCACCTGTAGTAGCATCAGCATCAGCAAAATTTATGAAATAGGGAGCATGGATATTAACACCCGGGAAATAAGTTCCGATATTCCTGATCAGAGGATCATCAAAAACATCAAATTTTCCTGATGTTGCATCCTTCAGAAGTGCCAGGCTCTCATAAAGTATCGATCCTGCCACTCCCCAGTAAGAAGGACCTTCATCACAACCTCCGTCATCAGGATATCCGTTAAGGAACTTATCAAGTGAGTTAATGATCTTGTTCACCATAGCTGTCTTCCGATTGTGGTCATCCTCAAGTATCAAAAAGCAGTTAAGCATGTTATAATTGACCCATGGATTCCAGTTATTAACCCTGCCCCCTGTAAATCCCATATAAGCGAAATCGTCTCTTTCAAAATAAGGATTCACGGCTTTTTTCATTATTTCCTGTTTAAGTCTTGGCGAAATAAGCGGGTGAACCTTATCAAACTCATCCCTGAAAAGATACCAGGTCCAGGCCAGGTCGCTGGCAATCTCGCCCACTCCAAGATCAACTGTAGGTTCATTTATATCCGGAAGTCCGATTGGTGCTTTCTGAAAATAAAGATGCGCTGACCATCCCCACCATGTCTGTTCACTATAATACCATACTGCATTGATTATCTGGTTCAGAAACCTTCCTTTTCCCTCAACAAGTTCACCCATAACCAGTGCGTTCAAAGCACTGCTGGGTTCAGAATAAACCTCCTGTCGCCTGTCGCCTGATCTTATAAACTCCAGATAGTCAGATGCTTTTACAACCGGCCAGGTGTAATCCAGATATTCTTCAGCCCTGCAGATATATTTAACCTTAAGCTGTGCAGGAATCTTCTCCCAGAATTCACGACTACTGTAATCAGGAAGTCTGTTCCATGAATTATCAGCTACCAGTGATTCTGACAGATTAATGGCCAAAGCCTCCTTACTGAGAATATTACGTTCCTTAATCTCAGGGATTAAAGCGGAATTGTATGATGTAGTCACTGAAATAAGGACACCTGACAGCAGCATAAATATTTTAAATGATTTCATAGAGTTGGTTTTTATCAAATTTAGGAAAATTATTATCTGATTTGTCGCCTTAATAAGGGCTGAATATTGATTATTTTTGCTATAGAATCATATTTATGATACAACTTTTCAGGAATTCAGGAGTCAAAACAGAATGCCTGCTATGTCCGCACAAGTGCAGGATTGATAATGGCAAATCCGGGATCTGTGGTGTAAGAAAGAACAATAACGGAAGAATTGAATTACAGACTTACGGAGTACTTTCTGCATTGTCACTTGATCCTGTTGAAAAGAAACCTTTATATCATTTCTTCCCCGGGAAAAATATACTCTCAGCAGGTTCGTATGGTTGCAACCTGCGATGCGACTTCTGTCAGAACTTCAGTATCTCACAATCGGGCTATGAAGCAGGTAGCAGGGAAAATATGATTACAGCTGATGAACTGGTTAGCAGAGCATTAACAGCCCACCACAATACAGGAATTGCATTCACATACAATGAGCCTGTGATCTGGTTTGAGTATATGAAAGATGCCGCACTCCTGGCAAAAAGAAAGGGATTGTATACTGCAATGATAAGCAATGGATATGTAAACAGAGAGCCTTTGAATGAAATACTGGAATTTATTGATGCATTCAATATCGATCTGAAGGCATTTAATCAGGTTTTCTATAAAAAGCTTACCGGTGCTGACCTGGAACCTGTAAGAAATACGCTAAAAATGATATCGGAAAAAGGCAGGCATCTTGAGATTACCACGCTAATAATACCGGGACAAAATGACGATCCTGGTGAGATGGAGAAGGAAGCTGCCTGGATTGCCGGAGAACTGGGAAAAGATGTACCGCTTCATCTTAGCAGATATTACCCGATGTACAAAAGAAATGATCCTCCGACACCCGATGAGACGCTCCTGAGACTTTATGAAATTGCTTCAGAGAAGCTTGATTATGTTTACATTGGCAACTCCAGGTCAGCTTCGGGTCAGGATACAGATTGCCCTGATTGCGGAATATGTGTATCACAGAGATCAGGTTACAGTATCAGACTGCAAAACATTGATGCCAAAGGATGTTGTACCGGCTGCGGGAAACTTATCTACAAAAACTTTTCTATTTCTTCTTCTTAGGTGCTGACACAGCACTAAGACGTGAGAAGAGCTTATCAACACCTCCTATAAGATCCTTTCTGACCGCCTGATAATATGCCTTTACAATTTTATGATTGTCTTTCCCATCAGGATTGTTAACCCTTGCAATAAGATCATTGCGTAAATTAACAGCATCATTTATTATAGAACTAACCTCTTCTGTTTTATTATCAGGATGAATACCCTGGTAAACAAAGCAGTCGGAAATGACTTCATAAATAAGGTAATCGATATCTTTTTTAAGGTCGCGGATGCTTGACATAGGAAGAAGTTTTAAAGTTAAAAGTTTAAAGTTTAATGTTTAAAGTTTAAAGTTAAAAGTTTTTAGGACTGAGGTTGATGCTTATATTTCTGT
>CALMJY010000207.1 GCA_937864815.1 uncultured Bacteroidota bacterium
TACCGATTACTGAATACCCTTTTACTCGACGAGCACCTTCCTCACCGCCCTGAACAAACCCCCAAACCCCCCAAGGGGGGCTTGACCCCAAATCCCCATACCTTCGCATTAATGCTTCGGTGAGCAAAGCAAGGGGGCTTTTAAATCCTTGAGTCGTGTGTCGTGCGTCGTGCGCCCTTTATTCCACAAGAATCTTCCTCACCGCCCTGAACTTATCGAGCGACAGGTTAACCATATACATCCCCTTCGCCTGACCACTGAGATCTATCTCACTCGAATAATGTTCAGTTGTCTTGTCAGATTTTATGTTGAGGGCTTTACTGCCATTCGGAGTGTAAATATCAATCATCAGCTCACCATACAGGTTATTGTTCATTTCTATTGTGAACATTCCGGTTGTAGGGTTAGGGTAGATCCTGACATCCTCAAACGGATCAGCATCCTCAACGCCTGTTACTTCAGGTATAGTGAGTGTATCGCTTATTGTATAACATACCCCGTCATTTGATATGCTCAGGTTGTATTTTCCAATATTCTGACCGGCTATATACATGTAACCATCAGCCCCCGCAATCACGGATCCATTATAATACCACTTGTATTTCTGAGCTGAGGTGATGCTTGAAATCAGATACCATATGTTGGGACCCTTTGCTATTATCATTGGTTTCGGAGGAGCATCCTTGAACCAGACATTCAGTGAATCGGAATCCTTTGTACACTCTCCGTCGCGCGCTTCAACATAATACTGCCCCGGCTCGAGGAATCCTTCAATGTAGGTGGTGTCAGCCACAGGTGCCCCGTTTTTATACCAGGTATAAGAGTTTCTTTCAATCACATTATCCACACTTACCTTTAACGGCGTTTCTCCGAGACATTTCCCTTCAATATAGCTTCCGGGATCTATTAAAGGCTTAACAGGCACCTTTCCGACCACTACACTCACCGGTACTGTTTTTGCCCTGCAACCTTTGGTATTCTCTATTTCAAGATAATATTCACCTGTTACAGTGGCGCTGAAGTTATTAAGTGTAGCTGCACTTATGGCACCAGCCTGGTTATACCATTTATATGTTACATTTTCAATGGGAGTCACACTCATGTTCACGCTTGATCCCTCGCAAAACTGTGTAGGACCATTAATGCTGACAGTAGGTATTCCGGGTTTCGGATTTGTGGTTACAATCACATTGTTTGTCGAATTGACAAAGCAGCCTGATGCATTAAAAACAGTAAGTGAATAGAGGCCGGAAGTACGAGCACGGTAATAGTTTGTATCCATCCCCACTCCTCCTCCATTCAACTTCCACTGGTAATGATTGCCCGAGGCATAAACCACACCAAGAGTAACTGAGTCACCTGAACAGAATTCCGTATCCCCGTTTGTAGATATTGAGGGGGCTGACGGAGCATTCAGAACAGTGACATTTACTTTTACAGAAGTTGATGTGCAGCTTCCTGTGTTGTTTGTTATAGCAACGCTGTATTTACCAGAGATCTTTGCAGCATAGCGGTTTGAGTCGCTGCTGCTTATACCAGTGTCGTCAAGCATCCAGTTATAGGAATAGTTATTGTTCCTGGGTACTGATAGAATGACGCTGTCGCCCCTGCAGAAGGCCAGCGGCCCGCCGGCACCTATGCTTGAGGCAGGATATTCAGCAACGATGGCTGTGTCTTTTGAGGAAGCAGAACAACCATTATTTGAATATGCCCACAATGTAACAGTGTAATTTCCGGGATTCAGATAACCATGAACTCCCGGATTCTGTTGATTGGAGCTTCCACCATCACCGAAGTTCCATAGCCAGCTTGTTATGGTAGTTCCATTTGAAGATGTAGTGTTTGTAAACGGTGTGGAAGTTCCCTGGCAGACTGTAGATAAGGTAAAAGCAGTTAATGGCACACTTTTAACCTCGATACTTTTTGTAATGGAATCAGCATATATTCCTGCTTTTACAACCAGCTTCACAGAATAGATGCCTGCGGCTGAATAGAGATGAGATGGATCCTTTACACTTGCTGTTTCACCATCACCAAAGTACCATTTCCAGCTGGTAACAGGCTCCCCGGTGGTATATGTCAGGTCCCTGAAATGAGTTGGTAAGCCGGCACATACAGTATCTGCCTTGAAATTGGCATTTACAACCGAGATCACGAAGGATTGTTCAGGAGCCCAGGAACTCCCCCTGAAGGCGCTGTTAACTGCCTGTACGCTCCAGTAATAGGTGCCAACAGCAAGTGAATCAAGCTTATACCTTAGATTGTAATCAGCATTACCCGGCCTGGTTACTTTCCTTTTACCGGTATTGAGGTCCGACATCGGAGACGTTATGTCACAGGTTCCGGGTTGTGTTCCTACCCTTACATTATATGTTGTCCCTGTGTTTAAAGTGTCCTGCCAGGAGAGAATGATTCCAAAACCGGCGTTCTCTGAGGAAAGAGTGTCGGGTTCATAGACCGGGGAGGCAGGAACATTAAGTTCATTTACGTAAAGTTTAGTCTGCCCTGCATAAAATTCAGCTGTACCTATAACTAACACATCAAGATCGCCATCTTCATCAACATCAGCCCACGAGTTTGTCCCCTGCCAGGCACCGGCTAAATCATAATCCGTCTCCTCGAAAACCATGTTGCCTTTGTTCTCATAGATTTTGGTGATCACAGAGAAGCTGTTCCCCGAAAGCAGGATATCAAGGTCATCATCATTATCATAATCCCCAAGGGAAACTGCGCCATATTGTGTACCTCTTATAAATGCATCCACTCTTTCAAAGGCCTGATTGTTTTCATTCTTCAGCAATAATGAGAACTTGAGATCGTCCTTTGTATAGCCTGAAATAATGAAATCAATGTCCCCGTCATTGTCCAGGTCGCCTGAATCAAAATCAGTATAGTCTGCCCTGAACTCAGGCAGGTTCATTGTAAATGAATTAAAAAAAGAATTATTGTTCCTGTAAAACTTTGAGGCGAACTGGTAAATGGTAAAAAAATCAACATCCATGTCGTTGTCTAAATCCCTCATTTTCGATACCAGATCGAAGTTATAATTCCTATATACCTGACTGAATGAGAAATCGCCTTCATTATTCATAACCCTTCCATAAGACAGAAATATGTCAGTTAAACCATCATTATTGTAATCTCCATAAGTGAATTTTGTATACGAAGGGTAATTATAAGCAGAACTGAAATTTCCGTTTCCGTCATTTTCATATACCGATAAACCTGTATAGAAGTCGCTGACACAGATGTCAAGATCATTATCATTGTCCAGATCAATCCATTCAGCGCTGTTAATCCTTGAATTATCAATCTTAAATGCAGGTGTTGCATTGAAAGTGTAACTCCCCTCATTTTCATATACATGGGTAAAGCTTTTCCAGTCTCCGGAATAATATTGTCCGCAAAGCAACAAATCCTGATCCCCGTCATTGTCAAAGTCACCCCAGTCACAATCAGTATCATATCTTATCTGGATAAAGGGATTAGAAATCTCTACAAAGAAATCTCCAATTTCAAAAATTGCTGTTGCAGAAAAATCGGATCCTTTATATGAGTTATTGATAGCCTGTACTCTCCAGTAGTATGTCCCCTTATCAGTCAAGGTCAGGCTGTACGAAGTGTCATTGATAAAACCAGGCTGGGCAACCATCCTGTATCCGCTGATTGTGTCAGACATGGGGGCAACAATATCTATGAAATCCCTTTGTGTTCCAACCATGATATCGTAGGTTACAGAAAGTCCTGAAGAGTTTGATGGTTTTTTCCAGGATAGGACAATCTCTTTGCCCCTCCTTGTTGCAGTTAATCCTGAAGGTGGAAGAGGAAGGGTCTTAATTCTGTAACTTTCATTCTTATACAACGAATTTTGTTTTCCGTCGGTATTGTAGTCATATGATGATTGAAATAAATCAAGATCGCTGTCATTGTCAAGATCTGCAATGCAGACTCTCTGATCATTGTCTGCTTTTGCCCGTTTGTAGATGATCTCCCGGAAAGTATCATTTCCGTAATTCTTCAATATCTTGTGTGTTCTTGAATATTCAGCGTACAAAAGGCTGTACCAGTCATTTCCTACCAGAAGAACGTCAAGTAATCCGTCGTTGTCATAATCAATCCACTTAACACTATTATACCTCATATCCTCTGTTAATGGAATTTCAGAGAATTGATCGTTGCCAAGGTTCTTATAGATTGTTGGGATTACAGTGCTGTTATGGAGACCTGCAAGCAGTACATCAAGATCTCCGTCATTATCATAATCACCGAACTCAGCATAGCTATACTTTCCTATTCTAAACGGAAAATTAACCTGAGTGAAGCTGTTATCAGGATTGTTCTTATACAGGCCGGAGAAAGGATTGCCACTGAAATCAGTACCTGATATAAATATATCAAGGTCACTGTCGTTATCATAGTCCCCCCACCTGGCAACTCCGTCTGTAACATGAATTATTTTTGTTTTCGTGTCAGTGAAAACACCATTACCGTCATTCCTGTAAATTTTTGTGACCGGGTCGGAGGTCTTCCCGCAAATGAGAATATCAAAGTCACCATCATGATCGTAATCACCTGCGTCAAGCGATCCGTAAGCCAGCCCTTCTATGTTATGTGACATCTCAGCAAATACATCCAATCCCTGGTTAATAAATATCCTTGTCTCTGCAGAAGTGCTTCCATATGCCTCCGTTGATCCCATAATTATTGCATCAGGCTTGTTGTCTTTATTAAGATCGCACCATGAAGCATCACCGTTGTAAAGAGCATAGGTTAAACTGATCTGAGAATATGAACCTCCGTTATTCTTATAGATTTTTGTTCCCTGGCTTCCCATAAACAACAAATCCAGGTCTTGGTCTCCGTCATAATCCCCGGCTTTGATTGTTCCTCCCCTGTAAACAGGTATATCACTTACTACAGTCTCAGTAAAGGGAACTACCTCAACAAACACCTCATTACTTCTGGTGGTATCTGAACCGTTAAACGATTTGCAGATAACATAATACCTGTTATCAAGAGGAAATTTCGGGGTGAATGCCAGGCTTGTCTGACCTGTTATGTTATGATTATAAGGACCTCCAGGAAAATTACTGTATGACCATATCCTTGAAGTTGCAACCGGCGTTTCTGTTACATTGAGCACAGTGCCGTTCACATTTGGAAGCAGTATCTGCTTCGCGGCGGGTGCAATATTCCTGTTAGTGGAAATCTGGAAATTATTGAATGATGCAAAGGCTGATCCTTTGTATGAATTGTCAATTGCCTGAACGGTCCATTTATAATCTCCCTGGGGCAGATAATCTATTTTCCAGAAGTTGTTATTCTGAGTATTTCCGGGTTTTAGTTGCAGGAGCTCCCCGGTAAGAATGTCAGCAGAGGGTGTCTTTATTGTATCATTTGTTACTGTGTTAATAAGTCCAATATTATAAGTAATGCATACAGGAGGAGATTCCGGATCAGATGACCGGTCCCATGAAAATTCTGCGGTATTGCCCGAGATGTTTACCAACAGGTTCGCAGGAACAGATGGTGAAGAATTCGAAGTAACTGTTACATTTGTAAAGATTTTAGTATTGTCCCTTCCGCAAATCAGCAGATCAAGATCTCCATCGTTATCGTAATCGCCTAAAGCTGCATCAAAGCAATTCCCCAGACCGTGATTGAAATTTGTTACTGTAAAGTCGCCGGCACCATTATTTGAGCAGAGTTTTAAGTCATCGGCCGTTATCAACATAAGGTCAAGATCACCGTCGTTATCATAATCTCCCGAAAGGCATTTCCATGCCCCGGTTATGGTATTAATGGAGGCAGGCATGTTATTCAGAACACCAGCATTGTTTTTCATTATTGTCGGGGCGGAATAAAATCCGGTATAGACTGCATCCATGTCACCATCGCTGTCAAAATCGCCTGTTATAACATGGACAAATGCATCCATAAGATAGGATGGATCTTTTTCAAAAATATTACGGGTGTTGTTGAAGTACAATTTCGGGCCAAGGAGGTCAAAATATCCATCGTTGTCTATGTCAGCCCAGTCAGTATTCATATAGAGCCCCCCCACATTTTGTGCACCGATGAGATTCTGATCAACAAGCAGGAACTCACCGTTTTTGTTGTTCAGGATATATACATGTTCATGGTATACTATAACAATGTCATCATCGCCGTCATTGTCATAATCTGCCACTCTTGCCGAAGAAAATCCCATTTTATCAAAACCATTAAGATCAGGGATCACCATTTTCAGGAAGTTGTCACTTCCCGTGTTTTTAAATAATGCTGTTCCGGTAAAAAAATCAAGGTCATTATCATTGTCATAATCGATCCAGACTGCATTCTGCCCATAAGTGCCCGGAACAGAAATGTCTGTAAATACTCCGGATCCGTCATTCCTGTATATTATCGTTCCAACTGAATTTAGAAGGATGTCAAGGTCTCCGTCATTATCATAGTCACCCCATTTGCAAATGCTGAAACCACCGGCTCCAAGGTCAATTACTGGACCGGTGAACTGGGGAAATGTAACTGAAGGTAAAAGGAAAAACAGGATTGACAGAAAACAGGTTAAAAATTGAAATTTAATAAAATGAACATCCAATACCGGGAGGCAGAGAAGCGATGAAACTGTTTTCATAAGAATCCAGTTTATGTGAAAAATCATTAACGTAAACCATTTGAGTTAAATGGCTGCAATCCAGAGTGGGGAAGTTTAACGGATTTAAATTACGACAAATAAAGACCTGAAGCAAATTTATTTTACGGCGCAACGGCACACGACTCTCGGCACACGACTCATGGCACACGACACACGGCTCTCAGCACGAATGATGGTTTAATGCCTTGTATCGTGTGTCGTGCGCCCATTAATTCCTCACCACCCTGAATTTTCGGACAAAAGACTATTCAGATACATTCCTTAAGTGATAATGAAAAGGCAATCGGGTATCGGATAATGAAGCAGGTTCGTCGTGTTTGAATGATTTAGAAAATTTTATTGATATCTCTGTAATTAATAATATCGATATCACCTTTACTGAATGAGAGCTCACCTGAATAAACCAGGTATCCTTTTTTAGTTTTTGGCACTGTTTTTTGAAAATATCTTATTCCCTTCAGAAGATTATTATTGAATGTCATTGCAGATTTTATCTCAACAGGAACAAGGATGCCACCCTTTGAGTATATAATATCGACTTCATTCCTGTTATTATCCCTGTGGAAGAAAATATTATGATCTTCACCTTTGTTCAGCCTTGTTTTAATAGCATCAACAATTACCATGTTTTCAAATAACTTTCCTATAAGAGGGTGACTATAAACCTGTGATTTATTTTCTATTCCAGGAAGATATGATACCAATCCCGTTTCTGAGAACAATAATTTTGGAGATTTGATAACTCGTTTGCCAAAAATTCTCATGATAAGGAAATACTCTTATTATGATAAATGATGCTTCAAGAACAGACAACCATTGTCCCAGAGTTGCTGATGATGTACCCAGGTCATTTGATAATGAATGCAGATTAATGATCTGTCCTACTCTTCCCGCTAGTAATCGCATAAAGTTTTCGAACTGTGTAAGTTCTCTTACCCTGATCAACTGTTTCAGATCCCTTTCAACGTAGGCTTGAAAATAATTTAGATACGCTTTAAAAGGATTCAGATTATTACTGTATACCCCTGGCAGGAATCCGGTTGAGATCAGTGTATACATTGTACAAAATTCAAATACAACTTAAAAAATGTATAAAAATTATTGATATGTTTAACTCATAAACAACCCCAGGGGGGCCTATCCCCCAGCCCTCCACTGGGATATTAAATCCTTGTGTCGTGCATTGTGCTCTGTACGTGGTACGTCCTGTGCCATTTTATTTTACAAGTCGCACCGCCATACTGTCTCACTGTCGCACCGTCACACCGCCATACCCTGAAAAAAATTCTTGGCACGGTTTTTATTATTTATTATCTTTGATTACTAAACCCTTGCAATCATGTCTATAAAAAGAATGTTATTTATGCTTTGCTTTTTTCAGGCTATGATTCTTATGGCCCAGGAAAAAAGCAATCCGGCTGACTACTCTTTCAGCAAAGGTCTGAAGTCACAGTTTATCCTGCAGGATGACTTCTCTAAATTCAGCAACTACTGGCTCCTCGGTATTGAAGAGAACAGCTGGGCCGAGAGTATCGAAGGCGGACATCTCGTCTTTGAATCTCTTACAAATAAACCCAAGGAAGACCTTATCCCGGTCATCATCGACCAGAACAGAAGCTTTGAAATAGAAACATCTATACGGTTTGTGGAGGGGCAGATGGATAAAGGCTATGGAATCCAGTGGGGAAAAGCGGCAAACCCCATTAAACAGTTCGACTTCCTGCTTACCGGAGCCGGACACTTCACTATCGATAAATATACCGG
>CALMJY010000208.1 GCA_937864815.1 uncultured Bacteroidota bacterium
GTGCAGGCCTGCGTCTGCCTGAGGACAGGATCTCTATTCAGAAGGTGAGTCTTTACAAATATAAGTAATCGGTAAGAGGTAATCGGTAAGAGGTAATCGGTATTCAGTATAATTGATGCTAGCGCGGATTTGTAATCCGTGCAAAACAAATTGGCACCGATTACAAATCGACGCCAGCCCTACCTGGCATGCTTACCGATTACCGATAACTGATTACCGATCACCCTTACTACCCCTCAGCAATCACCCTCTCAACAAGCCCTTTCATATACCCTATTGAGAAAGCTGATCCTACATGCGGATAGACCATTGAAGGAATATGATCGGCTATAATGACGCCGTTAAAGTCAACCTCTTTCAGTGCCTTAAGGATCTGATACATGTCAGCATAGCCTTCATCGAGAAAAGTTTCGGTAAAGTGAGGCATTGGCTGGTTCACGTTCCTGAAATGGACTTTGAATATCTTTTTCTGAGCCCCGAAATATCTTATGGTTTCAATAACATCCTTACCCATCATGGTACCACCTTCAAGCCAGCATCCAACGCATAGGCACATTCCAACATTCGGACTGTCAGCTATTTCAAGAGCTCTCTTGTAGCCATCAAAATTGCCGAAAATGCAGCGTGGTATGCCACCCAGTTCCACAGCAGGCGGATCATCAGGATGTATCCCTATATTTATATTCTGCTCTTCAGCTACTGCAGCTGCTTTTTTAATAAAATACTCGTAATTGGCCCAGAGCTCATCCTTTGAATATTTCCTCCCATGTGAAAGAGGAGCTTCATAAGTAACACCATGCCAGTAACCCTTGTCGGCTTTGTTCAGGTCGAAAGCCCTTGCTTTTGATTCGCCTCTCCCTTTCTCAGGCTCAGTACTCCATATTCCGTTTGCCATGTGTGCATAGGTTGTGTAACCGATTCCGGCTTTCCTGAGGTTTCTCAGATGGGTCAGGTACTCCTCTATCTTCTCATCCCTGCCTGGTAAACCCAGTGTTATCTTATCCTGGTTATGTACATCCCAGTTGCCGAAACCATACACTTTTATTCCAGCTGCCTCGTAAAGCTCACGCCTGCTGTTATAATAATCATAGCCTGCTTTTTTTGCATCGGTCCAGAGCACTACATGATCAACACCAAGCTGTTGTATGAAGCTTAGATCATCCGGAGTTGGTTCTGCAGGAGCCTGGTATGCTATCTTTATGTAAGGCTCCTGTTTTGGATTGAATGCGGGATCCTTTATATGACCTGCTGCCTTCTTTTCAGGTTCAGCGGGTGTAGTTTTGCAGGAGCTTAGGCCGGCAATCGACATTGCTGCCAGCGCTCCTCCTTTTTTCAGGAATTCTCTTCTGTTGTCTTTCATCATAATATAATTTTGATTTTAATGGTATGATGGAACCGCACATGTTTTATAAAATTGAAATTTATTTGTTATTTTTTTTGCAAAACATGTGGGTTTCATATCGGTTGATTATCAGGTTTTGGTTTTTATACTATTTGCAGCTACCGAGAGTGAAGCAATATCACCTATCTGTTCTTCCAGTTGCGCAGGAACAATACGGCAGACTTTACGGGCAAGAGGAAGCGATTCTTCAACTATAGCTTTTTCCATAGGTTTAATGAGCAGTTCAGCTGATCTTACAAAAATGCTTCCCAGGACAATGCATTCAGGATTCAGAATGTCAATTATTACAGATAATCCTTTGCCGAGATATGTCCCGCATTCTTCGTAGATCTTTTTTGCAAGTCCGTCTCCCTTTTTTGCAGCTTCAGCAACAGATTGTGCTGTAATATTTTGTAGTTCCTGTATTGTATTACAGAAAGTAACTTTCTCACCCATCTGTAGCTTTTCGAGTGCCATGGTCCTTGCCATCTGGGCAATTCCCCCGCCGCTGCAGAATCCTTCAAAAGATCCTGATTTTCCATATCCTACCGGCCCCATTCTGTCTAAACGAATATGACCTACCTCACCGGCATTATCGTTGGTGCCCGAATAAAGCTTGCCATCCAGAATGAGTCCTGCACCCATACCGGTTCCGAAGGTCAGAAATACCATATTCATTGTACCTCTACCGGCCCCGAATTTCCATTCGGCAAGAGCACAGGCGTTGGCATCATTCTGGACAGATACGGGTAGTCCGAATTCTGTTTCAAATAATTCGACAATGTGTACATCATCCCATCCGGGAAGGTTTGGCGGTGAAAGAATTATCCCGTTCTTACTGTCAAGAGGTCCTCCGCAGCTTATTCCGATGGAGGATATATCTTTTATTGTAAAGTTGTTCGTTTTAATCAATTCATTTATACCTGAAATGAACCCGGGGATCATCTTTCCGGGACCAGGAAATTCTGAGGTGGAATACCCTTTTTTATCCACTATTTGTATGTCACCCTTTTGGTCAAGCCTGCCAAGGATGACCGCACATTTTGTTCCACCAATATCAATTCCTATAAGATACATTGTTGATCATCATGAAATTATGGCAGGAATACTATATTGCCTGTGAACTCATTTATTTTAAAATCTGCATCATTTGCGCTTCTGATCGGTTTGCCTCCTACAGTACATCCCTGAAAGATGATATTTTCCACCATATTCTCAGCTGAAAAGCCATTTATTACGAATGGTTTTCCCGGATTTTCCCAGCTGATGTTTTTCATCATGACATCTTTTATATGTCCAGGGGGATCGGTTCCGTAAAGTGTGCCGTCTGTAACAATAAGCTCAAGATTTTTAAATTCAACATTATCCTCCACTCTAATATCCTCAAAAAGGATATTCTGTACTACAGCCGGTCCGTCGCATACTATACTGAATCCTGAATGCCCGTTTGTTCTCCCTCCTCCACGGGCATAGAGAATATCACAATTCTTTACCATCACATTCTGTACAGGTCCTCCGTTCAGCTCAAATCCAAGGGTAACACCATCACTGCACGACCATCCGACCATAACGCAATTTGTTACACTAACTGAGTCAACACTAAGTTCCGGATTCATCGATTTGATAGCGACACAATCATCACGGCAGCGCATAAAACAGTTGTCAATTGTGAAATTCTTTGATGAGACCGGGTTGATGCCATCGAGGCCCCATATGCCTTCATATCCGTAAACCTTTACATTCCTGTAACTGCTGTAATTACAGTCAGTAAGGGTATTTGTCCAGCCTTTGGTGTTTCTTATGAAAATATCACTTACATTGAGATTGTGAGTACCTGATATACTGACATTTCCCTGCAGCATTCCCCTGCCTCTTATTGTTACATTTTTCAGGTCCTTACCTGTAATATTTGAATATACGATTGATCCTGCCTCTATATATATGGTCTGATTGCTTGAAAGTTCAATCTTGCCCGGTTTGTGTTCTCCCGGTCCGAAGTAAATTATGCCTTCGCCGGCTCCGGTGATAATATTTTTCTCAGGAGCATCTGCAAATACTGCCAGGTGAGGCAGGTCATTTATTTCAATATATAGCTTCTGAGGTGTGTCGATACTAAAGCTAAGTTCATTGTTTTTCACTACTGCTTTAATATTCCTGCTTTTGGGACGGATCACAAATTTCTCAATTTTTTCTCCGGAAGTTATTTTGAGATTTATCTTACCCTCGAATGAAAAAGCGGCAGCATCCATTGCTTCCATTTTCATGCCACCATAAAGGCCTGTTGTATAGTCAAAAGTGTCGAGTTTTGTGGCAATCCTTTCAACCCACACAGGTTTATTATTAACTCTCAGCTTCAGATCCGGACTTGTCTGAAGTCCGGGTGGTGTGGGATAAGTAATAATTGTTTTACAGCTGCTATTTAGAAAGACCTCAAAAATGCAAATGAGTATAACGATTGTTTTTGTGAGAGGGAGAAACTTTTTCATTGTTATCTGTTTAAAGTAAGAAGTCTTTTCTTATCGGACTAAAGCTGTCAATGAGCCTTGCTTCTTTAGAAAGTGTTTTTATGCAATGCATAACTCCCGAAGGGATTGTAATCAGATCACCTTTTGAAAGATGATGTTCTTTCCCGTCTCTGTAGAATATCAATTCCCCTTCAGCAACATAGGTTATCTGTTCATGTGTATGTGAGTGAAGTTTATCAGGTTCTGTCATCGGGCCGTTTGAAAAATCACAAACCACAACCATAACATTATCAAGATGTACAATTGTTCTTGAGAAGTTGCTTGAAATCTTCTGGTGCAATATGGAGTTTTCTGCTTTCATTTCAGGTCCAATAGAATTATTATTTGTTATTTAGTTCTTTGTGATTCTTAGTGTCCTGGTGACTTGGTGGCAAAAGAAATAATACCACCAAGACTCAATGACACCAAGTTTCACCAGGATATACATTATGCATGTTTAAAAATCAATCATCGCCTTCATAACTCCGTCACTGTATCCGGCCACAAGATCAAAAGCCTCCTTTGTTTTACTGAAGGGGAAACGGTGTGTGATCATGTTATCGATAATTATCTTGCCTGTTTCCATCATGGAAAGAGCCGGTTCAACACAATCTACCTGTCTCCTGATAAACTGCAGTGATATCTCCTTACGTCTGGTTTTTTCAACATTTACGATCCAGTTATCGAATTCCGGTATCCCCACAA
>CALMJY010000209.1 GCA_937864815.1 uncultured Bacteroidota bacterium
CTTATACTAATCCTTCAATTCAGTATATAATTTCCTTAACTTGACGGCTATGCCCTTTAGGGGGCAGGGGGGCTTGAGCTCAGAGACCTAATTTCGCCTTAATAGCAGGAGGCAGCGAATTCCTGTTAACCATGATAAAGACAGTCTTAGCCCTGACATACTGCTCAGACATATTGAGATAACCTCCGTATCTGTTGCTTTCAGCACCCCATGAATTTTTGGTAATGTAGTATTTCCCGCCATTCTGGTCTTTGGTAATTCCCGTAATATGCATCATGTGATCATCGGTAGTTGTGAAGTTTTCGAACATAGCCTGTCTCATCTCCTGGGTAACATTTGAAGAGGGGAAGGTTGCCACCCCTTTTCTGTTTGTGAAACTATCTTCACTTGTATCACCATCCCAGTTAACAGTATACCCGTTACTGAGAGCGTAATCCATAATTTCTATCATCTCACTTACCGGTACATTATAGAACCTGCTCATCCTCCAGTTGTCAGGAACTTCAAGAACCCCCTGTGTGTAGAAAGGGAAGTGAGTGAATGAAGTTATCTCAATATAATCACCGGGATTTATTCCCAGACTTTCTGCAAATGATCCGGGATCGTAATTTTTTCCCTTCCAAGTAAATGTTTCGGGAGCCTTGCCCAGGTATGTATCAAGTATAGATTCAACTATATTCAAATACTGAGGGCTCTGATATTTTCTGGTGACAGCAACTTCTGCAACGGCTTTCAGATAGTTGTTCAGCTCAGCATGATTATGTATTGACGATCCATAATTTATACCCGGGTACACCTCATCAGGAACCAACCCTTTTTCAATGAAAACTTCCATCCAGTCGTGTGACTGTCCTCCTTCGTCAGTATTTCCTTTTCCCTGGCGTATGTAGTTGTCTTTCAGTCTGTCGTTATAATTGTATCTCACGATAAACATTTCCGAAAGGTCATATTCACCTTTTCCCATTCTCATCAGTTCTGATTCAATGAATGAAGTAGTGGCAAAGCACCAGCAGGTATTAGTCCGGGCCTGGTTTTTTACACTTGTGGCTTTGATTTCTGCCACCGGTTCGAAGATGAACTCTTCTTCCGGTTTCGGAGGTGTAACCGGCTTCTTCTGGGAAAATACAGGGAATAAAATAATCAGAAAAATAATGGAGAGAATGAGATTCTTTTTCATATTGGCTTTAAGTTTATCAACCTTTAATAAGATTATAGGAGTGATCAATCCAGGATAAAATTTCCTTATCCGGAACAGATCCGTCAATATTAACTGTATTCCAGTGCTTTTTGTTCATATGATAACCGGGTGTAACCGCAGGGTATTTCTCCCTGAGCTCAACAGCATAATCAGGATCGCATTTAAGGTTAAGGCTTAGATCCCCATCAAGATTTGCGAGGGCAAATATCTTTCCACCTTTCTTGAATACAAGAGTGTCCTCTCCAAAAGGAAAACCTTCGGTTACCCCTTTTTTTGAAATACAGTATTCTCTGATTGTTTCAATGTTCATTTTCAATATTATGCAGTAAAATCAAATATACACACTATTTAAAAAACCTGAAAGCATGTCAGAAAAAAACCAGAAATCCGGACTATAAACCGATATTTGATACTTTTACATTATGAAAGCTGCAACTATTAAAAATGGCTACTGTCTTTTATGCAGAAAGATTACTTAATTAAATAATCAGGCAAAAATAAATTATCACTTAATAAACAGGCAAATGAAAATCAGGACTATTTTTCTAATTGTTATATCAGGTTTCATATCATTACAAGGTTATTCCCAGGAACAGACAGGTGGCAGCAATAACAATGATAATCATGAACCTCAACAGGAGAGCATAAAAACACTTTTTGGCGGCAATGGTGGCAAAATTGATCATGGAGGCTGGGGTGGTTTTACATTGGGATATACAAAAATTGCAGGTAAAGATGCTTTTCTCAGCGGAGGAAGGGGAGGATGGCTTATTGACCACCATTTTACTCTCGGACTGGCAGGATATGGTTTTTTCACCGACATGGATTTTAATGATCCGTATCAGCAGCCAACAATTGATAATTACTCACTCGGAGGAGGATATGGAGGATTATTGCTTGAGCCAATCATTTTCCCTTTCAGACCGGTTCATGTTTCCTTTCCTGTTTTAATAGGTGGGGGAGGTGCATTTGTGGTGGATGAAATGTATTATCATGGAGGCTATCATGGATACGACGAATATGGTTCATACAGTTCTTGTTTTGTACTTGAGCCGGGAATAGACATTGAGTTTAATATTGTTAAATTCTTCAGGGTCGCCTTAAATGTAAGTTACCGTTACACAAGCGACCTCAATCTTGACTATTACTCACTTCCAGGTATTGTAGAGTTTTCTGTTCCGTCAGATGCATTAAGGGGTTTTAATGCAGGCTTGACATTTAAATTCGGAAAGTTTTGATAAATACTAAAATCCATTAACCACAGAGGTCACAAAGAAATAATAATCAAGATTTTACCTCTGTGTCCTTGTGAGACCTTTGTGTCCTTTGAGGTTAAAAAACTAAATTCTTTCCAGTTTCTTATCTGAGGGTCGGATAAAAAGCATCCTCAATATGGTCAATAACGAATTCCCCGTTATTATTTATAATGGTGATAATATCAAAGCGGCTCTCTTTATCAATCCTGAACCGTTGAATATATCCTTCTGCAGCCCGGATTATTGATTTCTGTTTTGCCACAGGCACTGCTTTAGCCGGTTCTTCCATGAAGTTTGCCGAACGGGTCTTTACCTCAACAAATACAATAAAATCTTTACTTTCAGAAATAATATCAATTTCATGGTTACCCCATTTCCAGTTCCGAAAAAGGATTTTATAACCTTTATTTTTAAGATATGCAGCGGCATGTTCTTCACCCGACCTGCCAAGTTCGTGTGATTCAGACATATAGCACAAGACAATTAATATCAGATCTCTATCAGTTTATTCCTTATAGCAAACAATATAAGGCTTGCAGTGTTTTTTGAGTTTGTCTTTCCCAGAAGATTTGCCCTGTGTTTGTCCACAGTTCTCTTGCTGATGAAGAGAGATTCTGCAATTTCCTGGTTTGAATAGCCCTCACAGATTTTGATTAAAATTTCCTTCTCCCTTTTTGAAAGGTTGGCAGATTTGCTTTCATGTTCACGATGCTTGATCTTTTGAATAACATGATAGAGCAATTCCTGTGAGAAGTAACTGCCTCCTTTCTTTATGGTCACGATAGCCTCCCTGACCTCCGATATATCAGAATCTTTCACAAGGAATCCTTTGGCTCCTGCATCAACCATTTTATAATAGTACTCCTCCTCACCATACATTGAGAGAGCTATAATATTTAGGTCCGGGCAGATCTTAATGCCTCTTCTTGTAGCCTCAATACCATCCATTTCCGGCATATTGATATCCATTAGAGCGACATCAGCAGGAGTTGTTTTTATGATTTTGAGAAACTCCTCACCATTTGATGCTTCTCCGATAACCTCAAACTCTTCAAATGCATTAAGTAAAATTTTGAGGCCGTTGCGAAACAGCTGATGATCGTCTGCTATAATTATTCTTGTTTTTTCCATCTGATCCGGATATGCAGCTACATAATATTATTCTATCATCTTGATAAGCGCACTTGTGCCTTTTCCCGGCGTGCTTTCCAGAATAAAGACACCCTCAACAGTTTTGACCCTGGTCTCTATATTTGACAATCCCATTCCTTTGCTGTCGTCGCTGCTGAGAGTAGAGGTGTCAAAACCTCTGCCATTATCATTAAACTGCAAGGTAACAAATTTTTCGTGTTTGTTCAGCTCAATTTCAATCCTTGACGCTCCTGAGTGAAGAATTGAATTGTTAATTAATTCACAAACAGCCCTGTATATAACAACTTCCTTATCATTATCGAGCCTCTGTTTATCCATGTTTGATTTGAAATCAATCTCCACTGACCTGGTCTGGTTTATTTTGGATGTGAAAGTGTTTATGGCACTCGTAAGCCCAAAATTTGTGAGAATATGCGGACTCAGATTGTTTGAGATATCCTTAATAGTGTTTATTGCCTCGTTAACCAGATGGTTTGTATTACCAAGAATAACTGTACCGGAAGGATCCTTTATCATGCTGGTAAGAGCCGAAAGTGACATTTTCACTGTTGAGAGGATTGGACCGAGACCATCGTGGAGATCCTTGGCAAATCTTTTCCTCTCGTTTTCCTCAGTATTTATTATTGCATTTATTACTCTTTTTTCGGATCTCATCCGTTCTATATCTGCACGTTTCAGTGACATGAAAAGCTCGCGTATCAGGATTACACCGCTGATAATAAATATAGATACCACAACACCAAGCCACTCGTCAATCATCTGCCATGTATATGACGGCGTTCCCCTGAAGAACTCAAATAGCTGTATTATTTTACGGACAGCCATAAAAACGAACGATAAGGAAAGGAGAATCCACGACAGCCTGTATTTGGTAAGCTTCATGAATCTGAATGCAATAACTGCTGCTATTATCTGCAGTATAATTGAGATTATGAGGGCGATGAGTCTTACCATAGTTGGAACTGCAAATCAGAATGTAAAAATAGGAGATATTTATTTACATTTGTCATCTCGAAAATAATCATATGTCAATACTTTATAATACCGGTATATATATATTAAATGTATTCGCACATCTTCTTGCACTTTTCAATATAAAAGCACGATTGTGGGTTGAAGGAACAAACAATTGGGAAAGTAAAATCAGCGGGAAGATTAAACCGGGAGAGAGAAATGTCTGGATACATTGTGCCTCACTGGGTGAATTTGAGCAGGGAAGGCCGCTGATAGAGGCATTAAAAAAAGAGTATCCTGAAATGAAGATTGTACTCACTTTCTTTTCACCTTCAGGCTATGAGATAAGGAAGACTTATGACAAGGCTGATTGTATTATATATCTTCCTTCAGATACGCCATCAAATGCCCGAAAGTTTGTGGATTTAATCAGGCCTGAGTTTGCAATACTGGTTAAATATGAGTTCTGGAATAACTATATATCAGAGCTTTACAGTCAAACAATACCACTTTATCTTGTCTCAGGCATCTTCAGGCCGGAACAGCATTTTTTCAGATGGTACGGATCGTTCTTCAGGAACATCCTCCGGAAGTTCAGCCTGCTTTTTGTCCAGGATAAAGCCTCAGTGGAATTATTAAAGGGAATAGGCATAACCAATGTAATGGTAACCGGTGACACCCGTTTCGACAGGGTTGTTCAGATCGCAGGAACTGCCAGGGATATAGCTCAGCTGGAGCAATTCAGGGGAGATGAGAAGGTGTTCCTTGCCGGCAGCAGCTGGAAGCAGGATGAAGAAATTATAGCACAGTATATCAATGCCAATCCTTATAAACTTAAATGGGTATTTGCACCTCATGAGATCCACAGGGAAAATATTGAAAGGATTGAAAAGCTGTTTACTGTAAAGTGTGTAAGATTCTCGGAATTCAGTGAAGAAAATAAGGATGCCAGGGTTCTGATTATTGATAATATAGGTATGCTTTCATCGGCATACCGTTATTCTTATATAGCAGCAATCGGGGGAGGATTCGGGAAAGGTATCCATAATATACTTGAGGCAGCCTGCTGGGGCGTCCCTGTAATGTTTGGTCCAAGGCATGAAAAATTCCGTGAAGCAATTGATTTGATTAAGGAAAACGGGGCTGCAAGTTTCGATTCTTATACTACCTTCAGAGATCTACTTGAAAAATGGTTATCAGATGAGCCATTTTACTTAAAATCAGCCAAAGCCGCATCACAGTACATCATAGAAAATAAAGGTGCAACTGAGAAAATTCTGGCTGAAATTTTACCCAAAAGATATTAACAGAAACAGCTGAAAAGTTGTTTAAAACTCCCCTTCGCCGGTTTACATTGTATCATGGTAAGAGATGTAAATTGTAGACCCGGAATTAACAAAAACGTAATAGTTTTTTTATCAAATAATCAAATATATACAATAGACTTGTGCAAATTTATTAATCCTAAAACCTATTATTTATGATGAATCTTTACAAACGCTATTTTTCAGTGGTGTTGTTCTTGTTCCTTACTGTAATGATTTTCGGACAGGGAGCAACAACATCATCACTGAGTGGTAAAATCACTGACAGCAAGGGTGAACCACTCGCCGGTGCCAGTGTTGTTGCCATTCATAATCCATCCGGAACACAATATGCAACTATTGCTGACAATGCCGGGAACTATCGTATCCAGAACATGCGTGTAGGTGGTCCCTATACCGTAAATGTTTCATTTATAGGATATGCAACTCAATCATACACTGAAGTTACTTTAAAACTTGGTGAAACTTATGTCCAGAACGGACAGGTGGCTGAATCAACAACTGCACTTGCTGAAGTTGTTGTTACAGCCGGTTTAAAGAACTCAATGCTCAGTTCGGAAAGATCAGGTACACAGACCAACATCAGCGGAAGGGATATTTCAAGGCTTCCCACTATCAACAGAAGTATAACTGACTTTGCAAAATATACACCACAGTCGCAGGGTAACTCATTCGGAGGACGTGACGGACGTTTCAATACCATTACCGTTGACGGTGCTGCTTTCAATAACAATTTTGGTCTCAGCAGCAATCCTCTTCCCGGTGGAAGTGCCCAGCCGATTTCACTCGATGCTATCGAGGAAATCTCTGTTAGCGTAGCTCCATATGATGTTACACGCTCACAGTTTACAGGTGCCAGTATAAATGCTGTAACACGCAGTGGTGACAATACATTTAAGGGATCTGTCTATACTTATCAACGTCCGGGATCTTTTACAGGAAGCACAGTAAACGGAGTTGATGTTGTTGGTGCAAACAGCCGCAGCTCTCAGAATTACGGTATGCGTTTCGGTGGCCCGATAATCAAGAATAAACTTTTCTTCTTTGTAAGCGGGGAATATGAAAATGAGGAAAATCCCGGTGTGACCTGGAAACCCAGTACAGACGGCGTTGCAGTTCCTGATCAGAAGATATCACGTACCCGTGAATCAGATATGGTTCTGGTAAGAGATTATCTTATGACTAACTTCAACTATGATCCGGGCAAATACAAGGATTTTGATCCCTTTGTAAACAAGAATACAAAAATACTTGCCAGGCTCGACTGGAACATTAATAAGGAGCATAAACTGACAGTACGTTACAATGATGTTGTGGGAACATCCGACCAGGAAACAAATGCAACAAGTGGTCCGCCAAACAATCCACGTAACTCAGGCCGTATCGGCAACCAGTCAATGGCCTTCTCAAATTCATTCTATGGATTCAAGAATACTGTGCGTTCACTGACAGGTGAATTAAACAGTAACTTCGGATCAAAGATCTCCAACAAATTCCTTGCAAGCTATACGTTCATACAGGATACTCGTACAAGCAATTCAGACCTTTTCCCATTTGTTGACATATGGGAGGGTGGAGACCAGTACATGTCATTCGGATATGAACTTTTCAGCTACAACAATGATGTTCAGAACAAGACAATGAGTTTTACCGATAACGTAACAATCAACCTGAATCAGCATACAATAACTGCCGGAGTTGCGTTTGATCGTCTGTGGTTCAGAAACTCTTTTATACGTGAAGGAACATCATATTACAGGTTCAGCTCTGTAGCTAATTTCCTGAGTAATGCTCAGCCAACAGGATTCGGAGTAACATATGGATATAATGGTGAAGACGCTCCCGGTGCGGAAGCTACATTCGGCCTTGGCGCATTATACGCACAGGATGAGTGGGCAGTTATTCCAAAACTTAAACTGACTTATGGTGCAAGAATTGAATTACCCTTCTTTTTTGATGATCCTCTGAGTAACCCAGCCATTGCAGCCCTTACATTTGCCGATGGTAAGAAAATGGAAACAGGTACCTGGCCTGATGGTGAAGTAACTGTATCTCCAAGGTTAGGCTTTAACTATGATGTCAAAGGCGACCGTTCACTTCAGGTACGTGGTGGTACCGGGCTCTTTTCCGGCTTACTTCCTTTTGTATGGTTTACAAACCAGCCCACAAACTCAGGTATGATCCAGGTTCCTGAAATCGGATGGGGTTCACAGGGTGGTGCAGCTAACCTTGTTGGAATGAGGTTCAATCCCGATTATAAGGCTGTTATTGCCAGTGATCCTGTCAAATTCCCGCAAACACCCGGTGTTCTGCCAAATAATGCTTCCCTTGCACAGGTATCCAAAGACTTTAAACTTCCGCAGATATGGCGTTCAAATCTTGCAGTGGATGTTGAACTTCCATACAGTATGGTCTTTACTGCTGAGGCAATTTTCTCGAAAGATATAAATGCTGTTGTTCAGCAGAACATTAACGAAAATCCCTATACCGGAACAATGGCCGGTGTTGATAACAGACCTTTCTGGACCAGTTCAACTGTAGCCAGGGTAAATACTGCAATAGCTAATGCCATAGAACTGACAAATGCCAAAGAGGGATACCAGTATTCTCTTACAGCGCAGCTGACTAAAAACTTCAGTAATGGTCTTTCAGGTATGCTTGCCTATACTTATACTGAAGCAAAGGACCTCACAGCGAACCCTGGTTCTTCAGCTTCTTCATCATGGAGTGCAAATACATCAGTATATAGTCTGAATGATCCGGGTCTCAGCTGGTCAAACTTTGCAGTACCTCATAAAATTATAGGTAACGTATCATACAGGATTGAGTATGCCAAAAATTTTGCATCCACAATTTCAGTAGTATACCAGGGATACAATCAGGGTCGCTGGTCATATACTTATGCAACTGATGCAAACGGTGACGGAAACTCATCAGACCTTATGTATGTACCTGCCTCTGCAACTGATTTCACTTTTGTCACCTATAACGGAATGACTCCTCAGCAACAGCAGGATGCCTTCTGGAACTACGTGAACAAAAATGAATATCTCAGTTCAAAGAAAGGCGGATATGTTGAGCGTTACGGTGAAATACAGCCATGGCTCGGCAGATTTGATGTTAAATTCCTTCAGGATATTTTCTCAAATTTCGGTACAGAAAGAAAATATACTCTTCAGTTAAGTCTTGATATGCTTAATGTTGGAAACCTGATCAACGACAACTGGGGTACTTATGTCTTTAATCCTCTTGCAAGCTTTGAGAATGTACGTCCGCTCAGAGTTGCCGCAAGAGGTAATGCAACTACTGCACCTACTTATACTCTCAATGCTACTTCACTGGCTGATTTTGATACCAAAACAACAATCAGCAAGAATATCAGCACAAGCAGTACATGGGGAATGCTTCTTGGCATTCGTCTTATTTTCTAAAGATCTGCCGGTAATTTGGATTAATGAGGCTGTCCTTTGGGGGCAGCCTCTTTTTTACCACTTTTTAATTTAAAAAAGTGATCATTTACTAAACCTGTCTACTCTGTTTATCAACAATTTTTTATCATTCTTCTAATCCATTTTCTGTTAAGTAATTAACAGTAGAAAATAATGTTAAAAAATTAATAATCAATAGATTGCATAATAGTTAATAACTACCATGCCGAATGTTAATAAACTTAAATTCCTGCTATTGCATCACGAAGTTCACTTGCGTAATTTAGCAATTACCTGTTTTTGAAAACAGCAGCCTTGTAATCAAATAAAAATCAGTGATTAACAATAATATGGAAGATTTATTTGTCCAGGAGCCAGCCGTTGCAGCTGACAAAACAAAGAAAGAGAAACAGACAACCTCAATGGAGAAGAAACGGGAAGAGAATGAAAAAATTACTTATTTACATGATGAGGCTGTAGAGGCAAGCATAAAATATTTTAAGGGGGATGAGCTTGCTGCACGTGTATGGGCAAATAAATATGCGCTGAAAGATTCATTTGGAAATCTCTATGAAAAGACACCTGATGATATGCACAGGAGGCTTGCACGTGAGATTCGAAGGATAGAGAAAAGATATAAAAATCCACTTTCTGAAGATCTTATTTACAACGTTCTGAAAGATTTTAAATACATCGTTCCCCAGGGCGGACCAATGACAGGAATCGGTAATGATTATCAGATTGCCTCGCTCTCAAACTGTTTTGTGATAGGAAATGACGGTTCATCCGACTCGTACGGAGGAATAATGAAAATTGACCAGGAACAGGTACAGCTCATGAAACGTCGTGGTGGTGTCGGACACGATCTTTCTCATATCAGACCAAAGGGAACACCTGTGCTAAACAGTGCACTTACATCTACCGGTGTGGTTCCGTTTATGGAACGTTATTCAAATTCCACAAGGGAAGTAGCACAGGACGGAAGAAGAGGTGCATTAATGCTTTCAATATCGATCAAACATCCCGATTCAGGAAAATTTATTGATGCTAAGCTGGAAAGCGGTAAGGTCACCGGTGCTAATGTTTCTGTAAAACTGACAGACGATTTCATGAGGGCCGTGGAAGGAAAGACAACCTTCAGACAGCAGTATCCTGTCAACTCACCTGATCCGAAGTATTCAAAAGATATCGATGCACTCCAGCTCTGGAATAAGATTATACATAATGCCTGGAAATCAGCAGAACCCGGGGTATTATTCTGGGATACTATAATAAGGGAGAGTGTTCCCGACTGTTACGCAGATCAGGGATTCGCAACTGTGTCAACCAATCCGTGCGGAGAAATACCACTTTGTCCGTATGACAGTTGCCGTCTTCTTGCCATTAACCTTTACAGCTACGTAAATAATCCTTTTACTCCTGAAGCCGAATTTGATTTCGAATTATATAAGGAGCATGTCGGGCTGGCACAAAGGATGATGGATGATATTATTGATCTTGAGATGGAGAAGATTGATGCCATCCTTGCAAAGATTGATGCAGATCCGGAAACTGAAGAGCTAAAGAGGGTTGAACGTAACCTCTGGGTCAATATAAAGGAAAAATGTATTCAGGGAAGAAGAACCGGAATTGGAATAACAGCTGAGGGAGACATGCTTGCTGCACTCGGACTGCGATATGGCAGCGATGAGGCAACTGAATTTTCAGTTGAAGTTCACAAGACTCTCGCCCTGGAGGCATATAAGTCATCAACATACCTTGCAAAGGAGAGAGGCCCGTTCACAATATACGATGCGGAGCGCGAAGCAACAAATCCTTTCATCCTCAGACTGAAGGATGAAGATCCGGTGCTCTACAACAACATGGTAAAATTCGGCAGAAGGAATATTGCCCTGCTCACAATTGCTCCGACAGGAACAACAAGCCTGATGACACAGACCACTTCAGGAATTGAACCTATATTTTCAACTTTCTACAAAAGAAGAAGAAAAGTTAATCCCAACGATAAGGATGTAAAGGTTAAATTCAAGGATGAGGTAGGTGATTCATGGGAGGAGTTTCCTGTATTCCATCATAAATTCGTCGACTGGCTGGTACTTAACGGTTACGATCCGGATGAGGTTTCCCGTATGGAGGATAAGGATATTAATGATATAATTGCCAAATCACCTTATTACAACTCGTCTGCAAACGATGTAGACTGGGTTGCCAAGGTAAGAATGCAGGGTGCCATTCAGAAATGGGTTGATCATTCCATCAGCGTAACAATAAACCTTCCGACCGAAGTAAAGGAGGAGCTTGTAAGCGAGCTATACCTCACAGCCTGGAAATCCGGATGCAAGGGAGCCACAGTCTATCGTGATGGTTCAAGAGATGGTGTCCTGATTTCCGGAAAACCGGAAACAAGAGCAGTATCTGATAGGCCAAAACGTCCCAAAGTTCTTGATGCAGACGTTATCCGCTTCAGCATAAATGAAGAAAAATGGGTTGCTTTTGTCGGGCTTAAGGATAATCTTCCATATGAAATATTTACGGGTCTGGCTGATGAGGAGATCTTCCCGATTCCAAAGAGTATCATGAAGGGAAAGATAATTAAGGTAAAGGAAGAAGGGAATAAAACAAGGTATGACTTCCAGTATACTGATAAGTACGGATACAAGAAGACCATTGAAGGATTATCACACATGTTCCTGCCTGAATTCTGGAATTATGCAAAGCTTATTTCAGGGGTACTTCGTCATGGTATGCCCATAGCAGATGTTGTTACTCTTGTTGAATCGCTCAGGTTAGACAGTGAATCGATAAACAACTGGAAGAACGGTGTAGAGAAAGCACTTAAGAAATATATTCCCAACGGCACCAAAGCAAAGGGAAAATGCGGGGAATGCGGTTCCGATAATCTTGTTTATGAAGAAGGCTGCCTGATCTGTAAAGACTGCGGCTGTTCAAAATGCGGATGACCCCTGAACATAAACAGTCGATCTGAATATTACCCCCAAACCCCCCAAGGGGGGCTTTCAAGACAATGCCATTCTTCAAGTCCCCCCTGGGGGTCCCGATAGCTATCGGGATAGGGGTGGATTATAAAAAAAGGGGTATTACCGAGAGGCTCTTATCAAACCTCTTCTTAGATAAGGTGATTGTAAATTCTTATCATAGTAGTTTATCATATAACCTTTTGACGGAGTAACACTGAACCGGTATTTCTTAAGCATCTCAGTGAACACTTCCTCATCATGTTGTTTATGATAGGTACATAATGCTACTTTAAGAGAAGCAGAAGATTCAAATATTCTTTTACAGCTGTTCAGCACAATTGACTCGGCTCCATCAACATCAATCTTTAGAAAATTAATGTCCTTTTTCTGATCGTAGAAGTCATCAAGAGCTATATGAGAATCATCGTTAAAATCGGCAACGTATTTGTTTATAATCTCAACCTTTTCAGCCCAGGGAGCAAAGGTCGCCCTTAATGCCTCATCCCATTCCCTGTCATATTCAAAAAGATAGATCTTTTTGACCTTTTCGATAATTGCAAGGCTGAAGTTTCCTTCGGCAGCACCGATATCGGCCAGAACATCATTGCTTCCTGTTGAAAATGAATCAGTAAGATACCTGTGGGGACTATTTATATCCTGTTCCCGTGAGAGATCTGAATAAGCTCTCTGAATCCTTTTAACACCCCAGCGCTTTTTGAAGTAGAGTCTTTTCCCATCCTGGAGTACATATCTCATTCCCTTCCCGGAATCAAAAAAGACTTCAACCTGATCAGCTGAATAGTTATCGTGAAAAGGATAGGGGAATATTCTCACTTCATTTGTCCGGAGATATTCAAGAATCTCTTTCTGATCATCGTTTATCTGCTCATCAGGAAGAGAGGAGAGAAGTCTGGTAATATTTCTCCTGAGAGTCTTTTTCAGAATTGTAGTCCGGATTGGTTTCGGAACCAGGACTCTGTATATTGGGAAAAGGTATTTGTTCATATTTACTTTATCAGCGATAATCTGCGTAATCTGCGGGAGTGTTTTTATTGCCTGCAGATCACGCTGATTTACACAGATTATTTATTTGAGTACACCAAGCTCTTTTCCAATCTTTTCAAAGGCCTTAAGGGCTTTATCCAGGTGTTCCTTTTCATGTGCTGCCGACAGCTGAACCCTTATCCTTGCCTGTCCTTTCGGTACAACAGGATAATAAAATCCGATAACATATATTCCTTCATTCAGTAGTTTCGCAGCAAAATCCTGAGATAGTTTAGCATCGTACAACATTACAGCGCAAATTGCTGATTTGGTTGGCTTTATATCGAACCCGGCCTTTTTCATACCGGCGATAAAATATTCGGCATTCCAGTGAAGCTTATCCTGGAGTGTATTGGTTTCAGTCATCATCTCCACCATTTTTATTCCGGCTGCGGCAACAAGAGGAGGTATTGAATTGGAGAAAAGATAGGGCCGCGATCTTTGTCTGAGAAGCTCTATAATTTCTTTTTTCCCTGTTGTAAAACCTCCAATTGCCCCTCCAAATGATTTTCCGAGTGTCCCGGTTATGATCTCTATTTTTCCCTTTAAGTCATATAATTCAGTGACTCCCCGGCCGGTATTGCCAACCACTCCTGCAGAATGTGATTCATCAACCATTATCATGGCATCATACCTGTTTGCCAGTTCATATATCTTATCAAGAGGTGCAACATTTCCGTCCATTGAAAAAACACCATCTGTAACAATGAGCCTGAATCTCTGGTTCTGTGCAAGCTTCAGCTGTTCCTCCAGATCAGCCATATCGGCATTCTGGTACCTGTATCTCTGCGCTTTGCAAAGCCGTACACCATCAATGATTGATGCATGGTTCAGACTGTCCGAAATTATTGTATCCTCTTCACCCAGGAGGGGCTCAAATACACCTCCGTTTGCATCGAAACAGGCTGCATAAAGTATTGTATCCTCAGTACCAAAAAACTCAGCTATCTTTTTCTCAAGTTCCTTATGAAGATCAGTTGTACCGCATATAAACCTGACTGATGACATACCGTAGCCATGATCATCGAGGGCTGACTTTGCTGCTTCAACAAGCGATTTATTATTTGATAAACCGAGATAATTGTTTGCACAGAAGTTCAGTACCTTCTGACCTGTATTAAGCTCAATTTCAGCTCCCTGCGGGGAAATAATTATTCGCTCTTTTTTATACAATCCCGCTTCTCTTATTTCATTTAGAGACTTATCGAGATGCTCCTTATAATTTTTATACATAGCAATATTGATTAGATTATTTCTTAGTGATTCTTGGTGTCTTTGTGTACTGGTGGCAAAAAAATAAAGCCACCAAGTCACCAAGCCACCAAGTTACACCAAGAAATTTAAATTAGTCCCAATTAAGAATGACTTTACCGCAGTTTCCTTCCTCCATAGCATCGAAACCTTTCTGGAAATCATCGATATTAAAACGATGGGTGATTACCGGATTAAGATCAATACCGCCGATTATCATCTGTTCCATTTTATACCATGTCTCCCACATTTCCCTGCCGTAAATACCTTTCAGAGTAATTGCCTTGAAGATGATGTCGCTCCAGGGTACTTCGAAGTTGGATGGAAGGATCCCAAGAAGTGAGATGCTCGATCCGTTATACATATTGGATATCATCTCAGTGAATGCCTTTGGCGATCCCGACATTTCCAGACCGACATCAAAACCTCTCATGTGAAGTTTCTTTACCGCATCGGAAATCTTTTCTCCTTTTGAGGGATTAACAGTAAGTGTTGCACCCATTTTTTTTGCTATATCGAGGCGGTAATCGCTAAGGTCACTGGCTACTATAAATCTTGCTCCTGCAAATTTTGCTATTGCAACAGCCATGCTGCCGATCAATCCCGATCCTGTAATAAGTACGTCCTCTCCCAGCAATGGAAAGGAGAGGGCTGTATGTGTTGCGTTCCCGAACGGGTCCATAATCGCAGCCCATTCATCAGGTATTCTCTGGTCAAGAGGGATTACGTTCTGAGCAGGGATCTTTACATATTCTGCAAACGAACCATCAGTATTTACTCCGATGCCAATGGTGTTTTCACATACATGTTCTTTACCCCTCCGGCAGTTACGACAATGACCGCATGCAAGATGTCCTTCACCGGTAACTCTTTCACCAACCTTCAGGTTCTTCACTCCCGCTCCCATCTTTTCAATATATCCCATATATTCATGTCCTATTACCATGGGAGTCCTGATTGTTTTCTGTGCCCAGGTATCCCATTCATATATATGAAGATCGGTGCCACAGATTGCTGATTTCTTTACTTTTATTATAACATCGTTCAGGCCGGGTTCAGGTATTGGGACTTCCTGCATCCAAAGACCTTTTTCAGGCTTAGCCTTTACAAGAGCTTTCATCTTTCTCATAAAACTAATTAATTGAATTCTGCTAAATTAATACATTTCCACCTTACAATACCTGATTTTAGTTATGGTATTGTATGTTATGAGGTTTGCATATCTTTGCACATTGAATAAACTTTACTATTTATTATATGTCAGAAGTAAGAGTGAGATTTGCTCCAAGTCCAACCGGTCCATTGCATATGGGAGGAGTCAGGACAGCTCTTTATAATTATCTTTTTGCCAGGAAGAATAACGGAACATTTATTCTGAGGATTGAGGATACTGATCAGACAAGGTTTGTGGAAGGTGCGGAGGATTATATCATCGATTCACTTAAATGGTGCGGGATAAAGATTGATGAAGGTATTTATGAAGGGGGAAGTTACGGACCCTACCGTCAGAGCGACAGGAAGGCGATCTACAGGCAATACGCTGATATGCTGGTATCTTCCGGAGATGCTTATTATGCTTTCGATACTCCTGAGGAACTTGAGACTATGCGGGGTGAATCTGAAAAGGATGGCAATACATTTATATATAATGCTGCGATAAGAGACAAAATGAAAAACTCCTTATCCCTGGAGGAGACTGTCTGGAAAAAGAAACTTGAAGACGGGGAACCTTATGTTATCAGGTATCGTATGCCGGAAAATGAAGAAATAAGCTTTGAAGACCTTATCCGTGGCCATATCGTGGTTAATTCCTCAACACTTGATGACAAGGTGTTATACAAGTCTGACGGAATGCCTACATATCATCTTGCCCACCTCGTTGATGATCACCTGATGAAGATCAGTCATGTAATCAGGGGAGAAGAATGGCTGCCATCGCTTCCTCTTCATATAATGCTTTACAGGTCGTTCAAATGGAATCCTCCGCTTTTTGCACACCTTCCTCTGCTTCTGAAACCGGACGGAAAGGGCAAGCTAAGCAAAAGAGATGGTGATAAAATGGGTTTCCCTGTTTTTCCACTCTTCTGGCCATATGGTGAGACAGCAAAAGGATACAGGGAGGAGGGTTATTATCCCGATGCCTTTGTAAATATGATCGCTCTTCTGGGGTGGAATCCCGGGACTGAGCAGGAAATCTTTTCGATGGATCAGCTGATAGAATCCTTTTCCATCGAAAGAGTAGGCAAATCAGGATCCAGGTTTGATCCTGAAAAAGCAAAATGGTTCAATCATCAGTATCTTCAGAAGAAGGAAAATGATGTTCTGGCAATGGAATTCAGGGAGTTTCTGAGAGCAAGGGGATACCAGTGTGACATTGTCAGGATTGAATCGTTGATAGCACTTGTAAAGGAACGGGTCAGCTTTGTGAAGGAGATTTGGGATCAGACAGATTTTTTCTTCCGGGCTCCCGAATCATATGATCAGGATGTTATTAAAAAGAGATGGAAGGAAGAGACACCGGCCCAGCTAATGGAACTACGGTCAGTCCTTGATTCATGCGAGGAGTTTACAGCGGAAGCTACAGAACTTACCGTAAAATCATGGATTGAGAAGAAAGGGTATAACATGGGAGTAATTATGAACGCTTTCAGGCTTGTTGTTGTCGGAGCATCACGGGGTCCCCATATGTTCGACATAATAGGCTGGATTGGAAAGGACGAGACACTCAGACGTATTGATAACGGAATTTCAGTTATTGGAAAGAAATAGATATGTATTATCCTCATCGCGGGGACTATATTGATATTCACAATCATGATTCAAAGCCTGTCAGGGATGTATTCATCGTTGACAATCTGATGGCACATGAGGGCAGATTACCGGATACTGAAAGCGGAATGAATTATTCATTGGGTATTCATCCCTGGTTTCTCAATGAGGCAAATCATAATACACTTATGGAGTTTGTTAGAAATAATGCTCACAATGATTCAATTTCGGCAATAGGTGAAGCAGGATTTGACAAACTCAAAGGCCCTTCGATTGATCTCCAGAGACAGGTATTTGAACAACAGGCTGCCCTGTCAGAAAAGATTGAAAAACCGCTTGTTATTCATTGTGTAAAGGCATGGGATGAACTTATCTCTTCACATAAAAGAATAAAGCCCGGTATGCCCTGGCTTGTTCATGGATTCAGAGGTAAGAGAGAGCTGGCCATGCAGCTGATCTCAAGGAACATATTTATTTCATTCTGGTTCGATTTTGTCATCAGGCCTGAAGCTACAGAACTCATCAGATCCTTACCTGCGGAAAGGATTTTCCTTGAAACGGATGGAAGTGGTGCAGATATAAAAGAAATCTACCGCAAAGTTGCTGATGACCTTGGAATGACTGTTGATTTGCTTAAGGAGAAAATATATTCAAATTTTGTTGAATTCTTACCCCCAAAAACCCCAAACGCAGAGGCTTTTGACCCCCAAACCCCCCAGGGGGGGCTTAAAGAAGTTGACAAATGAAGGAATTGGATGGCAGTATAAAAATAATTTAATGACTAAAGTGGATTTCAAGTCCCCCTCGGGGGATTTAGGGGTTGAATATTAAGTGTAAGATGAATACATTTAAAAAGAACCTGTGACTGAATCGGATTTCAAGTCCCCCTCGGGGGATTTAGGGGTGTAATGACCATGGTGTTAATAATTTAACAGTATATACAATAATGAATGACTGGCTGTCACGTACGGAACTGATTCTCGGAAAAGAGGCACTGGAAAAACTCAGAGCTTCAAAGGTTCTGGTTGTTGGACTTGGCGGAGTAGGAGCTTATGCCGCAGAGATGATCTGCCGTTCAGGTATAGGGTCATTAACTATTGTGGATGGAGATACTGTCCACAGATCAAACAGGAACAGGCAGCTTCCTGCTTTAAAGAGCACTGAAGGAAAGCCAAAGGCAGAAGTGATGGGTGAACGTCTTAAGGATATAAATCCGGAATTAAGTCTTGAAGTGATAAGTGAATATATAAAGGATGACCGTATGACAGAGATTCTTGATCATGGATTTGACTATGTGGTGGATGCAATTGACACACTTTCTCCTAAAGTATTCCTTATATACCACAGTATCAACAGGAAAATGCCGGTAGTCAGTTCCATGGGTGCAGGAGGAAAATTTGATCCTTTATCAGTAAGAGTGGCAGATATCTCCGAAACATCAGACTGTTCATTGGCAAGGATACTCAGAAAACGTCTTCACCGCCTCGGAATAAGAGAAGGTTTTACAGCGGTATATTCTCCGGAAGGGATTGATAAAAGCAAAATAGTCCCTACAAACGGAGAGCAGAATAAGGCTTCCATTGTAGGAACTATTTCGTATATGCCGGCTGTTTTCGGTATTGCCTGCGCATCTGTTGTTATCCGCGATCTGGCAGGAATTCCTGTATAAGCCTCATCCCCCGGCCCCTTCTCCCAGGGGAGAAGGGGTGTAAGGCATTGATTATTAATATTTTTACTCCTCTCCCTTGGGAGAGACCCTCTCCGCAATAGCGGGAGGCTGGGGTGAGGTTAAAATTACTATTTCTGCTCCTGCACGTTTTCAGCGGGAATTACTTTGGCAGTGTACCCGAGTTTCTCTATTGACTTCTTTATCTCTTCAGGATTGTTTTTTTCCTTCTGATATGTCACGGTAACCTCCTTTGTAGCCAGGTCACATTTTACATCTTTGATTCCCTTCTCCTGAGGTAGGCTGGACATTATCTTATTAACGCAGGCAGCACAATCAATTGAGGTCTTGTATTTCACAGTCTCATTGGCCTTTGATTTCTCCTGTGCATTTATTGCAAGCGGTATGACCATCATGATGATCAACGCTAAAAATCTACTCATCTTTTTCATATTCATTGATTTTAATTGTTTTACAAGAAGTTTAAATGTCTCTGTTAATCAGGAATCTGAACCCGGCATAAATCTTTCTGCCGTGTACAGGTCCCCATATCAGGCTTGAATCGAAGTATTCACCAAAAGGATCGTTTGCATCGATTATTGCCATGTGCTGTGCAAAATCCAGAAGGTTTTCAACGCCTGCATAAACATGGAATTTTTTAAAGTTCCTGGTTATCTGGGCGTTCATCACAGGAAAAGCATCGAACGAGTCGGGCATCCTGAAATTTTCCGGATTATCCATTGTTGACGGGATCCTGCCGGGACCATTAACCTGAAGTGTATAGTCAAATTGCCACTTGCGAAGTCGGGTAAGCCAGGATGCAGTAAGAAGACCCTTGTACCTGCTGGCCAGAGGTTTTGTCCTCAGGACATCGTCTATCGTCATCATCACATCGTTTAAACGCCATGCGGCAAGCAGGTCGAATCCTTCAAGAGGCTGGAAAGATGCCTCAAACTGAAGGACATTTGAGTATGATTTCCCATTCAGATTATAGAATCTTACTTCATCTACATCAGCATCGAGATCGGCAATGATCTGGTTTACAAACCCGGTATGGAAGAATTCAGATGATAATTTAATCTCCTTTCCTCCTATGTCAACATGTCCTGACAGGCTAACCCCCATATTCCAGGCTTCTTCAATCTTCAGATCATTCGCGATCAGCATATTCCGGCTGCTGGCAAGCAGGAAGGAATTTTCTGCAAGAACATTGGCTGATCTGTATCCTTTTCCTGCCGAAGCTCTCAGTACAATTCCATGAAAAAGTTCATACCTCAGGTGAAGGCGTGGTGTAAAAAGTGTTCCGTAGAGGTTATGTTCGTCAATTCTTACTCCGGCAACCAGGGTAACTTTTGAAGTATCGGAATAGGTATATTGTACAAATGCTCCCGGGACTGACTCCTTCTTACCTATAGGTGACAAATCAAGATGCTCGTCATACAAATCATATTTATAACTGAATCCTGCATCCAGTGTATGTTTGCTTGACAATGGTGTCCATTGGTACAAAAGGTTGGTATAATAGCTGTTTTGGGTACCGGTATAATTCCTTAATCCGAAAAACGAATTCTGTGAATGATAGGAGTAATTCTGAATCCAGCCTACCGACATGCTTTTAGATTTTGTGAAGATCCTGCCTGCTTTTGAGAAGGCTTCAAAACGTTTTGTCAGAATATTGATTCCGAAACCGTTTGTCCATGTATCCTCATTATTGCCCTTATATGACAACTGGCCTCCGATCCTTTCCTCTTCCAGGTAGTTTACCCCAACCCTAATGTCTCCGTTTTGTGTAAGATAATCCCAGCGGTTTATAAAGTGATATTGACGGATATCCGGTTCATCCCTGAATCCATCATCATTATTGTCGCTCATTCCACCCTGGTTTTCAGCATGAGCAAGGATCATGGTACTTAATTTGTCGTTCAGCAACACAGAAGCATTGGCATTCAGTTCCTGCCTTCCGGCGTCGCTAATGAAACCGTTTACAAACACTTTTTCGCTTGTTGCCGGTTTCTTATACTCGACATTTATCTGTCCGGCAATTGATTCATATCCGTTTCTTACTGAAGATGTGCCCTTTGCAACCTGAATTGATTCCATCCATGGTCCGGGTATATAGTTCAGGCCATAGGCCGAAGCCAGCCCGTACATTGACGGAACATTTTCATTCAGGATCTGGGTATAATTGCCAGCCAGACCAAGAAGCTGAATCTGTTTGGCGCCGGTTGCGGCATCGGTATAGTTGACATCAACGGAAGCACTGGTTTCGAAACTCTCGGACAGGTTGCAGCAGGCTGCCTTTCTCAGTTCTGATGATGTAATGTTGACTGTTAGGACAGGATCTGTCTTATTTATATATGCACCGGGAGCTCTGCCGAATACAAGTACCTCGCCGAGTTCATTTCCCTGCTGAAGGCTTGTTTTAATGTATTTATCATCCTTTCCAACAATTATTGTATCGCTCCGGTAACCAATGAAGCTGATTACTAGCTTGTCAGTCTCCCTGCTTCTTTTCAGCTTAAAGTATCCTGCTGTGTTGGTGGATGTACCTGTAACAGTACCTGCCCAGATAACACTTGCCCCGGGCAATCCTGTCTCTTCCTTATCGGCAGCATCAAATACCTTGCCCTCAATTGTATTCTGTCCGTACAGGTATGTTGGAATAGACAGAAATACAGTAAAAATTGTATAATAAAGTTTATTCATCCTTTTAGTAATGAAGTGATACACATTTGATTGTGTAAAATGAATTAACAGGGATCAGAACCTGTATGCAGGATGAATGATCAAATGATCAGCTGGCAGTTGGATATAAGGACATCCCGACCACCATGCTTGTTTTGGATTTGAACAGGATAAGTTGGTTTTTCCTGTTGTTCATCAGAAGTTAAAAACGGACAGGATAAAACCGGCAGTTCCACAACTGAAATATTAATCAGTGTTGATTTATTATAATCAGAAAGTGATAATTTTTCAGATATAAAGATGCAGCAATCTGACTCAATGTCATTTTCATCATGATTGTGACAGGTTGAAACACCCTCATCGCAATTACATGAATGGTCAGTGTGAACGGAAGTGAAGAATTCAGTATGAAAATCTGACAAACCACAATTAGCACATGTATGTTTTACAATAACAGCACCTGTACTTCCTATCATCAGAAGTGTGATCAGAAAGACTGAAGTAACTGAATATATGGAATTTCTTCTTTTCATTTACGGCAAAGGTAAAAAACCTTCACATATATAACAACTGATTAATGTAAATGTTTTAATTCTTATCTTAAAGAATGTTAAAGAAATGAGTATTTGCTAATTTTGAATTACATCTGAAATAATTACCTGAAATCACTATGAATTATTCTTCAAGAGCTTTATTTAAGGATCCGGTAATAATTTTACCGGCGATTCTCAGTATAGTAATCCATCTTGCATTTGCAGATAACCTTGAATACCATCGTGATGAGCTCCTCTATTTTTCTCTGGGAATGCATCCGGCAGCAGGATATAATTCTGTACCTCCGCTTATCGGATGGATAGCATTTGTTATGCAGAATATTTTCGGCTATTCTGTTTTTGCCGTAAGACTTTTCCCTGCATTTCTTGGCGGAGCACTTATTATCCTTGTAGCGGCAATTACAAAGGAAATAGGCGGATCGAGGTTTGCAGCATTTCTATCCTCGGTGGGTCTGATGGTTTCAATCTTTTTTCAGAGGACATACTTCCTGTTCATGCCGGTTCATATTGAGGTGTTTATGTGGTCATTGATTATCTTTATTATAATAAGGTATGTTAACACCAGGAATAGTAATTTTTTGATCATGCTTGGTGTTGCTGTTGGCATAGCGCTGCTAAATAAGTATATGACTGTGATGCTTCTCCTCGGGCTGTTTTTTATTATTCCCTTTACAGAATACAGGTCTGTTCTCAGGGAAAGGAAATTCATTTCAGGACTTTTTGTTGCCTTCCTTGTTTTCCTGCCAAATCTTATATGGCAGATATACAGAGGGATTCCTGCAACCGGACATCTTTCGGAACTATATGATACCCAGCTTGTTCATATGAATATCCCGCTTTTTTTATCCGAGCAGCTGATGATGCCTTTTGCCGGATCATTTTTCACAATAGCAGGATTGATATTCATTCTTGGATCAGACAAAGTCAGGAAATTCAGATTTCTGGGTTTTGTATCACTTTTTGTGATTTTAGGGATGATGCTGTTAAAGGGTAAAAGTTATTATACTCTGGGAGTATTTCCGTTTCTTATTGCAGTTGGAGCTGTTGCATATGAAAAATGGATTTCCGGGTTGCTGATGAGAGTACTTTTTACAGTTTTCCTGATTCTCATTACTCTCCCTGTTTTCCCGATAGGAATCCCGGTATACAGGCAACAGGATCTTATTACCTATTTTGATATCCAGGAAAAAAAGTTCGGTATTGATCTTGGCAGAAGGTTTGAAGATGGCTCAATTCATTCGCTTCCACAGGATTATGCCGATATGTTTGGATGGGAAGAGCTGACGGCTTTAGCTGATTCTGCTTACCGGATGGTCAGGGATAAGGAAGCATGTTTTATTTATGGAGAAAACTATGGCCAGGCAAGTGCAATTACTGTTATAGGGAAGAAATATGGTCTTCCTGAAGCGATATGTTTCAGCGAGAGTTTTCAGTACTGGCTTCCGGAGAGGTTTGATCCGGATATAACCTCGATGGTATATATAAATGATGAACCCGGCGATGATGTTAAAGCTTTTTTTTCGAAGATAACCCGGGTTGGAAGCATCACCAATCCACATGCAAGGGAATATGGTACTGCAGTATATCTCTGTGAAGAACCTGCAGGAAGCTTTAATAATTTCTGGGTACAAAGAAGAAATGATACTGATTAAAGGAGTAAGAATTAAAGAAATTAAGATATGAGTTTTTCTGATTTTATCAGTAACCATGGAGTTAAAGTACCAAAGGTACATTATCTGCACCTTATACAGGTTGCCAGGGCTGATGGTAAGATTGACCAGCAGGAATTGGCAATACTTCATAAAGAGGGTCGCAGATTCGGACTTACAGATGCTGAGATTGATCAACTGATTGAGGAGGAAATGGATCATCACTATCATCCTCCGTACAGCCTTAATGATAAGTTTGAGGATCTGTATTATATCACAGAGATGATACTTGCCGATGATGAGGTGTCAGAAGCTGAAGCAAAATTACTCAGGAGATTTGCCGTTGAAGTTGGTTTTGATGACAGGGCAATTGAGATACTGAAAGAGGTTTTAATAGAAGGTATAAGGAGAAATGAACCCGAGGATCAGATTCTGAAAAAGTTTAGAGCTGAGCTTTTTAAAAGATAGATTTCTCCTGGAATCAAAAGAAATAATAAAATGCCAGCAATGCTCTTATGTTAGATACGGTTATTAAACCTGAATCAACCACTCCCCTGACATTTGCCTTTCCATATTGTGCAGCCGTTATTTCAATCTCAGGTGCTATACGTAATTTACCAAAGTTCATAATCAATCGTGGTGAGACGCGGTAAACGGAGTTAATATTTGAACCTCGGCTATAATATATTCCTGTATTATCAACATCAGTACCCAGGTTCCTTGTATATCCTGCAAAAATTGCACCCTGAATTTTCCCGTTAGTGCTGATTTCAGCCCACATTGATAATATCTTAACAGGGTCATAATCATATCTCAGTTCAGGTGTTTTATTGATAGATGTAACGGCATAGCCACCTAACATGACATGGTCGAACATATTACTCCCTAAAATTGCATACGCCTTGAAAGTAACAGGTTTTAACCGAAGTTTTGTATAGACCGATACTGCACTCGATTTCACTTTGTCGTCGGCTGCATAATAAATACTGTCAACTCCGTCTTTGATGTTGATATCGGCAGTGGCAGATAGTCTTGGGACTATTTGCTTATATTCAAATCCTGCACCAATTAAGAATTCGTTTGTTTCATTCCATAAATGTGAATATTGAAGATTAAAATTCATATCAGGAATTACTGCATTACTGAGATATTTATGGTTGGATCCATCAGGTCCTGTACTCAAGAAGTCACGTTGTTCTGAAGCAGTAAATATCATTTTGAATTTTCCTGTTGTCTGGCTCAGCCTTATTTGCGGAGTCCTTGAAAACGGCTGAAAAGGAGCTCCGGTGTTAAATGAGACCACATCGGGAAAACACTCTGTAATAAAGAGGGGATGCCAGTACTGGCCAACTAATAATTCGGTAGTTTTCCAGTTTAGTTTTATAATTGCATGCCGGAGTCTGAAGCCGTTTATGTCAACAAAAGTCTGATTTTCATTTCCGAAGAAATCTGCTTCTATCATTGCTGATGTCTTTGCCTTTAAAACATCCGGACCTGTTATTTTTCCGGTTATTCTTGACTGGATGGAAAGAATCCCTGTATGGTTCTTCGCATTAATATCTATACCGTTAATATCTAATTTCTGATTTTCGGGATAGATCAGAAAATGGTCTTCACGAAGGTTTACAATCTGCCGGGAGTCCGTATATATGTCGGTTTTTACATAACCTGAGAAGTTAATACCGAATTTTGGCTCTTCTTTCTTTTCCTGCCCGTTTGCTATCATTGAAAACAGGAATAACAATATAAAACAAAGTTTAAAATGCTTCATTGTCATATAAATAATATTAAAACATCTATTTGTTAAGATCTTTGGCTGAATTATCTTTATGAGTCAACTGGGAAACAACAATCAGGGTTATTACTGCCAGGGGAATCGAAATTATCCCTGGATTGTCGAGAGGTATAGGAGCATCCTTCGGTACCAGTCCATATCTTTCATACATAGATGGAGAAAACAGGATAATTCCTATTGAGGAGATTATTCCTACAATTATTGACCAGGCTATACCCTTTGCTGTGGTTTTTTTCCAGAACAAAAGGAACAATATTGCCGGAAGGTTAGCTGAAGCTGCAACTGCAAAGGCAAGGCCTACAAGAAAAGAGACATTCATGCCCTTAAATAATATTCCCAATATTATGGCAAAAATCCCAACAGAGATTGCGGCAATTTTTCCAGCTTTTACTTTTCCTTTGTCGGTCATTTCAACCTGAAGGTATTTGTCTATGAAATCGTGCGCTATAGCACCGGAGGAAGCTACAATAAGTCCACTTACAGTTCCAAGTACTGTAGCGAATGCAATTGCAGATATTATTGAGAATAAGCCGATTCCGAACGTCTTTGCAAGGAGAGGAGCAGACATATTGCTGCTTTCAACATCCAATACTCCATTTATCATTGATCCCAGTCCCATAAAAAGGGTTAGGATGTAAAAGAATCCGATTGCTGATATAGCTACGATTGTAGATTTTCTGGCAGCCCGCTGACTCGGAACGGTATAATATCTTATTAATATATGTGGCAGGGCTGAGGTTCCCAAAAACAGAGCCAGCATTAATGAGAGAAAGTTTAACCTGTCCCAGAATGTAGCTCCGGTAGCCTTTGATATTTTGTATAGCAGTCCAGGTTTCATAATGTCCTCACCGCTTGTTGGATTCTGATACCATACTGTTACCTTATCCTGCCCGTCAGTGAATGCTTTTTTTGCAAATCTTACAATTTCACTCTTCTCAATTGTTTTAACAAATTCAAAGGGACCGACCGGACCGGTTTTGTCTACTTCAACTCCATCGACAATAATTTTACTAAGGTGGCCCACCTGGAAAAATTTCTTGTCAGATTTTGGAGCTCCGTTATATAGTTTTGTACCATCGGCTGTAACAGTAATAAAGAGCATTTCACTCAGAATAGTTTTACCCTCAGTATGATTTAATTTAAACCACCCGGTATTTCCGTCCTTTTCAACCTTAACAAAAGTTAATTTATCAGCAATTATTTTTGTTTTTATTACATAGGCAGGATCAGATATAGTTATAGCAGTGTCATTTGCAACTGATGCTTCTAACTGCACAAACTTGTGGTAGTTCTCATTTGGGGTTAATGATAAACCGTTCCTTAAAATGTAAACCGTGAGTAATGAAGAAAAAATAACAAGCATGGCTCCCTTTATAAACTGAACGTAGGTGGTTGATGTCATGCCTGCAGTTGCAACAATGAATATAACTATTGATCCAACAATCATTACTCCGAGCCAGTGAGGTAATCCGAGTAAAGGGACAACCAGATCACCTGCTCCAACCATCTGAGGAATAAGGTAGAAAACCGAAACTATAAGAGTGCTTATGGAAGCGGCCAGTTTTATATGTTTTGAATTAAATTTTGCATCCAATGCATCAGCAAAAGTATATTTGCCCAGCTTTTTTAGTGGTTCGGCAACCAGAAACAGGGCCACAACCCAGCCTGCAAGATATCCGATAGAGTACAAGAACCCGTCATAACCGGAATACGCAATCATACCACATATTCCTAAAAATGAAGCAGCAGATAAATAATCACCTGCAAATGCAATTCCGTTTACAGCCCAGTGAATATTTCCGCCGGCAGCATAATAGCCTGATGCAGATTTAGTTTTTCTGGCAAAATAAAATGAAAGGCCAAGAACCAGCCCGACAATAAACAGGAATATTATAATTGCTAAATTCGAAACTTCATAAATCATATCAGAACCAGATTAAAGATTAGTTTTATTCATTTTGTCTTCCATTTTTGTGCAGAAATAGTTATAGATGAATCCCATAACTATTGCCAGAACAATTAATCCAAATCCATAAATTATTGCAAGGTTTTGTCCGCTGATTAATTGTAATCCCATAAGTTCAGGATTGGTTAATCCAATAACCACAAAGCCCGAATAAACCAATGTATAAGCTATAAACATTATAACTCCTAATCTTGCTTTTTTATCTGCTGCTTTATCGGTTCCTACTTTAGATGCCGGTTCATGTAACATATTTCCTCCTGTTTAAAATTTGTTTTTATTGCATCCAAAGGTATTAACATAAGGCAATCGTGGAATACTTATTAAGTTGTTTCTGAACATTGATATAAAACAACTAATTCATATATTTGGGAAAAATCCAGTAATGAAGTTTATAAGAAATTTTGATTGTAATCAATGCATGCTTAAATGCGATATTCATTCTCTGATAAACAGAACTCACAAAGGAACAATATCTGTCAAACCATTACATGAGCAATTAAAAAAGCATGACATAATATGTAAGCAGGGAACAAAAGTAACACACTCTATCTTCCTGGTTAAGGGATCGGCGAAACTATATATTGAAGGGCTTAATAACAAGAATATTATTCTGTATATTTTAAAACCCCCTGCCTATGTCGGATTATTATCATTTTTTGAAAGTCCGGAATATTTTTATTCAGTAAGTGCATTGGAAGAATCTGAAATTTGTTTAATAGATCTGGGAATAGTCAGGAAACTTTATCTTGAGAATCATGAACTTTTACTGAATTTGAATAAGGCATTCGGAAAATCAGTTTCAAATATTATGAGAAAGATCATTTCACTAAACCAGAAGCAGATCAGAGGAAGGATAGCTGAGAATCTGATTTATTTGTCAGATATAAATAATAGTATTAAATTTCATCTGGGCGTTACAAGGAGAGAGATCGGTGAAATGGCTGCAATTTCTGAGGAGAACACTGTCAGGCTGCTTTCAGAGTTTTCCAAAGAGAGGATTATTTCAATTAATGGAAAAGAAATTGAAATTCTGGACATGCCACTGCTTAAAAAGATTTCTGAGGTGGGTTAACTTATTAATCAATATATCCGCAAAGTGCGTATTCAATACTGCTCTGACTTGCATCTTGAATTTGAAAAGAACAGCAAGTATTTGATTAAAAAACCACTGAATGTCAGCGGTGAGATTTTAATTTTAGCAGGCGACATTATACCTTTGCATGATCAATACTTAAACAATCCATTTTTCAGTTTCATTTCCGATAATTATAAACATATCTTCTGGGTACCAGGAAATCATGAGTATTATTATCGCAATATTTCTGATTATGGAAATTCTTTTAATCTGAAATTGCAGGAAAATATAACGGTTTTGAATAATGTTGAACTGCAATTTGAGGATGTACACTTTATATTCAGCACGCTGTGGACGAAAATAAGTGAGAAAAATGAGAAGTATATTGAAATGAATGTCTCAGATTTTGAATGTATTACAAATAATGATAAAAAGTTCAGAGCAGCAGACTATAATAAACTGCATGAACAGAGTCTGAATTTTATAAAGCAATCAGTTGATTCAGAAAACAATAAAGTGGTTGTTGTAACTCATCATCTTCCTTCATTTTTTTGTAACAAACCTGTTAATAATAAAAGTATTATTAACGAGGCATTCAGTGTTAACCTGACTGATTTTATTGAGACAAGTAATGCCAATTTCTGGATTTACGGGCACAGTCATTTCAATCAGAGGCCATTACACATAGGTCAAACAATCCTGTTAACCAATCAGCTTGGATATTTAGAGCAAAATGAGCAGGAAGGATTCAGGAGGAATGCCTATTTCTCCATATAAACCGGATGACCTTTTAATTTGTTATCCTGAAATCTGTCTTTATCTTATTTTGGAGATCAGGTATAAACGATAAAGTTTTTTTAAGCAGAAATAACTCTGCATCGGTCATTTTCCTTATATTCATCGAGTTGGATAATGGTAAGTTACTTCCGAGCAGAAAAGCCTGATTTCTGAAACGGAGTTTCACCAGGAAGTTGTATGCAAAAATAATTTCATCAGCACTCTTTTCACTGATCAGGTTTTTCTCTTTTAGTGAAACAATCCTTTCAATGGTATTCGTACATTCTAAATTGTTCTGAAGAGCATAAGTGCGCGCAAACATGGTTATAATCCCTGAGGCGTCTTTAAGGTCTATCGTATCTGCGTTTTTGTCAGCAAGGATATTCATTGACGAGATATGAGGAGGCTTTGTATTAAAGGTATTGTATGCAAGATGATATAAAAATGATTGGTTATTGTTTATAGAATATGTTACTGAGGTCCTGAGAGTTTCTGTCAGAAATGAATCACCGAAGACATTTCTGAAATCAAAGAATACTGTTGCATCGAGGAGGTTCTGGGGTTCAGGTGTGGTTATCCAGCCTTTAAAGTATGTTTCCCATTCTGATAAGGGCTTACACCATTTGGGGTTTTTGGCCATAATGTTCCCTTTGCAGAATGGATAACCAATATAGTTCAGTGAATTGCATATGCGTTCTCCCAGTCTTAAAAAGAAATCACTAACATCCTGTCTGTTTTCAATAGATACATCCTCATAAATAATGGCATTATCCTGATCCGGAAAAAGTGTCTCTTCATTTCTTCCTTCACTTCCCAGGCAGATAAATGAGAAACCTGCAGGCGGTTCGCCAAAGTCAGCAAGAAATAGTTCAATTAGCCTTCTTACAACAGCATCTGAGAAAGCTGAAGTTATTGCTGTTATATATTTAATCGACAGCTCGCCTTTTATTAAAGGGATAACCAGTTTCTTAAGATTATCATAACATTGTTTTAATTCAATTTCTGTTTCAGCTTTCTGTACTTTTGAAATGTAAAATGAAAGTGAGTCGATTACTGACTGTTGAATATCACGGGCTCTGAATATTCCTTTGATTTCTCCTGCACCATTCTTAACTGCCAGATGATTAATATTATTCTCTTCACAAATTCTGATTGCATCCAGAATTGTTTCATTTTCTGTTATGCTTTTTACAGGAGAGCTCATAATCAGATAAGCCGGATTGTCCAGATTAAGATTCATTGGAAGAATCCTTTTCTGAATATCAGTGTTGGTTATAATACCTATATAATCAGTTCCATTCCTGGTAAGAAGGAGGCAGTCAGATTTATTGACAGTAAGGATATGAATTGCATTTTTAATAGTTGAATCGGAATCCAGAGTTTTCACCTGGGAAATATAGTCTTTAACGGGTTGTTCAAGGAGAAAAGCATTTGTTTTGAGTTCTGTTATCAGATCAGCAGACTGCATCTTTTCTTTTTCTCTTATCGTTATATCCTCAATAATACCATCACAAACCAGAGCCTCATTTTCATTATTAATTAATACCATTGATAAGGAGACAAATGAAGAATCACCATTATTCTTAATTATTCTAATGATTTTGTTCTTCAGTACCCCGTTTTCTGAAAGAGACTGTCTAATAGATTTTCTATCTTCAGGATCAGTTATTATACCAGGCAGATTGCTTTTTGCCAGCTCTTCGAAATTTGTAAATCCAAGAATTCTGATGGCTTTTTCGTTAGCGAATAAAATTTTGACCTTAGTATCAATTTTAGCTTTGAAGAAGCCTGTATCCATATTATTGATCAGCTTCTGAAAATCAATATTCGATGAGTATATGTTTTTGTCAGTTGAAATATCCTTGACAATAATAATATTCACTTCCTTTTCATAAAACATTGTTGTTGATGTTGTTACAAGTACTTCAATTAAGCCGCCATTTTTTTTCTGAAGCATTAGTTCAAATTTACCGTCTTTGAATCTGTTTTCTGAAGAAGTCTCTGTTATTTCACTATGATTGTTGCTGCCAATTATTTCGCTTAAGGAACGGTTCAGAAGTTCAGAACTCTCATATCCGGTCATCTTGCTGATTACGCTATTTGAAAAACTGATTTTCCCGTCAATAATCATTAAGAGGCCTTCGGTTGCCGCTTCAACAAGAGTCCTGAATTTTTCCTTCGATTCGTGTAACTCATTTACAGCCTGTATTCTCTTTTGTTCCAGCCCAAGACTTTCCTTAATAATATAGAAAAGCAGGGCAGCTATTAATAATGAGATAATTGATGATATCCATATCATCCGTTTTGTTAAAGCGGATATCTCTTTTTTAACGTCTTCTATATATACTCCGGTTCCGATAACCCAGTTCCAGGGCCTGAATATCTTTACATAGGACAATTTTGGTACTATATGGAGTGAATCATCCTTCCATTGCCACATATAGTCTACATATCCATGCTCTGACTTTAATACGGTTTCTACAAATTCGACAAATAGTTTTTTCCCGTGTGGATCGGTAAAGTTATTTAAATCTTTTCCGTTAAGATCAGGTCTGAAAGGGTGCATAACCATTACCGGGGTAAGGTCGGTTATCCAGAAATAATCCTTGTTCTCTTCTCCATAGCGCAGGAATTGTATTCTTGACCTGGCTATATCCTGAGCTGCTTCACGTGTCAGTAATCCATCTCTTTCATCATTTTCATATTTGGATAATATGCTCCATGCTGAATTGGTTAACTCCTTTATCATCTCCCGTTTCCCATCCATAATATTCTGACGGAAACGCGGGATTATTATTAAAAATATTGTGAGAATGAACAACAGGATTGAAAAAATCGTTGGTAATACTATTTTTAAATATGTTTTATTCATTTCTGCGGTTGATTCTTATTTATCTCTTTTATACAAAGTTAACTATAAGATTACAGAACCGGATATATTTTATTCAGGTAAAATTGAAACCGGTATAAAATATCTGGTTATCGATAGTTTAAATTACTCAAGAATTTCCTAACTTGTAGAATAGTTCCACCTGGTATAAACCTTAATAGTTCAAAAAATGAAAATCCTTATTACAGGATTGATCGCATTTGTTATCTGGTGCTTCATTTCAGCATGGTTATATAACGATATCCTGCTGCCAGTGATAAATAAACCGGTTCCGGTGCAGCCAATACCTGAAACTCTGTCAGCTGAGGCAGATTCTTTAGCTAAGCTTAAAGCATCCATGCCTGAAAAACTGATGATCTACTTTGAATTTAATAATGCTAAATTCAAACCTGATCCGCAAACCGACAACAGCGTAAATTCAATTAAAGCCTGGCTGGATAAATATCCGTCCTCCATGTTGTCAGTAACAGGTCATTCTGACCTTGTTGGTACTCCCGAATACAATCATGATCTTTCCATGAAAAGGGCACAGATAGTTGCTAAATACCTTGAATCTATGGGTATTGCCAGTGGAAAGATGATTATTGAATCGAAGGGAGAAACAGAACCTGCTGCCGATTATCTTACTGCGGAAGGCAGGTCAAAGAACAGAAGAACCGAAATATCAATTAAAATGCAATAAAATGACACAACTATCTATATTACTGGCACAGTCTGTAACAGGTGCGGTTCTAACAATTGTTGGACTGCTGATTGTTGCAGCAATTATCGGATATCTTTCAGCATGGTTTTATGCAAAATCAGTGTATACACCAATAATAAAAGGACTTGAAGCCGAAAAAGATGACCTTCAGAAGCAGGTTGCAGGTTTAAAGGAAGATATCAGAAAACTCAACGAAAAGATTGAAAGCCTTAATCTTAGTATTGCCGGACTCGAAAAAGATCTTTCTGAAAGAGATAAACTTATTATAGAAAAGGATCGCCAGATTAACGAACTTAAAAATCCAAAGAAATAGCTCTGAATTAGGCTTATTCTGTTTTATCCTTTAAATTAATTAACTTGGTGACGATATAATTTAAGAGGATGAAACCATATTTGCTGGCTGAGACAACCTGGAAAACCGTTAAAGATCTTAAAGTAGAACTTGTTGTACTTCCGTGGGGCGCTACAGAAGCACATAATTACCATCTTCCCTATTCCACAGATAATGTAATGGTTGAGAGGGTAGCAGAGGATGCTGCCCGTGTTGCCTGGGAACAGGGCGGAAAGGTAATGGTATTGCCTGCAATTCCTTTTGGCGTCAATACAGGGCAGCTGGATATAAAGCTGAATATCAATATGAATCCGGGCACCCAGATGGCAATTCTAAATGATGTGGCCGATGTGCTGAACAGGCACGGGATTATGAAATTTATGATACTAAACGGTCATGGTGGAAATGACTTCAAACAGATGATCAGAGAACTTGGATTCAGGTTTCCGAAGTTGTTTATCTGTGTATGTAACTGGTATCAGTGCTTTGATAACTCAAAGTATTTTGAGAACGGAGGAGACCATGCCAATGAGATGGAAACCAGCATGATGCAATTTGTTGCCCCTGAACTGATTCTCCCGTTAAGTGAAGCCGGAAAAGGAGAAAGTAAGAAATTCAGGATTAAATCACTGAGCGAAAAATGGGCCTGGGCTGAAAGAAAATGGACAAAGATCTCAAAGGATACCGGTATTGGGGATCCCTCAAAAGCCACTCCTGAAAAGGGTGAAAAATGTTACTCGGAGGTCATTTCAAAGATATCAGAACTGATGCTTGATATTTCAAGAGCAGATATCAATGATATGTATGAATAAAAATTATAATCAACTTAAAATATAAATAAACAATGAAAACATCGAGAAGAACATTTATCAAAACCGGAGCTTTTGCAGCAGCCGGTGCTGCACTTTTAAAGCATGATGCATTTGCATCTGTACCGAAAAAGGGAATAGTGGCACTTCAGCTTTATTCAATCCGTGAGGATATGAAAAACGATCCTCTTGCCTCACTGAAAGAGGTGGCAAAAATGGGATACACCTATGTCGAACATGCAAATTATATCGATGGCAAATTTTATGGTTATGCACCAAAAGAGTTCAGAAAGGTGCTTGATGATCTTGATCTTAAGATGGTAAGCGGGCATACTGTTTTTGGAAAAAGTCACTGGGACAGTACAAAGAAGGACTTTTCCGATTCCTGGAGAAAACTGGTTGATGACGCTGCCATTCTGGGACAGAAATACGTTGTAAGCCCTTCAATGGATATGACCATGAGAAATAATTATAATGATTTCAAGGGTTATATGGACATATTCAATAAGTGCGGTGAACTATGCAATAAGCAGGGAATGAAGTTCGGTTATCACAATCACGATTTTGAATTCAGCGAATCGCTTAACGGGCAGAAACTGTTCGATATTATGATGACGAGTATGGATCCAAAACTTGTTGTTGTTCAGCTTGATATCGGGAATATGTACAATGGAGGCGCTGTGGCTCTCGATGTTGTTAAGCAATACCCGGGCAGGTTTGAGAATTTACATGTTAAGGATGAGATCAAAGCTGAAGGCGGCAATGAGAAGTATGAAAGTACAATTATAGGCGAAGGTATTGTAAACGCAAAAGAAGTTGTTGATCTTGCCACAAAGATCGGAGGTACAGAGGTTTACATTATTGAACAGGAATCCTACCAAGGTAAGACCCCAATGGAGTGTGTCAAAAAGGACCTTGAGATAATGAAGAAGTGGGGATATGCATAATATTCCCTTTCAATCCATTATCTCACTGTGATATTCCTGAAGTGATTTAACCTGATATTCACCATTCTGCCTCTCTCTGATACCTTCCGTTGAGGAGAGAGCTGCAGATGTGGTGGTTATATAGGGGATTTTGTATTTAATCGCATTCTTCCTTATATAGGAGTCATCATATTCACTCAGACGGCCTGCAGGTGTATTTACCACAAGGTCAATCTCCCTGTTTTTAATGGAATCCACAATATTGGGCCTGCCTTCATGGACCTTAAGTATTCGGGTGGCTTCAATGCCATGTTCAGCAAGGAAGTCTTTAGTACCGCCTGTAGAAAGTATTCTGAACCCCATATCCCTGAAATTCCTGGCTGCAGGCAGAATTTTCTGTTTGTCACGGTCAGCTATTGTGATCAGTACGGTCCCTTTCACAGGAAGAGGAGTTGAAGTGGCTTCCTGTGACTTGAAGAATGCCAGTCCGTAGTTGCCTGCCATCCCGAGCACTTCTCCGGTTGATCTCATTTCCGGTCCCAGCAGAGGATCAATTGCGGGGAACATATTGAACGGGAACACGGCTTCCTTTACACCATAATGGTTAAATGATCTGTTTTTCAGATTGAATTCATTGAGCTTGTGTCCGAGAAGCACTTTAGTGGCAATGGTTGCCATTTCAATATTGCAGACCTTTGATACAAGGGGTACTGTTCGCGAGGCCCTGGGATTAGCCTCAAGAATATACACAATGTCCTCATAGATAGCATACTGGATATTCATCAGTCCGACTACTTTCAGCTCTGTAGCGATGCGTCTTGTATAATCGTAAATTGTTTTTTTGTGCTCCTTTGGAATGATAACAGGAGGTATTACACAGGCTGAATCGCCTGAATGTATTCCGGCATATTCAATATGCTGCATGATTGCCGGAACAAATGCATTCTTCCCGTCTGAGATAGCATCTGCCTCACTCTCAATGGCATCCTCAAGAAATTTATCCAGGAGGAGAGGTCTGTCGGGTGAAACTCCTACAGCCCTTGTAACATATTCCTCGAGCATTTCTTCATCGAGAATAATTTTCATAGCCCTTCCTCCGAGAACATATGATGGCCTTATCATCAGTGGATAACCAATACGGCCTGCTATTTCAAGTGCTTGTTCAAGATTGCTTGCCATGCCCGATTCAGGCTGCGGTATACCCAGTTTCTGTATTACCTGCCTGAACCTGTCACGATCTTCTGCAAGGTCGATGGTTTCGGGTGTTGTTCCAAGTATTTTTACGCCTGCTTCCGACAGTTCTCTTGCAAGGTTAAGGGGTGTTTGTCCTCCGAACTGGACTATTATACCCTCAGGTTTTTCATTATCATAAATACTAAGGACATCCTCGGCAGTAAGGGGTTCAAAATAGAGCTTGTCTGAAGTATCATAATCGGTTGATACAGTCTCAGGGTTACAGTTTACCATAATTGATTCATAGCCTGCTTCGCGTATTGCAAAGGCAGCATGCACACAACAGTAGTCAAATTCTATTCCCTGGCCGATCCTGTTGGGGCCACCCCCGAGAACCATTATTTTTTTCCTGCCACTGACTTTTACTTTATCAGCAGCATTATATGTTGAGTAGTAATAGGCAGCATTTTTTACACCGCTCACAGGAACGGGTTCCCACGCTTCTTTCATTCCAAGGGATATCCGTTTTTTCCTTATATCTCTCTCACTTATCTCAAGAAGTTTTGCCAGGTATTTGTCTGCAAATCCATCTTTTTTTGCTTTTTTCAGAACCTCATCAGGAAGGTTCTTTCCTTTATAGGTAAGTATAAGCTCTTCTTCCTCAACAAGTTCTTTCATCTGCTGAATAAACCATTCCTTTATATGGGTAAGTTTATGAAGATCTTCAATTTTTGCACCCTTTCTAAGGGCTTCATACATTATGAACTGTCGTTCACTTGATGGATGATTGAGCATTCCCATCAGTTCCTCAAGTGGTTTTTTATTGAAGTCCTTTGCAAACCCGAGGCCGTATCTTCCGATCTCGAGAGACCTTATTGCCTTCTGGAGAGCCTCCTTATAGTTTTTTCCGATGCTCATTACTTCCCCAACAGCCTGCATCTGAGTTCCAAGCTTATCCTCAAGCCCGTCGAACTTTTCAAAAGCCCACCTTGCAAATTTAACAACGACATAATCGCCTGATGGAGTATATTTATCGAGAGTACCTTCGCGCCAGTAGGGGATCTCATCCAGTGTCAGACCTCCTGCAAGAAGGGATGATATGAATGCAATCGGAAACCCGGTTGCCTTGGAAGCAAGAGCAGAGGAACGTGAGGTACGTGGATTTATTTCAATTACCACTACCCTGCCGGTATTAGGATCGTGGGCAAACTGAACATTGGTTCCGCCGATAACTTCAATTGCCTCTACAATATCATATGAATATTTTTGCAGCCTTTTCTGCAACTCCTGGCTTATTGTAAGCATTGGTGCCGTGCAGTATGAATCACCGGTATGAACTCCCATTGCATCAACATTTTCAATGAAACATACCGTAATCATCTGATTCCTGGAGTCTCTGACTACCTCTAATTCAAGTTCTTCCCATCCAAGAACTGACTCCTCAATAAGTACCTGATTAACTATGCTGGCAGAAAGTCCTCGGCTTGCAATAGTCCTTAGCTCCTCGACATTGTAAACGAGCCCTCCGCCTGTTCCTCCCATAGTGTACGCAGGTCGGATAACAACCGGATAACCAAGCTCTGCAGCTACCATTTCAGCATCCTCAACAGTGTTTACAGCTTTGCTTCTCGGCATATCGATACCAAGCCTGTTCATTGTTTCCTTGAAGGCAATCCTGTCTTCACCCCGTTCAATGGCATCAATATTAACCCCGATTACTTCAACATTGTATTTCGCAAGTATACCCTTCTTTGCAAGAAGTGAAGAAAGATTCAGTCCGGTTTGTCCGCCCAGGTTAGGCAGCAGGGCATCGGGACGCTCTTTTTTAATTATTTCAGTTAAGGCATATTCATTCAGCGGTTCAATATAAGTTGCATCAGCCATCGCGGGATCAGTCATAATTGTTGCCGGATTGGAGTTGACCAGTACAATTTTATAACCGAGAGAACGAAGAGCTTTGCAGGCCTGTGTTCCCGAATAATCAAACTCACATGCTTGACCGATGATAATCGGACCTGATCCTATAATCAGAACCTTTTTAATGTCCTCCCTGCGTGGCATAATTATAAGTTTATTGGTTTAACTATTGTAAATTCAGATATAAATTACCTGACAATTTAGAAAATCAAATTGTAAAGGGTAAATTATAATCTTATAAAATATCAGACAAGATATTAACCGATATTTTAATAGTTTTAACTTTGGTTTCACCAGAATTTTAAACCTGAATCATGGAAGTCAGATTTCTTTTATTATTTATTGCTTCGTCTTTCCTTTTCCTCACTTTAAGCTCTCAGCCTTACAGTGACGGAAGGCCAATGGCTGCACGGCCTGGCTTGAACTGCCCCTTGTTATTCCCGGTAAGCGTAAAGATTGATTTAATTCTTCTGAAATGAACAGAGTTCTGACTTTTCTCACCATCCTGTTATTGCATATCAACTCATATGCTCAGACGGGAAAAGGGGATTCTTCAGTAATATTTTTTCCTGAGACCCGGATATGGCCTGTAGTTTTTCTTGATCCTCTTGAATGTCAGCTTATGGGAGGTTCGTATTTTCTGTTCAGCCCCGGTAACAACACCAGTCTTTATTCAACTGTTAACTTAGGATTCAATAAACCTGTATTTGGTAAGAGAGGCGAAAGTATTTCATGGGAACTGAATTTCGGGACAGCCATATTCTCTCAGTTTGACCTGATAAAAAAGGATAACGGCACTTATCTTGCAGGGCTGATTAACAACGATTTCAAGCTGAGCGGTGATCTTGCTGTAAGAATAAAGGATAATCTCTTCAGGCTGAGAACCTTTCATATCTCCTCACATCTCGGTGATGACTACCTGCAAAGGCACATCGATACCCTGACTAACGATAAAACGGTAAACTATGAACAGGCTGACCTGACATACATGAGAATGTTTGGAAACAATTACCTCTATGCAGGCGCAGGCTATATTTACACGATACATGTTTTCAGGGAAAGATTCTCGTTCCAGGGGGGAGGATTAATGAATTTCAGGGAAACAAAACCACTGAGTTATTTTATGGGGATTGATATTAAGCTTCTTGAGGAGAACAGTTTTAATCCTGATATACGAAGCGCAGCTGGCATAAACCTCAAACGAAAGAATAAGTCACTTTTAAAGATCTGGGCTGAGTACTATTCAGGGAAGGTACCCTACAGTACAATTGAATATGGAAGAGTAAACTGGACAGGGGCAGCAATGGCATTGGATTTTTAAAAAATTCTCAATTGGAATTACTTAAGTACTGAAGTTGGATTGACCGTACAGATTTGTTTTATAGATGGGGGTTGTAGAAAAAATATTTTTAACCACAGAGAACACAGAGTTCTCACAAAGAACACAAAGATTAAATATTGATTATCTCTTCTTTGTGATCTTTGTTTGTGCCGTGAAGATAAGAATTTAACTTAAGTTCTTTA
>CALMJY010000210.1 GCA_937864815.1 uncultured Bacteroidota bacterium
TTGATACAGTATTTTGCTTAGAACATGTAAACGAACTTATGATATATTACACATATGCAATAGCAGGATTGGCAGCGCCAACAGCCATAAAACTCACTACCACACCTATGCAAAATACAATACCGGCAAGTATGCCTGCAAAATGATCCTTTGATGTACCTTTAAAGTAATCTTTCATGCTCAGAGGTGCACCGGTAACCGGTTTTGCCATCATCACCGGATTAATGATGAATGTACTTACAAATACTCCAATGCAATAGAAAAATATGGTGGAGTATGGTGTTAATTTTCCTGTACCGCCTGAAACAAATGCAGGGTCGATTGATTTAACCATAAAGCCGTAGAAGAATGCAATAACTATACCTGCAAGAATTGCTATAACAATGCCTTTTACCGGTTTTTCATTTTTTGACTGTGACATTCTTTTATAAATGACACTGCTGAGATAAATTGCAGTAATGATGATTGCAACACCGATCCAAAGCAATACCGGTTTTTGAGATGCAGTACCGCCAGACATTTCAATAATAATGTAATTTACGATTGTACCAAGTATCCACGCAATACCCCCGCCAATAGGAAATGCAATGGCAATGCCGGCAATGTTTATGGCAGCAACAAGCAGTATGGTGCCTAAATTCCATAAAGCCCCGCCAATTATAGCATTTGTAATACTTGAGGTGTCGGCAGTTTGCAGATCGGTCAAAAAGTTTCGACCATCACTGCCCAGGCTGCCAACCGTAAAGGCTGAAAGGATGCCAACAAAAAGCATTCCGAGAACAACATCCCAGTAATACAGTTCGAAACGCCATGTTTTCGATGCAATCTTCTGGGCATTTGCCCACGAGCCCCAGCAAATCATTGTGAGGACGCAAAAAGCTATTGCTAAGCTGTAATTTTGAATTAGTACCATGTTAGTTATAAGTTATAAGTTATAAGTAAAGTATGTGAATTAATAGTTTAAAATTTCATCAGGGTAAGCAGTCAAATCTTTTACTACCCAACCGGCTTCAGCAAGAACAATTTGACGTACTGCTACATTGCTAAGCCACGAATCCCAATCCCAGAGCTGTTTGCTATACTGTGCCGAACCCGGTGTTATATAAGGATATTTCAAGGCTCCCTCGGCTGGTTTTAACATGCCTTTGTAATCGGCAAGGATTGATTTTTTGATAAGCAGAATATCTTCTTCAAGCGTATATTTATTTGAAGATGGATTTTGCGCCCATACTGTGCATGTAGTTAAAATACACAAGGCAATTGTAACTTGTTTAATGCTTTTCAACATATTTTAGTTTTTAAAAGTGTTTTTTTTTATTCTTTTTATTCAATTATATTGCTGGAAATTATCTATAAACATCTGAATATCTAAACGTTAATCCCATTGTTTGACCACCACAGGTGTTCCTTTTTTGCAGCCTGCACTATATGTCAGTACTATGGCTGTTGTAAGGAGCAAAATGATTCTATTCATCCTTTCTGATTTTATTAGAATTACCAATAAATACTATTTTCTTACTGCACACCCTCTTCGGGTAGCACCCCTTTATAAAAGAAAACGTCATCAATATAAATATCCACCGGGGTTTCGTTTTTGTTTTCGAGCCACAATAGCGAATGATGTGTAAAAAGTTCTTTCTGGAGATTGATGATTACTGTTTCCCATTTGCCGGTACCGGTAATTTCTACCTCATCTACCTTGCCCATAACTTTATATTTTGCGCCTGCAGGTAACCAGTATTTAAAATGAAATTTTCCGCAATACTGGTAGGTTGAAAAATCGCAAATGTATTCTTCGAATTTTGAACTTCCATGTTCACGAACGCTCAACGTTTTAGTGTGTTTGTAAGTTGCACCTGCAATTGAATTTTTAATTTTAGGACTGAATTTCATACAAAATTTACCTTCCGGAACTGAAATTTGTTTATCGCCTTTAAATTGCAAATCAATTTTGCCGGTTTCGTTTTCACCGGTATTTATGCCACCAGTATAAACATGAAAAAGCGGAACCAATTCTGAGATCGGTTTCACATCATTGGTAAAGGGGTTCCAACCTGTTTCGGGTTTCCAGTACGAATCGAATTTTCTTTCAGTGAAAACAGGAAAAACATCATACGCCGAAACCTGCTTTTTTATTAAGATGGTGAGGTCTTCTTTATACTCCGGGTATTTTCCGAACCATAAAGAACCATCCGGTTGAGTCTGCAAAACTTCGCGCTGAAAAATTTTTCCATCCGCCGGGGTTATCCAGAATAATTCATAGCTGCCCGCAACCAGAGCTAAACCCAGTGCGCCTTCATTTGAACCTCCGTGAATATAGGCTGCATAATCTTTTCCCGGATTTTCAAGTGCACATACTATCTGATTTCCCCAGTAATAGGTAAGGAGTTTATCGGTGGGGCGCATGTGGATGAAATCAATTGAGTTAAAGAATTTCAGCAAATCAGCCATTTGATATTTCACGTCAATATCTGTACACCCTTTGTAGTGGTTGCACACAAATTCCGTAGTGCCTTTCCCGTCCTCGTTGCCAACCTGGAAAGTAAAATCCAGGTTATCGTACAATGCACCTCCCGACATCAGGTACTGCCATCCCTGAATCCGGTATAAGGGTGTTGATACCGGCATGATACCCGTTTCATTAAATGAGAGCACCCTGTTGATTCCGTAATTTAGTTTCGCTGATTCTGCATCTTTATCGTAGTGATGGTTAAAAACTGAAATATTTTTCCAATAGGTTTGCAATTCTGCATCAGGTATTTTGAAACCTTCATTGCTGTAATCGACAGAGAGAATATGTTGTTTGGGCAATTTTTTTTCTTCATTCACAATCCATTCCGAGACCTGCTGTATCCATTCTTTGGTTTCCTTGCGGGCAGGACTGGCAAAGCCGGGGTGCTCCTGATTGCTGAACCAGGGTTCATTGGCAATGTTGAAAATAATATTATCATACTGATTAAGCTCGTTAATCATCTTAAGACAATACTTTTTCTGATAATCCAAAATGTTTCCATTGTTAAGTGTAAGATAATCTACACCTTCAATATTTTTGGTATCATTAATATTATTGGCAGGGTTCATGGGTAGGAGCTTCCAGTTAGGACCGACAAAGAATAGCATAATTTCAACTACAATTCCATGTTCTTCTGCTTTTTTCATAAAAGCATGTAAGCGGGTAAAATAGTCGGGGTTCCATTGGTCGAGATCAAATTTATTACCACCTGCAGCAAATCCCGGTTCGTTACTACGTGCCCAGGGTGCAAGGAATTTACCGGGAAGCGGGGCACTTGTATTTTGGGCAATACAAAAATCACCTGGTTGTTCGACATAGTCGCCCAGCCAGATACGGGTATGGTTTAAACCAGTCCACCGAAGTGTCTTTAAATATTTTTCGAAATCAAAATCGGGATTGATTACAGAACCATAATGCTCGGTTGATGCAACCAGAATGGTTGGTTTGCCTTTGAACATAAAATAATGTTGGTTTTCGGGATGCAGCAATATTGGTTGTGCCGAAAGACTGACGTAAAACATTGTCAGTAAGCTAAAGATCAGGTTTTTCTTCATATCATTTGACTTGTTTTATTTAGCTTATAAAGCATCTCCTCCTGCCTGCAGGGTAATAATGCTTTTTGCAGGAAGAATAAATGCATTAGCTGTACCGGTCTTAACATCTTTGATCAGGGTACAGTTTTCTGATTCTGAGTTGGTTCTGTACATTGAAAAGGTTTCGGGCAAATTAACGCCTTCAATGGCAATTTTTTTATCGGACGAAGAGGAATTAATAATCACGACAGTATTCGTGTTTTTAGCACTATTTTCATATGCCGTTATAAAGACATCCGCATCTGCCAATGTACTTTTCACTCTCACAGCGCCGGGGCGGATATAACGATAGTAATGTTTTGACACATAATATCTTTTCCCAACACTATTTCCATACATCAGATTAAACTCACCCAGTCCGTCTAACTGGCT
>CALMJY010000211.1 GCA_937864815.1 uncultured Bacteroidota bacterium
TGGGTGACCCTGTTATCAGGGAAATAAGGCTCGCCTGAAAACAGGTTCTCCGGCCAGGTCTCAGCCTGATTCAGTGATATCACTGCTCTCTTCCACTTCCCTGCTTTCATGTGTTCAAGAGCATATAAAATATTTGTCTCTCTCCACAGTGTATGAGCATTAACATCGCCTTCAGCAGGAAGCATTTCCAGCTTTTGCAGTATTTCAAGTGCCTCATTGTATTTCTCGTTTATCTTAAGCATCTGGGCAAATTGCAGGCCTGTTATAAAGCTATTTGTATGTGACCTATAATTTGCAGCTGCGACTTCAAGTGCCTTTCCCGGAAGGTTTTCTGAAGCGTAGAACCGTGACAATCTTATTCCTGTTCGCCAGAAGAGAGGATCGAGTTTATACGCCTTTTCTAGTGAGTTTTTTACATCTTCCTTATTATCCCTGAAAAGATCAGCCTTAACCAGATAAAACGGTACAAAATCCGGTTCGTCACCACACCTTAAAAATAACTTTTTCGCCTCATCAATTCTGTTATGCTGCCAGTATATAAGTGCTTCATAATATCTCCATTTCCAGTCTGGTTTTATTTTATCAGCCCAAGAAAGCATTGCTGTCATTTCGGGACGGAAAGGGAAAACAAGTTCAGGAGAGGCATCAAGCGCAAGTTGGAGTCTATCTATGGATTTATCTTTATTCCCGCGATTATCAAGCAACCAGGCCTGCATGAGATGAACCAACGGATGCGCAGGGGAAAGACTAAGAATAGTTAGTGCTTCCTCATCAAGTTTCCATTCGTGGTATTGCAGTGCAAGTTCAATAAATGTTTCATGCGGCATTTCCTGACGGATGTAGTCAATAAATTCCTTTCCGTCTGATTCCAGTCCGGTACACATATATTTTTCAAACCTGGAGATATGATTCAGAGGATCGCGCTGAAGTTGTTCATTAATTATTGAAAGAGCAGAAACTGTATCTCCCTGCTTGCGCTTTACAAGCACCTTAAGATTCCAGCCCAGCTCATCTTGCGGATAATTCATCAGACATTTATCAGCCAGGTATTCAGCTTCATCCCATGACTTTTTGCCAATAGCCAGCCAGGCAAGCCTGATATTTGCTGCACGTTTTGTGACAGGAGAAAGCGTTGCAACTGCATATCCGTCAAGAGCATCTGCAAAGTTACCGGTCTTTTCACCTGCGAGTCCCCAGAAATAATTCGCTTCAGGATCATATGCATTCACCACAAGTGCCTTACCTGCATAGTCTCCTGCCTCAGCATATAAGCCCTGCCGATACCTGATCTGCGCCATCTGGGTCAGTGCCGGGATAAGCACAGGATTTTTAACAAGAGCTTTTTTGAGATATTCCTCAGCTTCCCTGTAATTTTTCTGCCTGCCAAGATCGGTACCCATCAACAACAATCCATAATCTGATTCCCAGTCAAAATTTTCCGGTGATTCTATCGGTCTGTTGAGGGGCTGACCTGCTTCTTCACTTATAATATTATCTCCAAGCCGGGCGATCAATCCGGCAGTATTCCCGTTCCATTGAACTGAATCGCGGAATAATTCCATAGGTTTCATTTCAAGTTTCCGGGCAATTACAGCTTTATTGCCCAATGAGATAACCAGCGAATCTGATAAAGGCTCCAGCGCCATCCAGTCAAGTTTCAGCCAGCCATTGTCAATCCTCAGGTTCATGGCACCTTTTGGCGAGGCATGTGTCATACCCCTGGTATGCTTAACAGGAAACCATTTGTCACTCCAGGTATCTGTTGTATAGGGAGCAAATCCTACATGCTTGAAGGGAGTCAGTTCACTTCCGCGTGATGCCTGGTTAAAAAGTCTGCCCGACTGAAGCTCAACATTCAGACCATCGTTATCGCCAAGCAGGTTCTCCCATCTTTCACCTTCCTGTGAAAGTCCGAGTATCCATACTTTTTTCCCAAGTTTTTCATAATAGGGAGAGTACCTTCCGAATCCCATATTGTCGGAATGCCAGAAACCACCATAGAAATTTGATGGACGTCCGATAATATGATATGATTTGTAGCTGCCGAAATCGTTGTGCCTGTAAAAGGATATCTGTCTCCCGGCAGAATCGACAGGCCAGGTATCACCTGTCCCGCCGTGCCCTATATAATGAGTACCCGGAAAGACAAATTCCAGGTCACCTTCGGCTTTAAAACCGGCATTTATCCAATGGTAAAACTCCTGTTCCACAGGGGTATTGTTATACCACCAGGAACGTGTTGTAAAATATGCTTTATCATTTTCAAGGCTGATTTCTACCCTCCAGGTAGTACGTGAGGCCCAGTCGGTGGCCCCGATAAAACAGCTTACACTTCCGTCGGCATTTGTCCTGACGAAATAATCAACAGGTGTTGAGACAGTTGTACCATGACCTATGTCTCCAAAGTTAAACTCAAGTCCTCCTGTGGTCCATGGTCCGCGTAATGCAATATCCCGGAACTTAACAGCCTTCGTGGTGAATACAAAAGGATAGTTCTCAGTTTTTTCAATTGCCTCCCAGACTTTACCTCCCATTTCAGGCATTACGGCAAGCCTGATATGGTCATTTTCAAGTTCTACCATTTTCCATTTCCGGTTAACAGAATTGTTTGTAAAACCATCATACCTGAAATAGGGATATACTCTTCCTGTCTTAGCGACAGGATCAGGATCAGAATAGGGATAGGTCAGCATCTCCCTGCTGACTTCCCTGATAAAAATATTCTGTGCATTGGCATAGGATGCAATAAACATCAACAGGAGAAATAAATATCTCATGGACTGATAGTTTTTATGTTATTTCGATGGCGCCAATTTGTAATTGGTGCCAAATTATAAAATATCATCTGAACTTATGGCACGGATCACAGATCCACGCCAGCACTTAAGAGGTTTTCCAGTACTTTTTCCAGAATAGCCTTCATCTTATTTACCTCGAACTCGATAATATCCTTACCATGCTTACTGCTGGCATGAATCCTGGGGTCTTTTCCCAGCATCCCTTTTGGCCAGATTGATGTATCTGCAGGAAGGTTCTCCATATGAACAAGCTCAGGATGCAGGTACATCATGATAGAAGTTTCATTGGCACCGGCATGATCGCACATAAGGCAAAGATCATCCTTATCGTTACCCCAGCAGTTCATAACCACGAGATTATATTTCTCCTTAAAACCGGAGGTATTACTTCCTATATAATTTGTTGATGGTCCGTGACCGTGGGCAACAACGATCTTAAAACCAGCACGGCTTAACTGTTTCATGATCCCGTTCATCATATTATCAAATGTTGAATCAGGCACCCAGTATGCACTGCCGGTAAGCTGCTGAATTTCATAATTACCCTGCTCACTGAAGAGGCTTGCACAGTCCATCCCGTAATACTCTCTTCCATTAATGATTGTGTCATAGCCATCGGGACCGATAAAAAGCATGGGCATAACAATTCCTCCTGCCTCTTCTGCAAGGATCTTAAAGAATCCGGCTGACTGGAGACCATCTGAACCGAGAGGCAGGTGTTCGCCATGCCATTCGAGTGTACCAAGCGGCAGATAAGCCACAGGGCATTCTGCCAGCCTGGACTTAAATTCATCCGGAGTTAGTTCCTGGTAAAGAACTTTTGGTGGTTTACTGCAAGACGTCAGCATAATAAACAGAATCAGAAGTTTTAAAATTCTCATACTCAATATATAAATAATTATTAAGTAATTCATTTTTTACCACAGAGGACTCAGAGTTATCAAAGAGTACACAGAGTTAATAAATGATAATTAAATCTTTGTGTCCTCTGTGTATTTCCTTTGTGCCCTCTGTGGTTAATAAAGCCTTTTATTAATAATGAGGCCTTTTCTTTCAAGTTCATCATGCATAACAATGCAGTTATTGACCTCATAATCAGGTTCCATGTGATATGCTATCTGAAGTGGTCCTCCCTGGTTTTCTTCGAGGGTTTTGTTCAGCCAGTCAAGGATCTGCGACTGAGGTGCACTCTCCATCATGAACTCCATAGGAGGTGCAATATGAATCGTGAAATCCTTTCCTTTAAGGTCTCTTATCCCTTTAATGGAAGTTCCTGAACCGGTATCAATTATTTTCAGGTTCCTGATCTTTACTATTGATTCCATAATGTGATCTGACATCCCGCAGCTATGAATCCGTACGGCTCCAAGCTTATCACCAAGCTGGCTTATATAGGGAACAATGAACTCATCATACAAATCAGGCGATACCATAGTCCCGGCACACTCTCCAACATGAACTGACGTCACAGGTAGTTTGGCCATGTCTGCAAAATGATGGATCAGAACTACATAAGCATCAACAATCCACTGGTGTATTGCATGAGCCAGGACAGGATCAGACATAAGTGTGATCATAATATTATCACCTGTAAGCTTGAGAGATGTAGTAATTATTCCATGGATCGTGGCCCTTCCTGACTCATCCCAGAAAAACGGGGGTATTACTTTAAGGTCTGGCCGTGTACGGGTGATTTCTTTTATCTGCCTTTCAAGATCTTTTACAAGAGGATGTTCAAGTATTGAAGATACCGAAGGTAATTCACTTCTATCAGCAATGAATTCAAGGGGTTTTCCTGCCACATCGGCATCCTTGTCTTCGAAAAATGAGAACTCAGCTCCGAGTATAGTTGCCAGTATCATGTTTGGCTGGATAGCTCCTACCAGCACATGATTATCCCTCACATGTTTTGCCTGGAGGAGGTTTGCTTCCATGTTATAAATAGCATATTTCGGGAATCTTTCCCTAACGAACTTATGGATTTTATTATCCTGTTCCAGGCGGTAGGCAGGATCCATGTAATAACGGTTATCAAAATTGAAACCTCCGTTTTTGTGGAGCCAGCCTTTTGAAACGCTTGCCTCGATTGAAATCATTACAATAAGTTATAAAGTTTTAAAGTTATAAAGTTTAAAGGTCTGATAATTACTAAATACCCCATTCCTTTCTTAGATCGGTGATTGGTCTTTCTTTTCTCTCATCTTTACCCCAGGCATAATGACCTGTTGGATTTTTTCCTGCCCATCTTTCATCAATTTCCTCGCCTATAGGCTGAAAACGGATGTCACAGCTTATTCGGAATTTATCTGTCAGATTTGTTGTTGATGCATGCAGAGTATAGAGTCCGAATATCAGCAGATCGCCAGGATTGAAATCAGTTGTAAGCCATCTGCCTCCGAACTTATTTGTTATTTCGTAAGGATCAGAAGTAAACCATCCTTCACTGATCATATCACGGTCGACATCTATACCACCATATGTACTTCTAAGCCTTGCAAAAGATTCGAGGTTATGGGAGCCCTCACATATCGCCAGTGTGCCCTGACTTACAGGAATTTCACCTATGGGAATCCAGACAGTATGTACATTCTTCGATCCGCGGCCCATATAAACAACATCGTAATGGCAACCGGTGAAGTTCTCATTCCCAACTGCGCGCAGCCATTTATAATCATAAGTCACAGCCTCCTGCCCGAAATAGCTTTTAAAAAAATCAAACAGTTTCCCATTCTCAAATACAGCAAGAGCTGCAGGATGATGAGTTATCTCGCTCTGTCCGGTCATTCTGACCTCTTTGCCGGTTCGTGGCATAACAGCTTCAAGCAAGGGAGTACCTTTCACAAGAGCATTTTTATTGTCCATATGCCTGACGATAGCTTCGCGTGCACTCATCACAGTTTCCCTGTCAAGAAAATTCCTGAATAAGAGGTACCCATCATGATCAATTCTTTTTTTAATTGCATCAATATCACCAAGGAGATCTTTTGAATCCCTGAGTTCACCCAGCATTTCCCCCGGATATTCAACTTCTGTTCTGCAAAATTTTACTTTCATAACCGGAACTTTTATTTCCAAACTATAGGCAGCATAACAAATTTGTCAAAATCAACCTTATAAACTAACAAATTATGGTAAGGTATGTTTTTGCCTCACTCCCAATTAAGCCCCTCTCCATTTTAACTGGCCTCAACCCCTCTAATCCTAATCTCTTGTTTGACGACCTCACCCCCTCTTGTCCCCCT
>CALMJY010000212.1 GCA_937864815.1 uncultured Bacteroidota bacterium
AAACCTCGTATATTATTAACAATCAATTGTTTATAACTATTTCACCAAACCCTACCTTAAGGATAAGGACAGGAATAATTTTTGATTCGAATCGATAGTACTGAACTTAGTATTCAGTTGGCAGTTGGCAGTTGGCAGTTGGCAGTCAGGAACCATCGAACTATCGAACTATCGAACCGTCGAACCGTCGAACCCTCACACAGTAACAATCACCTTTCCCCTTGGCTTGCCATGTTCGGTATGATAGAATGCATCGCCGCATTTCGATAGCGGGAAAGTGCTGTCAATAAGAGGCACCAGTTTTTTCTCCTTCCACAGCCTTTCTATTTCTTCGTAATCTTCAGGTCTGGCACGCATATTTGCTGAAGTAAGCTTACGACCATATATAATTCCTAATACCGGTGCATATAAAGAAACTGGAGGAAAGAATAAAGTTGAAGCGTGTGTTCCTCCCTTTTTTAAAAGTTTAAGAACATCTGAATAATCCATCAGTCCTGATGCATCAAGTATGGTATCGAATTTCTCCACAATCTTCCTGAAGTCATCTTTTGTATAGCCACTTACTGCATCAGCTCCTAATCTTTTTGCCAGTTCAAAATTCGAATTGCCGGATGTTGATGTAACATGAGCCCCCATGGCTTTTGCAATCTGTATTGCAAAATGACCAACTCCTCCGGTACCACCGTTAATAAGTACCCTGCTTCCCTCTCTTACATTGCACCTTCTGAGTCCGTTAAGAGCTGTGAGTGATGCGACAGGGAGTGAGGCTGCTTCTTCAAATGACATCCCATCAGGTATTTTTCTGATCTTTTCCGGTTTAACAGTTAAAAACTCAGCAAGTGCACCAGGTTTTCCGAAAATAATTGATTCTGATCCATAGATTATATCTCCTGGAATAAATCCGCCGGCATCTTCTGTTATTTTTTTCACAATACCGGCGAAATCAGTACCAAAAACCCGGGGAAATTTTGAACTGCTGATTAGTCTTGTTGCACCCTGCATAATCTTATAGTCCACAGGATTTATCGAAACTGCTTTTACCTCTATAAGCAACTCTCCCTTTTTGGCTGTAATATCAGGCAGTTCTCCGTAAAATGCATATTCCGGACCTCCGTATCTGGTTGAATAATATGCTTTCATTTTTTACATGGAAATAATCAGGTTTTGAAATTACAATAAATTGTCAAACAAACAGTGACCAGAAATATTCTTTGCTAATTATTGTTAAATCGAGGTAGAAATTCTAATACAGCCAATCCAGTTGTGCCATAGGATAATATATTTGCAGATGAAATGTAAGTTATGCTATCCAGGTATCAGATAATTAATATCTCACTTTTCTTATTGTTATCCTCATTAAACCTCAACGGACAGGATGATGAGACTTTTGCTTTGAATGATACTATAATGTCAGGGGAGATCGGTGAGGTGGTCATTTCTGCCACACGGTATCCTTCACTTCAGCCTGATATTCCGGAAGCCATAAGGCTGCTGGATGCTGGTGCAATGAAGAAATTCCAGGTCAGGACTTCACCTGAGGCCCTCAATCTGACCCCCGGAGTTTTTGTTCAGAAGACAAATCATGGCGGAGGGTCCCCTTTTGTGAGAGGATTGACTGGTAATCAGACCCTTTTACTGATTGACGGCATAAGACTCAGCAGCGCTACAGCCAGATATGGACCGAATCAGACATTTAATACTATTGATGTATTTGGTATTGAAAGAACTGAAGTGTTGAGAGGAAGCGGATCTGTCCAGTATGGGTCCGATGCACTTGGTGGTACAATACAGGCTTTGAGTATCCAGCCGGAACTGGCTGATAATCCTGATTGGGGAGGATCTCTTCTATCAAGATTTGCAACACAAGGAATGGAGCAAAGTCTTCATTCAGCTGTCAATTACAGAAGTAAGCGAAATGCATTCCGGGCTTCAGTAACTGCAAGGAATTTTGGAGACATAGTCGGAGGCGATACCACGGGAAAACAGGTCCCTACCGGTTATCAGGAACTTGACTATGATTTAAAAGGTAAAATTCAGATTGCAAAGTCCACAACTCTCACTTTAGCTTACCAGAGTGTCTATCAGAAGGATGTACCTGTTTACCATAAGTATGTCCTGGAGAATTTTGCAGTCAATAAGATGGATCCCCAGAAAAGAAAGCTTGCCTATGCAAGAATTAACCAGATTATTAATTCAGGTATCCTTAAATCAGCTGTAATAACCGCATCTCTACAGAACACTGAGGAAGGCAGGGAGATGCAAAAAAATGGATCCCCTGTTTTACGCATTGAGAATGACAGGGTCCGTTCGCTTGGCTTTTCAGCCGAAGCTCACACTTCATCTGGCAGCTTCTGGTCGGCAAGCAGCGGACTTGAAGTTTACAGCGACCTTGTAAAAAGCAGCCGCACCGACTCAGACCTTTCAAGCGGGACTTCGACCGAAAAACGCGGACTATATCCTGACGGATCAACAATGACCAGCCTTGCGGTTTTTTCACTGCATTCTTTCGATTTGAATAAATGGGGAATTACAGCCGGTGCAAGGTTCAATTCATTTATAATTAATGTGGAGGATGAAAATGTCGGGAATGCAAAACTTACACCTTCGGCACTGGTCGGAAACCTTGCTGTCATGAGAAAATTAAATCCACGATCCAACTTATTTGCCTCTGTAAACACCGGTTTCAGGGCTCCGAATATTGATGACCTTGGAACTCTCGGGATAGTAGATTTCAGGTATGAAACTCCAAATTATAATTTGAAGCCCGAACACTCATTACAGTATCAGGTTGGATATAAATATAATGGTAAGATTATCAGCGGTGAGGCATACCTGTACCGCAACAGGTTATACGATCTGATTGTCAGAAACAAAGTTGAAGGAGATACAATTGACGGGTATCCGGTATATATTAAGGAGAATGTAGAGAAAGCATTTATTCAGGGATTTGAAACTGCCTGGAATGTGAAATTATCTACTTCTTTATCTTTGGATGCTGCATTTAACTATACTTATGGTCAGAATACTACCAAAAATGAACCTGTAAGACGTATACCTCCCGCATTCTGGTGTGTTGCAGCAGAATATGGAAGTAATAACAGGTGGATCAACCTGGAGTGGATGGGGGCAGGTGACCAGAACAGGCTTGCTTCAGGTGACAAAGCAGATAACAGAATCCCTGAGGGTGGCACACCCGGATGGAATATTTTCAATATAAACAGCGGTGTTAACTCAAACTGGTATAATATTAATCTGAGTCTTTGTAATATCTTCAATACCGATTACAGGTATCATGGATCAGGGGTTAATGGTGCAGGCCGGTCAGCATTGCTTACCATTGGCATCAAAATCGGAAATCTGAAAAGTAAAAAATAAGTCCCCTTCTAGAATTTTACTATCCCGTTATGGCCTGTCAGAATATATTTAAATGTTCCCGGGTCCGGCAGAGTCTTAAGTGACTCTTCCTGTTTAAGTGTATCCATGTTGAACTTCTCAACAAAATGGACATATTTCCCTTCCTTTATAATAAGGTTGTCACCGGTAACAAGGTAGGTGTCACCAACAATAAAGCAGGACGATCCCGGAGTATGCCCTGGTGTATGAATGATTTTAATATTAATTCCATTATAATTTGCTGTTTCATCGTTCTCAAGCAGCTTGTAGGGCCCGTATTTCCATTTTGTTTTCGCGAATTTTGTCTTGCCTGTGGTTCCGTTGATCATCTGTTCCTCTTCTTTGTGCAGATAAACTGCTGCGTTCCTGAACAGGCCTGTTGCACCAATATGATCGCCATCAGTATGTGTAAGCAGTAGGGTTGTAATCTGATCCGGATTAATACCGGTTTTGGACAGTTCCCTGCTGAAATTTTTCTCTGAGATACCTGCATCAATCAGAATATATCCGTCTTTTCCTTTGAAGATAAATGCATTGACAAACCTGTCTTTGATACACCATACTGAATCGTTTATTGACTGAGTCTCGGCAGGTGTCATTGATTTTATTGCTGATAAGAAATTAAACAGAAATACTATTGCAACTATCAAAACCAGTCCTACTGTTATACCAGCAGTCCATATTGTAATTTTCAAAGGCTTTTTCATAATTAGTTATTTTAAATATTACTTTATATCATCTGCCAACTGCCTGTTGCCAATTTTTTTGCCAGCTATTACTATGTAAAATTAAATTTTTAACAGTAAGTATTTCACTTTTTAGTACCATTTTTACCCAAATCACCCTTTCTCCCGGTCTCCTTTTCAAGGATTACAAAACAGAATGTTGATCCTAAACTGCAAATTGTTGGATCAACAATGCTCATTGTTCAGTTGCTATTTTTTTGCCTTAATCTGTGACATAATTTTGTTCATGAAGTTGATTAAAGACTTCAAATAAAAAAAAGGACAGACAAATTAAAAAAGAAAAAAAGAGTTAACTAATAATTTAAAATTCAAAGCCATGAAAAGAGTGTTTTTTGCAGTAGTGTTAGTGGTAGCAATGGTCACCACATCATTTTCAAGGGAACTTGTAGCTGAAGGTAAAACACATTCAGCACTTGGAGACTATAAAATTGAGATGGCTGATAATCCCGTTAAAATAAACGGTGTAGATCACAAGGCATTTGTAATCAGCTATCAGAATTCGCCTATGGAAGTTACGGTTGTTGTAACTAAAGGCAAGAATTGTAAGAACTATGTCGTGCTCTCTGACAAACTTTCAGTTCAGTATGTATGTAACGAATCCTATTTCGGGGTACAGCTTCTTGATCCTTCATTTGAAAAGGATGGTTTTAAAACATCAACAGCAGCTCTTAACAAGAGTGAATATTTCCATCAGAAGGTTATTACTGCAGGAAAGAGGGGTGAAGTTGAAAATACCCAGATGATAGCAGCATACTTCCCTATGCTCATTAACTAAGAGGTTTTCCTCTTTCACCGGAAAGAGTTTTCATACAGGCCGCCCGGCCACCGGTTTCAGGTTTTAATTTAATCGCAGAAAGGCACTCAGCAGGTGCCTTTCTTCGTTTGTTATTTTTTTCTACTTTTGAACTTCTTAAAACAAATTAAAATGAGATTATTATCCCGCATCTGTTTCGCTATCCTGCTTTTTCTGATAACATTTATAACATCTGCCCAGACTCACATTCCGGTTTTTACCAGACAGGATACCCTGCGCGGATCAGTTACACCTGAAAGAAAATGGTGGGATCTGATCTATTATCATCTCAACATCTCGGTAAACCCTCAGGATAGTACTATCAGGGGGACAAATACAGTTCTGTACAGGGTTGTTGATAACAGTACCCGCATGCAGATAGATCTTCAGAATCCTATGATAATTACCCGAATCAGGCAGAATAACAGGGAACTTTCTTTTACTCGTGAAGGGAATGTATATTGGATAGATCTTGCTGAAAATCAGGAGAAAAACAAAATATATTCGGTGATAATATCATTTGAGGGACGACCGAAAGTTTCAACAAGACCCCCATGGTCAGGAGGGATAACATGGAACAAGGATTCGAACGGGATGCCTTTTATTGCATCAGCAAATCAGGGTGATGGTGCAAGTTTATGGTGGCCATGCAAAGACCATATGTATGATGAGCCCGACAGTATGCTTATTAGTGTTACTGTACCTGAAAAACTTATGGATGTGTCGAACGGAAGATTGAGGAGTGTGTTAAAAAACAGGGATAAAACAAAAACCTGGAACTGGTTTGTCGGAAGCCCGATTAATAATTACGGAGTCAATATAAATATTGCCGATTATGCCCATTTTTCAGAAGTATTCCAGGGTGAGGCAGGTCCACTTGATTGCGATTATTATGTTCTGAAAGAAAACCTTGAGAAGGCAAAAGCTCAGTTCATCCAGGCACCTATGATGCTTAAGGCCTTTGAGCATTGGTTTGGAAAGTATCCATTTTACAGGGATGGATTTAAGCTGGTTGAAGCACCTTATCTGGGTATGGAACATCAGAGTTCTGTTACCTACGGTAACGGATATAAGAACGGTTACAGGGGAACCGATCTTAGCGTTAGCGGCTGGGGTCTGAAATTTGATTTCATAATCATTCATGAATCAGGACACGAATGGTTTGCCAACAGCATTACTTACAGGGATGTGGCCGACATGTGGGTGCATGAGAGTTTTACCAACTATTCAGAATGCCTTTATGTGGAGTATTATTACGGTAAGGAAGCCGGACAGGAATATGTAATCGGCTGCCGCGGAAATATCCGTAACGACAGACCTATAACAGGTATTTATGATGTTAATTTTGAAGGTTCAGGCGACATGTATTACAAAGGGGGTAATATGCTTCATACTCTGCGCCAGATAGTTAATGATGACGAAAAATGGAGAGGTATACTGAGGGGATTGAACAGTGAATTTTACCATAAGGTGGTAACTGGTGCCCAGATTGAGAATTACATAAGTGAAAAAACAGGTATCAACCTTCAGAGTTTCTTTGACCAGTATCTCAGAGATACAAGAATACCGGTATTCGAATACTATGTTAAAGGTGAAGACCTGACATTCAGGTGGAACAACAGCGTGAGAGGGTTCAATATGCCGCTTAAAATATATGTATCAGGTAAGCCCTTGATTGTAAATCCTAAAGGCATGTTCAGCACTGTCAAACTCGATACTCAGAATCCTGAAATCAAAGTTGACCCGGGATATTATATCGGTGTACTGAATATGACAGGGAAATAATGGCACTAAGGCACAATGGCACAACGGCATAACGGTGCAAAGCTTCATTGGGGAATTAGTTCCCCTCCCTGGAGGGGTTAGGGGTGGGTTTTCTGTTTACACCCAACCCACCCCCAGCCCCTCCCAAGAGGGGAGTCGAAGAGCTTTCCTACAACCCGCTGAAATCCGTATTATCGAATAACATTGAAGGAGTAAGATATGATCCGAATTTATAGGGATCATTACCCACTGCAACAAGGGTATTCCAGAACTCTTTCATGTTACCGGATATATTCATCTCATTTACAGGATATTTTATCTCCCCGTTCTCAATGTAGAATCCTTCTATCCCGTATGAGAAGTCACCTGTAGATCCATTGCAGTTTCCTCCGTTGAATCCTGTAACCAGCACTCCCTTTTTGACTGATTTGACAAGTGCTGCCTGATCCTTATCCCCTGATTTGAAAACCAGATTGGAAGGGCCTATAGTTGTTGGAGGAAGATTAAGTTTTCTTCCATAGTAAGTACCTATAAAATAGTTCTTCAGTATACCGTTTTCAATTACTTCACGTTTAACGGCATTTATTCCTTCCTGGTCGAAATGTCTCGAACCAAAACCTTTTGGAAGGAGAGGATCGTCAATAATTGTCAGTATTTCACTTGCAACTTTAGTATTTGCCTTACCAATAAGGAATGAATTCTTCTGATACATTGAGGAGCCGTAAATAGCTGATATGAATGGTCCCATAAGGTTACCGGCAGCTAAATTATCGACTAACATCAGGTACTTTCCTGATGAAATCTTTCTGGGGTCAAGTTTCCTGATTGTTCTTTCAAGTGCCTTTTTACCTATACCACTTTTGACAAGGTCATCCAGGTGTATACAATATTCTCCCCAGTAATCCTGAGGACGGCCTGTTTCACCCTTGATGGATACAGATGCCGATATCCCTGCAAAACTTCCGTTACTTTCACCTTTGAAGCCGTTGCTTGTAACAAATACATCACTGCTTACACTATCATCGTAACTGGCAGTTATTGAAATAATACGTTCATCAGTTCCAAAGATTTCATTTTCTGCCTGCCGGGCAAGTTCGATCTTTGATTTTGGGTCAAGTGTGTTGATGTTTGCGTCCATAGTCATGAGATCTTCTCCGCCTCCCTTGTAATATCTCTCAGAGTCAGGAAGATATCTGAATTCATCCTCTGAAAGATATTTGGTTGCAGCAACAGCACCCTCCACAAATTTCATCAGATCATCTTTCTTAAGGTGATTGGTAGAGTGTGAGGAGTATTTTTTCTGAACATAGAGAGAAAGGGACAATCCGTTACTTATCGATTCCTGCAACCGGTCAATCTTTTTCTCGCGGATCTCAATGTGACTGCTGGCGCTGTCACTTATTGCAACAGCCACCTCGTCAGCACCATTCTTAATAGCATGTTTGATGACAAGGTCAGCAATTTCATATTTTTCGTTTGTATTCATTTTAAAATCAGATTGTTATTGTTTTGTATTAAGCATTTAGCATTAACCATTCAGCATTAATGCATTAACCATTAATTCCCCCAACTGTCAGTTTCCTGATTTTAACTGTTGGAAGCCCCATTGATACAGGTACACCCTGTCCATCCTTACCGCATGTCCATGTTCCGTAATCGATCTTCTGGTTATCGGCAACCATTGTAATATCGGCCAGAGCCTGGGGGCCGTTTCCGATAATGTTTATGTCCTTGATAGGCTTTGTTAATTTGCCGTTCTCAATTATATAGCCAAATTTTACGAAGAATGTAAAATCACCCGGTCCGATATTTACCTGTCCATTACTGAAGTCCTCTACATAAATGCCATTTTTAACACTGGCAATGATCTCATCGTGTTTGTGAGGTCCGTTTTCCATATAGGTTGACCGCATCCTGGGAAGGGGAACATTCCTGAAGTCCTGCCGACGCCCGTTTCCTGTTGGTTTGACATTATAGAATTTTGCACTGATCCTGTCGTGGATATAGCTTGTAAGTGTGCCATTGTTCACCAGAATGGTTTTTTCAGTAGGCACACCTTCATCATCAATATTCAGAGCTCCTCTGTCGCCTGGAAGTGTACCATCATCAACAACTGTTACAAAATCCTGGGCTATCTTTTTACCCATTTTATCAGAAAAAATGGAGGTATTCTTCCTGTTGAAATCAGCTTCAAATGAATGCCCCATGGCTTCATGCAGGAGAATCCCCGAACTTCCTGCTGCCATCACAACTTCCATTTCACCTGCTTTTGGTTTATCGGCTTCGAAAAGACGGGATGTTTTGGAAATGGCATCTGATGCAAGACTATCAACGAGATCATTTGTCATGAACTCAAATCCTTTCCTGTATGATTGTGAGACCATTGCGTTTTCCAGCCTCCCGTTTTCCTCCATAACAGTACGTGCCATTATGTAGGTCAGAGGCCTGTAATCCCAGGATAATACTCCCTCGGAATTATAAAAAAGTATGTAAGTAGTTGAATCAGATAATGATATATTTACCTTTGTCACCCTGTTGTCACCGGCGAATATCTTATCATTCAGGGAGGTGATAAAAGGTATTTTGTCCTTTATTACCACATCCTCCCATGATGTTGTAATATTGTATAAAGCCCTGGGAATGATTTCATTGAAAGTTGAGGGGCTCCATACTGAATTACTTTCAGCTATGCTGGCTGCTGTTCTGGCCGCCCTGAGCATAGATTCCATCGATGTGTTTTCAGCATAGGCAAAACCTGTCTGGTCACCTTTTAATACCCTGATACCTACACCGAAAGTGATGTCGGAATATGCACTGTTCACTTTCTTGTCCTGTAATGATGTAGCATTGCTTACTGTATGCTCAAAATAGAGGTCGGCATAATCAGCTCCCTTTTCCAGCGCTGTGGCCAGAACTTTCTGCAGATGTTCAGGTGTTACCTCGAAATGATCCATGTATGAAGCAGCAGTTTCTGAAACCGGATTGCCTTTGCATGAATTGAGAAGTGACGGAATTACCATAGAGCCTGCAACTGTTATACCACCTAACCTGATGAATTCTCTTCGTTTTAGATTCATGTGGTTTATGTGAATGTTTTACAAAAAAAATTTAAGGATCAAAAGTAGCAAAAATTAGGTTTTTGAATGAAATATCTGGCAATTATCATAAATTCACTTTCTGTAAATTATAATTAGTATGAAGAGTAAAATCCCTTTTCTTTTGCTGGTGGGGCTTTCAATAGGAGCAGGTGCCCAGGATAAACCGTTTCTTTCTGATATTTATAATTATATCGAGAATACTTCGGTTTTTGAACTTAACCAGGAGGAAGGTCATGTGCCGCTTATTCCATTTAATTCAGTGGATGAAGCTCTTAAGAATCGATACTCAGTTGCTGCATCCTATTTGTCATTAAACGGTACCTGGAAATTCCTGTATTCCGATACACCTGAGGGTACTCCTGCTGAATTCTTCAGGGAGGATTACAATGATAAAAAGTGGGATACAATTCATGTTCCGTCAAACTGGGAGATGCAGGGTTTTGGTGATCCTCTGTTCCGTAATGTCAGCACTCCCTTTAAACCTGATCCGCCTCATGTTCCGCGGGAATACAATCCCACAGGTTCATACAGGAGATCTTTTAACATTCCTGCCTCATGGAAAAGTAAGGAGATTTTCCTGCGACTTGAGAAATGTGCTTCGGCCTCTTTCGTCTGGATTAACGGAAAGGAAGTAGGATACAATGAGGGAGGACAGGAACCATCTGAGTATAATATTACCAGGTACCTGAAGCCTGGTAAAAATGTAATTGCGGTAAATGTGATTAAATATTCTGATGGTTATTATCTTGAAGATCAGGATTATTGGAGGCTCGCAGGTATATTTGATGATATCTGGCTCTTCGCAGCACCACAGACTCATATATTTGACTGGTACGCAACTACTGACCTTGATGACAGCTACACTGATGCTAAACTTGACATTAAGCTTGATGTAAAAAATTACTCTCTCGCTGGTGTTAATGATTTCACAGTACAGGCAACTCTTTACGACCAGCAAAATAGCAAAGTGGCAACAATGGTCTCTGAAAGGATTTCCTTGCCCGCTTCAGGAAAATCAACTGTAATCCTAAGTGAAACTATAAAAAATCCGGCTAAATGGTCAGCTGAATTTCCAAGTCTTTATCATCTTACATTTGAGCTAAAGAACCAGCAGGGATCTGTGATTGAGGTTATTTATGGGAGAATAGGATTTAAGGAGACCGAGATTAAGAACCAGGTTTTTTACCTTAACGGTGTGCCTGTTAAACTGAATGCAATTAATTCCCATATGCAGCATCCGATCCTGGGTCATACTATGAATGAGGAGACGATCAGACAGGATCTGGCAATACTTAAAAAGTTCAATATAAATTGTGTAAGGACCTCACATTACCCTCCTGTAAACAGATACCTGGAGCTGGCAGATGAGTATGGTTTATATATTGTAGATGAAACGGGAGATGAGGCTCACGCAACTGAGTATGTATCAGAGATGGAGGAATGGGAAGCTATGTATCGCGAACGTGCAAGGAAGATGGTGCTTCGTGACAGGAATCATCCTTCTGTTCTGTTCTGGAGTGCCGGAAATGAAAGCGGTGAAGGAAAAAATATCTGTGCGGTCATTGAAGAAGGAAAAAAGTATGATAAGACACGTTTCTGGATGTACGGTGGTAATGCCTTTGCACACAGTTGTGAAGATATAATTGGGCCGCGTTACCCGAAAATCCACAAGCTGATCACCGATGTAATGCTTGTGCCCGCAGATGTTGATCCGAGACCATCTTTTCTTGATGAGTACCTTGCGGTAACAGGTAACGGAGCAGGAGCTCTAGATGATTACTGGGAGGTATTTTATAATCACCCCCGGAGCATGGGTGGAGCGATATGGGATTTTGTAAGCACCGGAATTACTGAAAAAATAGATGCCCTTAAAGATTCCTCAGAAAATAATGTAGGCGTAAATGTAATGGGACGGGCCAAAATTGTGCCGGGTACAGATGGAAACGGGATTGATCTTAACGGTCACGATCAGTGGGTGGAGGTTTACCGCGATAAGGCTCTTGAGATAAACGGTAATAACCTGACCTTATCGCTCAGAGTATTTCCCCGTGCACTAAGCAGTTCGGCAGGCACATACATTACCAAGGGAAGCTGGCAGTTTGGAATTGTCCAGGTAAGAAATGATTCTCTTGAGTTCTATCTTACAACAACGAAAAAACATAAAGTTCAGATAGCCTTGCCTCAGGGCTGGGAGAATAACTGGCATCACATTGTGGCATGGTATACCGGACAGGAGATCTCATTGTCAATTGATGGTGTCGGCAGTACAAAAGTTCCTGTTACAGGTAATATCCGTAATACTCCATTCCCACTGAATATAGGAAGAAATGCTGAAGTACACGGACAGGAAACAAGTGTTTACATATGTGATGCTGTTATCGATCAGGCTGCTGTATTTACCGGGATAATACCTGCTGAACAGCTCCTGAAACCTTCATCCGCATTGAAAAAGAAATCTGCATTATGGCTCGATTTTGAATCATCTTCAGCGGATGGCGAATTTTTCAGCTATGGAATAGGAGCAAGGACCTATGGCTCAATCTGGCCCGACAGGCGTCCTCAGTCCGAGATGTGGCAGATTAAGAAATCAGCCCAGCCTGTTTCCGGAAAGATGGTTTCTGCAACTGGAGGCAAAGTGGAATTAACTAACAGGTATCTTTTCACAAACCTTAAGGACCTCGATACAGAATGGATGATCAAAGCTGATAATGAGGTTATAGATAAGGGGAAGATAACCCTTGACCTGGACCCTCAGAAAAAGACAGTCATTACTGTCCCCTATAAAAAGCCGATGATCAGGGAGGGCCGTGAATACAGGCTGAACCTGAGCTTTAAGCTGAAGGAAAAAACAAGGTGGGCGGAAAAAGGCTTTGAGATCGCCTGGGAGCAGTTTGATCTGCCGTGGTCGGTCCCTGCATCCAGAATTGATGATCCGACAGTTTTGCCTCTGGAACTTATTGAATCTGAAAAACTTGTAACAGTAATGGGAAGTGATTTCAGCTACGTTTTTGACAGGGAAAAAGGCCTTCTGGTATCTATGGTTCTTTCAGGCAAGGAACTTATTGACAGAGGACCTGCCTTAAATGTCTGGAGAGCCCCGCTTGCAAATGAAACCGATGAATGGGCATTTGGAGAATCAAACCGTAAACACCGTACCAATGGTTATGGAGGCTTTGCTGCAACTGAATGGTATTCAGCCGGACTGGATGAACTGAGTAATGTTTTGGAAAAATTCTCCATTGTAAAGGAAAGTGATGGAAGCATAACTGTTGAAGTCAGAAATCTTGAAATTCTTGCAACAGGCAATGGTGTATTTATGAACAGCTACACATATAATATCAAAGGTAACGGAGAAATGAAGATATTGCATTCCATTGTGCCTGACGGTGATATGCCTTCCTGGCTGCCAAGGGCAGGAGTGGAGTGGATACTTGACAGGTCGCTTTCAAATGTAAGCTGGTACGGCCGTGGTCCGCAGGAAAACTATCCCGACAGAAAAACCGGGTATAAAACAGATATATTTAGCTCGACTGTTAGTGATATGTATGAACCTTATCTGATTCCACAGGATTATGGTCTCAGGTGTGACAACAGGTGGGTAAGAATGACTTCAAAAGATGGAATAGGACTGGAATTCAGCAGCGATAAGTTTTTCAATTTCAATGCTCATCCATATACACGCGAAAACCTGACAAAGTCACTATATACATATCAGTTGAAAGAGGCTGAAGGGATAACATTTAATTTCGATTATGCCACAAGTGGGGTTGGATGCACTGCACTTTCGGTGTTTCCTCAGTACCAGGTTATGCCTCAGAAGTTTGAGTTCATGGTCAAAGTAAGACCGGTGAAGTAGAAGTATGATATTTGCTTAACCCACCCCTCGCCCCTCCCAGGAGGGGAACATGCTGGCGCCAATTTGTAATTGGTGCCATTTATTTTAAGGCACGGATTACGCTTCGCTAAATCCGCCACAGAAATTATTTATTGCCAACTGCCAACTGCCAACTGCCAACTGCCAACTTTTTCCTTTCCCCCTTGCAGCGTTTTCAGCATTACAATCGTATTAGCTGATAAACCACTAATTCATTAAATATCTATCGATATGAAAAATCTGATAATAAGAACAATCGCACTGGTTTTTATAGCATCTGCATTTCAGGGTTGTAATGACAAAACTTTTGAACGTGTTACATATGAGGCTAATGTACCGGTATATATGCCATTCAGCGAGTTCCGCAGCAGTTTTGCCAAAAGCGAACCGCAGGAAATAACCACGCCCGGCAAGATCTATTTCAAGGACAATTACCTTTTTGTAAATGAATATGGAAAGGGAATTCATGTAATTGATAATTCCGATCCTTCCGATCCTAAAAAGCTTGCGTTTTACAAGATCCTTGGCAATATAGATATGGCTATCCGCGGTAACATACTTTTTGCTGACAGCTATATCGACCTTGTTGCAATAGATATTACAGATATAAATAATCCTGTTGAAAAAGGTCGATTGAAAAATATATTTCCTGAGATAGTTCCTGAAGGCGATAAATGGTATCCATATTCGAATGTTGATAAATCAAAGGGTGTTATTGTTGACTGGGAGGTTAAAACCATTACTGAGGAGAGGGAGGCTCCTGATTACGGAGGTATACTGTTACGAGAAGATTTCATCAGTTTTATGTCAGCCAATAAGACCGGGGGTAGTATTAGCAATAGTGCAGGCTTCGCAGGATCTATGGCTCGTTTCATGCTGAATGAGCAGTATCTCTATCTGATTGCGCTTCCCTGGCGTTTGAAGACCGTGGACGTCACAACTCCCTCTCAGTTAATAGTAAAGGATAGTATTGATGTTTCGCGTAATATGGAAACACTATACAGGATGGGAAACAGGCTGTTTGTCGGAACCACAACAGGGATGCTTATCTATGATATTAACAATCCTGAAAAGCCAGTGCAATTGGCTAAGTATGATCACATTACTGCCTGCGATCCTGTAGTAAGCGATGGTAACTATGCTTATGTCACACTTCGTACAGGAACAATGTGTACAAATGGAAGCAACCTTCTTGAGGTAATTGATATCTCATCAATCACAAATCCCTACCTGGTAAAATCGTATCCTATGTTTAATCCCCATGGTCTGGGTGTGGACGGTGATCTGCTTTTTGTCTGTGACGGTAATGCCGGACTTAAAATATACGATAAATCAGATCCTCTTCAGATACTGAACCGCCTGATAGCCCATTATAAAGACTTCAATACATTCGATGTTATCCCGCTTGATAACATTCTTATGCTGGTAGGGGAGAAGGGTATTTACCAGTATGATTACAGTGATCCTAAAAATATTAAACAGATCAGCCAGTTAAAAATTCTTGATAAGTAATTAACCGACTGATTATGAGGATAATTGTTTCAGTGATTCTTATTACGCTAGCAATACCGGCTCTTTCACAGAAAGGGGTTGAGCAGACACTGGTGCTTAACAATGGTTCCCGTATATCGGGAATCATTGTTAATGACACATCAGGAAATTATTTGCTGAAGCTTTCTGCCCCTCAGGTTATTTCAGTTCCCGGTTCATGGGTTTCTTCAGTTGAAACAATTGGTAAAAAGCAGCATCGGTACTCACAGGGAAGCGGATATTATCTCCGTTTTGGATTAAGCATGCTGCTTGGTAAAAGCGAAGAGAATGAATCTAATATGCTTAGTATCAGCCTATCAAACGGATATAAGTTCAGAAATGGTCTGATGGTGGGAATTGGATCCGGTATCGAGGAGATGACTATGCCACTTTTACCTGTGTATTCAGAAGTACTCTATCATCCTTTTAGTTCACATGTATCACCTTTTGTTTACCTGAAAAGCGGTTATGCCTTTTCATTACAGGGAGATGAGGAAAATAACTATTGGTATGGCTATTCAAGGGAGTCAAGAGGTGGTTTTCTCTTAAATACAGGTGCCGGAATATTATTACAGACATGGGATAAGGTGGGAATAAATATCGCTTTAGGGTACAGATTTCAGCAGGTATCGGTAAATGAAGACAGCAACTGGAGCAGCTCTTCATATGTAACAGAATATGTTACCAGGTTTAACAGGATTGAGCTGCAACTTGGGTTTGTTTTCAGGTGAAATAAAATATTTTGCTTAAGAAAATCATAAAAATGTCTGAAATAAGTTATAATATGGAGCAAAATTCGGATAAATAAATGAGCGAAAAGCGTTTAACAGTTCAGGAATATTCTGATCATGATCTGATAGCAGGATGCCTGAAGGGGAAGGAGCTTCACCAGGAGGTCCTTTATAAACGCTACTTCTCATTTGCCATGTCGGTTTGCATCAGGTATACCAAAGACAGGAATGAAGCTATGGAAATTGTAAATGACAGCTATATGAAGGTTCTTGATAATCTGGGTGACTATGATTCCTCCAAATCATTCAAAGCCTGGTATTCGAGAATTCTTGTAAATACTTCAATAGACAATTACAGGAGAAACCTTAAGCACTCTTCATCAGTAGCCATAGATAATGTTGAGAATGTGGAACTGGAACCTGAAATTGATATTGAATTATCTGTAAATGATATTTTGAAAATTTTCAGCCAGCTTCCAGAGAACTATAAAGTGACTTTCAACCTTTTCGAAATTGAGGGATATTCGCATGAGGAGATAGGCAAACTACTCGGAGTGACAACCTCTACATCACGTTCCAACCTTGCAAGGGCAAAGAAAATGGTACGTGATATCTATAACAAGGAATTTAACAGTGCTGCCAGACGACATGAAGCAGTTTGATCAGATATTCAGAGAGCAGGCTGAAAAAGCCTTCAGCACCTATAATGCCGACGACCTGGCACAGGAGGGTTGGAACTCCTTTGTCAGCAGGCAGAAGGGAAAGAAGCGTTTTGCCATCATAGTACCTTTCTGGGCAAAAGCTGCTTCTGTTGTGGTCCTTATATCTGTGGGCAGCCTGTTTATTTATCAGACACTTCAGGAGGACAATACCGGCGAATTAGCTGTGAAGCAACAATCAGTATCAGAACCGGATAATAATATTCAGATACCCGTTGTTCCTGAACAGATAAGCCAATTAGACAAGACATCACCTCCTGAAATAGTTGCCGTTTCCCCTTCTTTATTATTATCCTCACCTGAAGTGAAAGTTGCCGAAGCAGTGCCAGTGCAGGATATGAAAGCCGATAGCGGTGTAATTGAATCAGAGAAGAATTATGCTGTTGAGGTTGAGGAGAAAGCGGTTGAAGAACATATTGCTGAAAACAAAACTGATGTAATCGTTACTAAAGAGATACCCTCAGCAGTTATGGCAGATGATGTACCCACTGGTAAAAAGACCAGCATTATTGCAGGCCTGTCAGGTATGATTTCAGGTATTGAGGATATTATGGAAAATTCACCGGGTGTTTCGGTAGGTTTTTACGTTGACCGTAAGCTCACCAGAAGATTATCTGTGCGCCCCGGACTTGCTCTGGCTAAGCATTCCTACGGGTCAACAAATGTTTCTTCAGGCAAGGTATTTATGAGTTCGGTAACAAACACAACTACCATGACAGGATCGGTTGATTCATATGAGAACCAGCTTGATATGGTTACTGTAGAAGTGCCAATCAACCTGGTTTATACTGTACTGGAACGAGGTAAGTCAAGCCTTTTTGTTTCTGCAGGACTCTCCACAATGGTTTATCTTGATCAGAATTTCAGCAGTAGTTTTACCAATGTTTACACTGAGCAGAAAGTTGATATGGCATCAGGAAGCGTTTATGAAGAAACCCGTTCACAGGATGTCAGTGTTGAAAGCGATGAAAAGGCATTCAGCCATGTCGACTACTTTGGTCTGACAAACCTATCGGCAGGTTACTCATTACCATTGAAAAAAGGCGGAAATATGCTTATTGAGCCATTTGTTCAGCTTCCTGTCAGTGACCTTACCAGCTTCAATGTACGTATCCGTTATGGCGGACTTTCGTTCAAATTCAGGTTCGGTCAGGAAAGTCCGCCGTCAAAATAGTTTATTCCCTCTCTACATTGGCATAAAGGTTACTGACTGACAATTCAACTGCTTTGTTCAGATTCTCATTGGCTGCCTGCTTGTCACCGAGTCCTTTATATCCTAAACCTTTAAGAAGATAGGCATTTGATAACCTGACATTTTCGGTTTCTCTCTCACCAAATTTTGCAAAGAAATCAACCTCTGACCCCTTACTGATTCTGTCTTCTCCTGATTTGATCATGGAGTTGAAACAGGCTGAAGCTTTTTCCTTGTTTCCAAGTTTCAGCCAGCTAAGTCCCTGGTAATAGGTAATATAATCGGATGCCTGAACTTTCTGTTCAGTTGAGAGTGTGAAATATGATTTAGCCTCTTTTTTCTTACCCATTGCTTCATATGCTGTTCCAATAAAATAATTGATCTGGGGGCTCCTGTTGTCTTCAATCTCTGAAACTGTCTGTGGTTTAATAGCTGATAAATACTGCTGCAGGGCAGCATCATAGTTTTTTTCAGCAAGTAATTGCTTACCATAAAGAAGTTTTGCATCTACGGTTATATCCCTGACTCTTGAACTGCCTTCCCTGAAATGGAAAGTGCTGCCTGCCAGGTATTCCACTGCTTTTTTATACTGACCTGACAGATTCAGTACAATTATCTGCCTTACAAATGAATCATCGCGTTGTTTTACAACATCGTTTTTACCTTCAAAAAGACTTGCCCGCTTCTGTATCGGAGCATTATCAAGTTCATAAAGAGGATCAAGTTCAGTATAATATACAGGGTCATCATTCTTGTATGATACAGCCTTTTCATATGCAGCAATTGCCTTTTTAACATCATTGGAATGCTGGTAATATCCGAATCCCAAATTCCTCCAGGCAATGGCGAGTGCCGGTTCCAGTTCAACAGCCTTTTCCCAGCATTTTATTGCTCTTGAAGGTTGCCTGTCATACATAAGATTTCCAAGATAGTAATATGGTTTTGAATCAGCAGGCATATATTCTGATGCTTTCAGCAGAACTTTCTCAGACTCAATCCTGAACGGGAATCCATAATCGACAGGCTGGGCTGAACCTTCCTTAAAATACTTTACTGCCTCTGATTTTTGTCCTCTCTGATCATATATATATCCCAGGTAGTAGCTTATTTCCTGGTCTTTGCCGTTGAATCTTTTAAGTATATCCTCAGCTTCTGTATCCATCCCGTCATTGAGATATCCCACTGCAAGCTCAAGATAATTCTGATCAAAATCTCTCATCTTCCTCTTAAGATCGCTTAGAAGGGTTTCGCTTTCCTTTTGTTTACCTGCTTTAAGGGCAGAAAGATACATTTCATTGCCCGCCCTGAAATCCAGAGGATCTGTCTTGGCAACTTCTGATAGTATTTCAAACGCTCCAGCCTGATCTCCCAGTCTTCTCAGAATACCTGCCTTAAGTGTTAGCGCGCTGTTATTTCTTGCATTGGTGGCCAGCGATTCATTTATCTGTAATAATGCTTTGTTGAAATCTCCTTTAATACATGAAATTCCTGACAGTTCCAGATATGCTGCAGCATGCCATGCATAGTCCCATGTTGCCCTGTAAAGGGTATCTGTTGCCTCGTCATAAAGTCCCAGGGCCTTTAGAGTAAGTCCCTGCAGGTATAGCACCTCGCAATTCGATGGTCTTGTATAATCCTTTGTAAGTCTTTTGATTGCCCTGCTGAACGAAGCTCTTGCAAGTATGTATTCTCCGTTTTTCAGATGTACATTTCCCACAGCAGTGTTAGTTCTGATATCATCCGGATCACGCTTAAGTGCTTCATTGAAGTAATCCATGGCATTGAGCGTAGGATTGTAGAACTGAAGGATCCTGCTTCCGGTAAGATATAATTCCTCAACTGTGGCAATTTTCTCAGGTGCTTCAGGAGCTTTGACCTCCTCCGGCAAATCACTTGCAGGTTTCTGTTCAACAGGCTGATATGAAATAAGCTTTTCGTTTGTCTCAACGTTTACAAGCTCAGTATACAGATCTGTGATTTTGAATTCTCCTTCTATTTTAATAGTTCCTGTAAAAGTAACGGCAGGAGATATTTCCATGGTTTTCTCGTAAACAACTTTGTCTTTGTTCTTCAGGACTACTTTTGCCTTGCTTACTTTCTGAGTGGAATAATAACCCAGGAATATATTGTTTCCTTCTTTCTTTTCAAGATTTACTGCACCATTAAGATTGGCATATTTGAAACCCTTTATGTCCTTTATTGGATACCAGTATTGCTTCCAGGTTTTTACTTCGTATGGTTTTATCCAGCTGTAATCGGGCTGATTGTCAGAGAATGAGCCTACCATTATCTCAACATAAGGCCCGTCCTTTTCAGTAAGAACGGCTTCAGTCGCCTGTCCTGCCGGACCAGACCCCCATTCCCATAATTTTGCACCTTTTACAATATTATGGTCGCCTATATGTACGGTACCTGTCTCTTTTCCGTGATCATATCCCCCCATAAAATCTTCCTTTAGATCATATGCAAAATATGAATTGGCCCTTGGAGAGTTTTTCCACCAGCTAAGATCAACACCTTTTGTGAAATCCTGTCCATTGTAAACCTGTGTTGAATATGGCCACCTGGTAAAGCTGTTCTTGGCATGGAAGGTGGCAAACTGAACACTTGGTGGGAATATTACCTGGTAATCCCTGTTGGTATGAGTTGCAACATTTGCCCAGAATAGCATCGTATTTGTAAGAGGTGTAGGATTGTGGATCTTTACCTCTGCTGAATAGTATGATTTTCCGGGATAGGCAGTAATTCCAACTGTCCACCTCATCCGGTGGCGTGGTTCTGTTTCACCAATCCATATAGTTTTACTTCCGTCCTTGTTTTCTGAAAGGTCATAATCCATTGGAAGAAAGGTCGATGCCCTATGGTGATGAATAACACACCATTCTATTCCACCTGAGACCCATGCTCCGAGCATTCCGATATTGGAAGGTCTGACAACATTGTTCTTATAAATGAAATTGTATGAGTTTGTTTTATCAGTTGCATAGTAAAGCTTACCACCGATTTCAGGGGTAACGCAGAGCTTTATGTACTCATTTTCAAGAATAAGGGCTTTCCATGCCTGGTCTGATTTATCATTTGATATGGCATCATTCATACCATAGGGGTAAATATATTTTGAAGCTCCCTGGTATGATTCTCCCTTAAAAAACATAGGGTTTTTATCAGGCGGATTTACCTTGTAAGTAGGCAGTATCCATTTTTCTTCTGACATCTTTACCTGACCATGCAGGTTCACTGTAGCCACAAATAAAATCAGAGCTGTGAACAATATCAGCCCTTTTGCTGTCTTTTTGAGTATATTCATTTTGCAGTGTTTTATTTCATAAATATATAAAAGAATAAAGTACTAGATTTGAATTTTTACACGTAAATGATTTCATATTGATAAAAACGGTTTTAATTACAGGGGGTAACTCAGGAATTGGAAAAGCAACAGTAGCTGGACTTGCACAAAAAGGCTGGCAGGTGGTTTTTACTGCACGAAACCATCAAAAGGCTGAATCGGTTAAAAGGGAGATAATTGCTAAGTCTGGTAATGATAAGGTAGATTATTTAATTGTTGATCTGACATCTTTGAAACAGGTAAGGGATTGTGCTGAAACATACAAAAAAAGATTTGAAAAGCTTGATGTTCTTATAAATAATGCAGGTGTTTGCCTACCAGAACAAAGGATAACAGAAGATGGATTGGAGGAGTCATTTCAGATAAACCATCTGTCCCATTTTATTCTTACAAACCTGCTTCTGGATATTCTTGAGAAAAGTGATGATCCCCGGATTATTAATCTCAGCTCTGCTGCACATAAAGCGGGAAGAGTTGATTCAGATTACATTCAGGGAATGAAGCCTTACAATTCATTCAGAACTTACGCAGACACTAAACTTTATAATATTCTGTTTACACTTGAGCTTGCTGATAAGCTGAAGGAAACCGGTATCACTGTAAATGCTCTTCATCCCGGAGTTGTAGGAACAAACTTTGGAAAAGAGTTCGGAGGGATTTTTAATTTTCTTTACACAATCGGTAAAACATTCATGATCACTCCTGAAAAAGGTGCCAAAACATCTTTATATCTTGCTGATTCAGAAGCGGTCAAAAATATTACCGGTAAGTATTTCGTGCGCTGTAAACCAGTTGATCTTAAGAATCCTCATATTACTCCTGAGAACAGGAGAAAGCTATGGGAGAAAAGCATGGAACTATCTTCTTTGTAGTTGATTAAACAATAAGCTTTTAACTCCTGTCATTTTAAATCATAAACCATTGTAATTGAGATCAATTTAAAAAGAACTTACACAGAGTTCCACAGAGAATCTAAAGAGATACACAGAGTTGGAAAATAAAATTCTCTGTGTTTCTCTGTGCTTCTCCTGATTTCCTCTGTGTAAGAAATATTTTCACTGCTGCCTGTCGCCTGACGCCAGTCGCCTGTCGCCTTTTTTTCATATTCTGGATCATAGTTTATATATTTACTCCTTCAGCATCCTTTAAAATGGAAAGGAGAATTTATGATTTTATTGTGATCGGATCAGGTTTCGGCGGAAGCGTCTCTGCACTTCGTCTGGCTGAAAAAGGCTACTCGGTTCTTGTTCTTGAACAGGGTAAAAGGTATGCACCTGCAGATTTCCCGAAATCAAACTGGAATCTTCCGAAATACCTTTGGGTTCCAGCACTCAGGTTTTTCGGGTTTCAGAAGCTCTCATTCTATACAACGGCAAGTATACTTAGTGGTACAGGAGTGGGAGGGGGAAGCCTGGTTTATGCAAATACATTATACATGCCGCCTGATGAGTTCTTCAATAATCTGTCATGGCGAAATTTCGGAGACTGGAAAAAGATTCTGAAGCCATTTTATGACAAGGTATCTTTTATGCTTGGCAGAACAAACTACAATAAGCTTAATACCGAAGACAGGATCCTCAAGGAAGTATCGGAGGATATGAATGCCGGCAAGTCATTTGAAACAGTAAATGTTGCAGTAAACCTTTCAGAGCGGGATATTGAATCGGATCCATATTTTAACGGAATGGGGCCTCTGAGAAAGGGATGCATTGAGTGCGGCGGCTGTATGGTAGGATGCAGGGAAAATGCAAAAAATACCCTTGACAGAAATTACCTCTGGTTTGCCGAAAAACTGGGAACTGAAATTCTGCCTGAGACAAAGGCTGATAAAATTTCTTTTTCAGATAATATTTATGAAGTTGAGACCCGAAAAATAACTTCTCTCTTTTCTTCCGGTAAAAGAACATTCTGGTCCAGAAACATCGTTCTATCAGCAGGAGCCCTGGGCACACTTGAACTGTTACTTAAGCAGAAGTATAAGTATAATACATTACCAAAGTTGTCTGATAAGCTTGGATATGAACTGAGAACAAATGCAGAAACATTATGTGCTGTCTCAGGTGCAACGGAAAAATTGAATAATGGCCTGGCTATCACTTCTGTCTTCAGTCCCGATAACCTTACCCATGTTGAAATAGTTAAATATCCGGATAATTCCAATGCCATGAAGTGGTTTTTTGGACTGTCGGTACGGAGAGCCGGTTCATCGATTCAAAGGAGCTGGCTGTTAATTGTGAAATCAGTTACTCACCCCTGGATGCTCCTGAAGATGATCTTTAATTTTAAGTGGTCAACAAATATGGTTATCTTCCTTGTAATGCAGACTACCGATAATGCCATGAAGATGATCTGGAAAAAGACCCTGTTTGGTGGAAAGATGAAAATTGATAACCGGGGACAAAAAAAAGTGCCGGCATATATTCATATAGGTCAGGAAGTTATGGAAAGGTATGCCAGAAAAGTGGCTGGTATTCCACAGAATATTATGTTGGAGGTGTTTTTCAACAGGCCTACAACTGCCCATATTCTTGGAGGATGCCCAATGTCGTATAAACCGGAAAATGGAGTTATTGACCAATCACTCAGAGTTCATGGTTATCCCGGCATGTTCATAACTGATGGCTCAGCTATTCAGGGAAATATTGGAGTGAATCCGAGTCTAACAATAGCTGCCATGGCTGAATACTGCATGAACAAAATACCAGAGAAAGATGGTTCAGAACAGAATGAAATATCAAAACAATTATTAATCCTGGAAGAAGAATGGAGAAGCAGGAAGTAAAATCGATACTGGAGGCACAAAAACGATTCATTGCCGAAGGAAAAATGCTGAGCATAAATTACAGAATTGAACTGTTAAAACAGCTTAAATCACTTATTTTAAGATATGAACCTGAAATTATCCGTTCATTATGGGAAGATTTTCATAAACCCGAATTTGAGGTTATAGTTTCTGAAACCAGGCTGGTTATAATGGAGCTCAACCATACACTGCGAAATCTGAAATCCTGGTCCCGGAAAAAAAGAGTCAGGACGCCTCTGGTTCATTTCCTGTCATGGAGTTATTTAAAACCTCAGCCCTACGGACAGGTATTGATACTTTCACCATGGAATTATCCTTTTCAGCTTGCTTTTGTCCCTCTTATTGGTGCAATTGCAGCCGGAAACAGCGTTGTCCTTAAAATGTCGCAGCGTGTACCTTGTACAATGGCAGTAATGGAAAAACTGCTTGAAAACCTTCCCAGGGAGATTGTTGCAATGGTAAATGGTGATCATTCGCTGAGCGATTTTCTCCTTGAACAGAAGTTTGATTATATTTTTTTTACGGGAAGTCCGGAAATAGGTAAGCATGTGGCGAAGATAGCAGCAGAAAACCTGACACCATTTTCACTTGAGCTTGGCGGAAAGAATCCATGCCTTGTGGCATCCGATGCAAGGCTTGATTTCGCAGCAAAAAGAATTGCCTGGGGAAAATTCCTTAATGCAGGACAAAGCTGTGTTGCTCCTGACTATGTCCTTGTCGACAGGAGAATAAAATCGCAGTTCCTGTTTAATCTAAAAAATGAGATTGAAAAATTCTGTGGGGAGAATCCTGAGACCTGCGATCATTTCTGCAGGGTGATCAGCAGAGATAATGTCAGAAAACTGGCTCTAATGATGATGAGCGGAACGGTTATTACAGGTGGTAAGACAAACGAGGATGGCCGTTATGTCGCTCCAACAGTAATATCGGATTTAAGGATATCCGATCCTGCTATGCAAGAGGAGATTTTCGGACCACTGCTTCCCGTTGTTGAATTTGATGATTTGATGGAAGCATACACTATTATGAGACAGACAGGCAAATCACTTTCTTCCTATATATTTTCACAAAACAGCAGGCTTATACGGGAATTTATTAACAGAACAGAATCAGGATCAGTTGCTGTAAATGATAATGTTATTCAATTTGTATCTCCATACCTGCCTTTTGGAGGAGTGGGAAAGAGCGGAACGGGAAGATACCATGGAAGGAAATCATTTGAGACTTTTTCAAACATGCGTTCTGTAATTGTCAAGTCAAATTTGTTTGATCTGCCTTTAAGGTATCCTCCCTACTCAAGGGTAATGACGAGATTTGTAAAATGGATTATGAGTTTATGAGAGTGTATGATTGTATGAATGTCATAAGCTCCTGATTCTTTGCTGAAGGGAATCGATTCAATTAGCCAGGATGAATATTTCATTTCACAATATGATTTTGTTAGCGTATACAATACCTAACATTTATGTTTTTATCAGGATATGGCAGCTTTTCATAAGTAAGGATTACAGGCTGAGGTATACTTTAATTTATCTTACATTAATTACCATTTACCCTGCCGCTGATTTGCTTAATAATGGTAATCTTGCATTTATCGGAGAGATACTTGGTATCATTTCTAACTATCTTTTACCATTTTATCTTTACCTTTTCCTGGCAATACTGGTATTTGACATTTTTCTTCTGGTTAACCTGTTTGTAAAAGTCTTACCTTCTGAAAAAAGAAAGAGCTACAGCTTCAGGAAATATTGTCTGAGCTCAATTATAATTGTTGCAGCCCTGGTCGTAACGGGTGGAGTGATCAACTTCAGAACAATCAGAACTACTGAATACAGTATTGAGGTACCGGCCAGATCTTCAGAAATTGCCCACCTTAGAATTGCATATGCTGCCGATTTTCATATTGACACTGATACCCCGGTAAATTTTGTAAATAGATTTGTTGAAAAAGTTGAATCCGTTTCTCCCGATATAATGCTGTTTGGTGGCGATATGGTTGAAGGTCATGATGGTGAAAGAATGGACAGGCACGAAGTACTTCTGAAAACCATTAATACGAAGTATGGTGTTTATGGTGTTTTGGGAAATCACGAGTATTACAGGGGGCAGGACCGCGGTAGTTTCTTTGATAAAGCGGGTATAGAGATCCTTTATGATACGATCATTATTATTGACAATTCCTTTAGTCTTGCCGGTCGGCTTGACAGCCATTTCCGCAACCGGAAATCAGTTGAAAAACTACTTGAGTCTGCTATGGATTCTTTACCTGTTATCCTGCTTGATCACCGGCCCACTGAACTTATTGAGGCCAGTAAAACAAAGACAGATATTCAGTTGTCAGGCCATACCCATGACGGACAAATGTTTCCTATTAATCTTATTACCAGGAAGG
>CALMJY010000213.1 GCA_937864815.1 uncultured Bacteroidota bacterium
ATTATAAGATAAGATAGTCGAGCTTTGTCAGCCGAAGCTTTAGCGAAGGCTGGCAATCTGCTGGTCTCCCAGTCTCCCAATCTCCCCCTCTCCCAGTCTCCCTCTCTCCTCTTCTAAACACTATATCGCGGTATCTTCATCAACTCGCCGTCCCTTAGGGCCGACTGATGGGCAACAATTCCTGCAACAGTCATATTCAGAGCAGCAGCAACATGGACCAGAGGGGTTCTGTCAAGAATCACGGATTCAACAAAATCATTCATAAGGTAACCATGTGAACCGCCATGTCCACCGGCAGGAACACCCGGAGGAAGAGCCGGTTTCCCAATATCCGGAAGATCTTTTACAATTCCTTGATATTTACCATAATAGGATCCCTTTTCACCCCTTATCCTCCCCCTCTCCCCCTCATCTCCCGGGGTATCCCAGCTTACAGCCATCCTTGCAGTACCGCCGGAATCGGTCCGGAACAATGCTATCTCAGTTCCAAAAGGATTTTTGTAAATATTATTTTCAGGCTTCAGATGGTTAATAATGCTTGGCATTCCCTGACAGGAAACCTCAGTAAAAAAACCATCATTCACTCCAATATAATAGGCATTGGAATGTGTCGGATACCATTGTGGAGGAAGACCGATTCTCCATCCCTTGTAGGAATCAATGGGTTCACTCATATAATGGTAGTATTCGCCCTCGGCATATACAATTTTACCCATACCTCCCGTATTATAGATCTTTCTCATCCCGTACAGGGCTTCGTGGAAATATGAAGTCTCAAACATCATGTATTTCAATCCGCTCTTTTTTACCTCTTCATAAAGCTTATCGGCATCCTCAAGTGAACCAAAAACAGCAGGTACTGCTGAAGCAACATGCTTGCCATGTTTCAGGGCATCGATTACATGTTTTGCATGTGAAGGAGCATCTGTAGCTACAAAAACTGCCTCAATCCTATCGTCTTTAACCATTTCTTCAATAGAAGGGTAAGTTTTTGAACAATTGCAGACCCTGGCCAGTTCAGCACATCTGTCAGGAAAGAGGTCAGTTACGGCAACCACCTCCACATTCGGATGGTTCTGAAATCCGAAATCTGCACCGAAACGGCATACCCCGTAACCGGCAATTCCTACTCTTAACTTTCTGTCCGAAAAAGGTTTCCATGGAGCCTGATTTGCAACAATCTGATTATCCCTTTCAAAGCCCTGAATTGCGGGAGGTGCAACTTGTGCCTGTGCAGCTTTTTTTGAAGAGCTGCAGCTGTACTGAATAGTTACCAATGCCAGTGAACCAAGCCCGGCTGACCTGATGAATTTTCTTCTTGACCAGTTTTGATCTTTCATTTTGTTGAGGTTGAGGTTGAGATTATGTTAGTTCTCTGCTATTATTAATGCCTCACAGAATTTTCTGAATTCCATACCATGGGTACCAACATCAAAAGTTATTATTTTTGCACCCGGAAGAGCTTTATCTTTCACTTCAACATTAAAGCTAAAACTCCTTGTCTGACCTGCTTCAATTGTCCCAGACAAATCTTTATCGCTGCACAAAAGATCTTCACCGGGATTTGCTGAAACATTAAATACTCTTTTTATCCCGGAATGGTTTGTCAGTTCAACATTTATTGTTGCAAGGCTGTCTTTGCACGTATTCTGTACATAAGGATAAGCAATGGCCCATTGTTCATCAATGCCAAAATTGATGTCATCCCAGGGAAACAGCTCTCTGAATAATTCATTTCTCTCACGCAGTTTCAATCTGATGAAATCAATCTGCTGTGCTGAAAATGCGAACGGTGGTTCAACATGCTGGTTTGCAAGGAGAGTACCTTCAGGCATTTTCTCAAGAATATCGAGACAATAGAAAAAACCCTCGTCTTCATGCAGAAGGTTACGGTTGAGAAGACAGTAATCATCTATTCCTGAAGGGGTAAATGAGTCGCCAATAAAGAAGATAGATTCACCTCCTTTCTTTGCAAAAAGAACAGCATCGTGATAAATAGTCTGACCGGGAAAGAAATAGAAAGAGAGCTCAAAATCCTTCCAAATCATTTTTTCTCCATCCTTTTTTACTGTTAAATTTTTAACAGGATATGTGGTAAGGCATGGCAAACGGTAAGCTCCCGGATTCTGTAGTATATCTTTCAGCTCTTCCGTGGCATAAACAGGACAATCATACTTTTCAGCGGCATCATTTATCAGATCGGTATGATCATCATGGTAATGGGTGATAAATATCCCGTCAACAGATTTTATCCTGCCTGATTTGAAAAGATCAGTTACTCCTTCAAAAGCATCTTTTGTACCGCAATCAATAAGGAATGCCGAACTGTCATCTGCAATAACAAGGTTGCTGTTGCTTATATGCCTGTACCATACCGGAGGGTTATCCCTGATGATTTCCGAATATTCCATAGGTTCTGCTTTTCTTCCTCTCTCCAGAATATGTTGCTCAAGATCAACCATCCGTTCAGGAAAATACCATCTGTATGCTGATATTGAAAGATAATTTGCATAGATTTTCCTGATCCTTTCTGTAAGGTCATCTATTGCAGAAGAAGGGCTGTAAATTACCGGACCCCTGGCTGGAATAATGATGTCCGGTTCTTCAGACTTAACCAGCTGCAGACTCGAAATAAGGTTCCCAAGACGAGTGGCATATCCATGATATCCTCCTATTTCCTTAAATGAATCCTGCATACTGTAAATATCAATAAGTTGCCCGTCACCATAAATAAGATCTCCGGTGAAGGCCACTTTCTTACCATCTATTGAAGCAATGTATGATACCGCGTTCCTCGTGTAACCCGGTGTTGACAGAACCTTCATGTCAATCCCCTCCCATGATATCATGTCACCACCACTCACAAAGCGGTTGATTTTATATGGCTTGTCAGGAAATTTCGTGGTCTGGCAATAATAATCATGAAACCTGGATACCGGTAACTTATCAATTACTGAATCCGCTGAAATGAAATATATCCTTTCTCCTTTCGGAGCTACACCTTTGCTTCCTGATTCAAGAAGCTTTTCTCCTGCCCATGTCACATCTCTCCTGAAATGGGTGAACAATACCATTTCAGCTTCTGACATCTTGTCTGCAGGATCCCCATATATTGAAAGAAATTTTCCGTTTTTCTCAATAAATGCACCGTTAACAGTTCCCTTTATCACCTTAAGGCTATATGTAACCTTTTCTATATCTGAACATTGCACAAACAGGAACATTAAAGTAAACAGAAAGATTTTGCTGCCAGGATAATTGATTCTCATAAAATCGGTAATTAAATAAAATAAAACAATCCCATTTCTGATGTAATTGTTTTAAAGTTATTAATTTTCGAAATTAGTACATTAAAACATTTAGAATAATGATTAAACATCTTCTTACTCTTGGAGTATTATTAAGCTTAATTATGCAGTCATGCACTCAGAAAAAATCTGACGCTGGTGTATATGATCTCTCCTGTGAGAATCTGGTAAATCCGGATGGTTTAGGAACCTCTGAACCCGGACTGAGCTGGAAAATTGCATCCGGTATCAATGGAACATACCAGAAGGCATACCAGATCCTTGCAGCCTCAGACACCAGTCTTCTGAATGAAAAAGAAGCTGATCTGTGGAATTCAGGAAAAATTATAAGTACGGAGCAAATACTTGTTCAATATGGAGGTAAACAATTGGAATCCAGATCGGCATGTGTATGG
>CALMJY010000214.1 GCA_937864815.1 uncultured Bacteroidota bacterium
AATAAGCACCGTAATTCCCAGCAGATTAAGAAGGACAAAAGATTTAAGAATTATTACCGAGTTAAGCATTATGAAAGGACTTGTCCATACAAAAATGCCGGACATCCCTTCCAAACCCAGTGGCAGTGCCAGAGTTAATGCCGCAACAAATAACGCAATGCGTACAGTTTCAGATTTTAATGAAATTTTCATCCGAGCCAGGCACCCTGACTGATAAGCAGTTCTTTTAACTTAACGGTGTCAATATCCCTCACCTTTTCATTATTTTTTGCAGCAAGTGCAGCAGCTGCACCTGCTCCGTGACCTGTTACCAGACATGTTCCGATAATGCGGGTATCTTCAACAAGCTCCCTTTCGAAGCAGAAGCAACGACCGGCAACCAGAAGATTATCAGTTTTCTTTGGCAGAAGTGAACGGTACGGAATCTGCCAGAGAGGTCTTTTTTCTGCTTCTACAGCTTTACCTTTGAATAACATAGTAGTCCAGGCTCCGCTGATGCCGATTGCATCCCTGAAGTTTTTATAAGTCATTGAATCCTCAAGAGTAAGCTTGTATTCACCGTCAAGGATCCTGGACATTCTTACCCCAAGCTGAGATGCTGTATCAAGGAGGAAGACCTCTTCGTAGCCCGGAGTGTTTTTAATTCTCTGGACACTTTCCCATATTTCCTTACGGTATCTTATCTGCAGTTTTGAGAGAGTAATTATGTCGGTCCCGTCCTGATCATTTTCGCCATGCATATTTACCCAGTTTACACCTGGTATCGGAGTTTCACCTCCCAGTTCAGGTTTTGGATCCTTTATTATACCTGGTTTGATGTGGTCTATATTGCCCAGCCGGTGAACCAGTCCGATAAAGTAATTCATTTTATCATAATTTTCACCTGCCATGTGGAAGATATCTCCGTCACCTGTACAGTCAATCACAACTTTTGCAAGAATCGCCATTCTTCCTGATTTGTTTTCCAGGATGACACCTTTGATAACATTTCCATCCATTATCACATTGGAAGCCCAGGTGTGATAGACCATTTTAACGCCGGCTTCCACGATCATTTCATCCAGTACATATTTTCCTGCCTCAGGGTCGATTACAGGATTAATTTCATATATCGACATTCCAAGTTTTTTAAGCCGGTCGGACATCTCACCACCGATGCCAAAAATCACCTGACGTCTCCGGTTATTTTTATCAACTGCATGGGTCGAGAGCAGGGGAAGAACAAGTCCTCCGGTCCACAGGCCTCCAAGGTGGTTATACCGTTCCACCAGGTATGTTTCTGCACCGGCCCTGCTTGCAGCAATTGCTGCTGCCGCTCCTGCAGGTCCTCCGCCTATTACAAGAACATCGGTTTCAGCAAGTACAGGTATCTTTCTTTCCGGTTCGGTAATTGTCTTTCCACCGGAGGATGGAACTGCTTCGGTATTCTTTTCTTCAACTTTATTGTCTGATTCAATCCTCCTTTTGCAAGATATTCCAAGAGTTAGAGCTCCGCCTGCTATTGCAGTCCTTGATATAAAATCGCGTCTTTTCATATTGATGATTATTTTTTCAGTTTCATTGTTTCGTTACGAAACAAATTACGGAGTCTGAGAGTAAGTGGTCCGGCTTTTCCGTTTCCCACAAGGTTGTTGTTTATTGAGATTACAGGGGCAACTTCAAAAGAGGTATTAGTGATAAATGCCTCTTCCATCATTTGCAGCTCTTTAACCGATACGGCTTCCTCTTTTACAACAATTCCTTCATGCTTTGCAATCTGAATTACATTTTTCCGGGAAATGCCTGACAGAATATTATCGGACTCAGGATGGGTATAAAGTACCCCGTCCTTTACGAAAAAAACATTTGAGTGGGCACATTCAGTTATCATGCCGTCTCTTTCAAAAATACATTCAAGTGTTCCGGCTTCAACAGCATCCTGGAAGCTCAGGATATTTGGCAGAAGTGATACGGATTTAATATCACATCTGCTCCACCTGATATCCTTTTTCAATATTGTCTTTATGCCCTTTACAATCATATCAGGATCAGGGTTGAAGCCGCGTGCAAAAGCATAAACAGTTGGAGGAACAGGGGGAGAGGGAAATGAATGGGAGCGTCTCGCAACTCCTCTTGTGACCTGAATATAAACAAGTGCAGGAAGGTTCAGAAGTGAGTTCTGGATTATGAGTTCGCCGGCAATAGCAGGGAATTCATCTGCTTCCGGCCATTCAATTCGTATCTCCCTCATGCTTCGTTTCATTCTTATCAGATGGCCATCCATGTCAAAAAAGCCTCCTTCATACCATCTTACGACCTCATAAATGCCATCTGCAAACAGAAAACCACGGTCATCCGGGCTGATTTTTATTTCATCAGCCGGGAGGAATTTGCCGTTTAAATATGCTATGTCCATCTAAGGTTGAGGTTGAGGTTGAGTTTGAGGTAAAGGTTAAGATTAGGTATAATAGCTAAATGGGTTAATGTGTCTATTCCGGTAAAATGATCTGAGTATTATAATCGATTGAATTTCTGGCTGATTCAGGTGATGAGAAATTTCCGCATGCTGCCTGAACAAAAAGTGATGCTCCCAGAACAGTGGTCTCCTTCTGGTCAATTATTTTAACAGGTACACCGGCAGCGTTGGCACGAAGCTGGTTCCAGAGACGATTTCTTGATCCGCCGCCCACACATATAATGCTTTCGGTTTTAAATCCTCCGGCCTCTTCAAGTGCATGATTGCCTTCTGCAAGCCTTTGTGACAGAGCCTCAAGCATTGCCCTGTAAATCTCATCGCGTGTCGATTCCATTGTCAGACCCAGTATCTGTCCTCCAGGTTTTCCCTTCAATTCTTCATAAAATCTGGGAACAGCTCTTACCCCGTTACATCCGGGAGGTACCTTCTCTGCCCCGGAAATCATTATTTCGTATACATTCTCCTTAACATCACTATAAAAGTTTTTCCTCACCCATTCGAGCACCCCGGAAGCAATCCATTGATTTCCTATGTTATACAATCCGGGACGGGAGTCAAGCTCCGTTGTGATACCCAGCTCCAGCTGCTTTTTTTCTGACCTGTTGCCCTCAGAACGTACCATCAGAATCTCCCAGGTGCCTGAGGAGAGAACAGGCTGATTTACTTCTGCGCCCGATCCGAATACAGCGAATTGTGTATCGTGTCCGGTTGCAACAACCGGAATACCTTCAGGAATAGAGGTAGCTGAGGAAGCCTTTCCTGTTATTTTACCTATTATGCTGCCCGGCTCTACCAGTTTCCCCATTTTTGAGGAAGGAAAACCAATTTTTCCGAGGATTTTGTCTGAAAATCGTCTTTCTGAAAGACTGGTAGTCATTGTTGTTCCTGCCATTGACATATCGTTTACCATCACGCCGGTGAGATAGTAAGAGAAGATCGAAGGCATCATAAGAAAGATTTCACTTTTTTCGACTATTTTGGGTTTTTGTTCGATAAACCATATCAGCTTATTTATTGTATTGAAAGTAAAAGGAAGAACACCGCACTCTCTGTACAACTCGTCAAGCGGAATATATTTACCGATATCAGCCATTACCGGATTTGTCCTTTCGCACTGCCATGATATGACCGGGTAAAGCATTTTGCCCGAGTTGTCGAAAAGTGTACCGTCTACTCCGAATGTGGTAACAGTAACCCCGGCAATTCTTTCCCCGGGGATCCGGCTTACTACCTTTGCTGAAGTCTGACACATTTTGTCCCATATCTCATTCACATCCCATATCCTGTATGCAGGATAGAGTGGATCGGGACGGGTATTATTTGATAATGATTCAGATGCGTGAATAATTCCATTTCTGTCGATTGCCACTGCCCTTACATTGGTGGCCCCGCAATCAAAAACCAGTATAATATCACGATTGATCATTTGTACAGTGGCCCATAGGTCTGACATGCCCTGTAATCCGACCCTTCTTTTTCCATTCCGAATGCGCTCCATGAGCTCGGTCGGAAAATCTTGTCATCGTCAATGTTATGCATACAAACCGGTATCCTGAGCAGGGAAGCAAGAGTGATCAGGTCAGCTCCTATATGCCCGTAGCTTGATGCGCTGTGATTAGCTCCCCAGTTTGCCATTACAGAATAGACATCGGTAAAGGCGCCCCTGCCTGTAAGCCTTGGTGCAAACCAGGTTGTGGGCCAGGTGGGATCGGTACGGTTCGAAAGTATCCTGTGTACTTTTTCAGGGAGATCAACGGTCCATCCTTCTGCAATCTGAAGGACGGGACCAAGTCCTTTTACAAGGTTTACCCTTGAAATTGTAACAGGCATTCCGCCTTCACTGTCGAACTGAGATGAAAATCCGCCTCCCCTGAAATATCCTACATTTGCAGGTGGCCATACTGTTGCTTTCAGGCAGTCGGCTGCATCTTTGGAAGTGATCTCCCAGAACGGCTTTATTACAGGTTTTCCGTTCTTTCTTTGTTTACCTGAGAAATCAAGTGAAGATGCTCCTGAATTTATGAGATGTATGATACCAGCGGCTGCAGTGCCTGTCGGTTTTATTTTTGTCACTCTTTTTATTGCATCGGGGCTCCAGTAGGTTCTTATATCGGAGAACATCTGTGCAGTATTTGTAAGCAGGTATCCGAAGAGCATCGGAACACCGTTCATTGCATCATTTTCAGTAGCAACCAGGTAGGGAGGTCTTATCCCGTTCCAGTCGAAAGATGAGCAGAGAATTGATTCGAGGAAATCACCATTTGGCATATGGTCGGTCCAGTGACGCTGCCCCTGGAATCCTGAGAGGATAGCATTGTGCCCCATAGCCTCCTCTCCATAACCAAGCTTTTTAAGTTTTGGATTTCCCACCATCAGGTCGCGTGCTATCAGGGTCATTTTAACAACAATCTCCCACTCCTTGTCCTTTAGCTCTCTTGAATGGGGTTTGCTGTTAAGGTCCTTGCCTTCCTTACAGTATTTTTTTGTCCATTCGAATGCCTTTTTATATTCGGCTTTGTCGTAAATCTCCTGATTGAGACGCCGGGTAAACTCGCTCATATCAACATATTCATTCCTTATGCCCAGGTATTCCTGGAAGAAATCCTCCCTTACAATTGATCCCGCAATACCCATGGATACTGATCCCATTGAGAGGTATGATTTCCCCTTCATATAAGATACGGCCAGACCTGCCTTTATGAACCTGAGTATTTTTTCCTTTACATCCTCAGGTATATTACTGTCGCCGGCATCCTGAACATCATGTCCGTAAATACCGAATGCAGGCAATCCCTTCATGGTATGTCCTGCCAGTGCTGCAGCAAGATATACTGCCCCGGGGCGCTCTGTACCATTGAATCCCCATATTGCCTTTGGAATTTCAGGATTCATATCTATTGTTTCACTTCCATAGCACCAGCACGGAGTAACTGTCAGGCTTACACCGACACCCTTCTTGACAAATTTCTCGGCACAGATTGCTGATTCGGCAACACCACCTATAGTTGTGTCGGCTATTACACATTCAACAGGCTTTCCATTTGGATATCTGAGGTTTGATGAGATCAGTCTTGCGGCATTCTTTGCCATATTCATGGTCTGATCCTCGAGAGTTTCCCTTACTCCGTTCATTCTTCCGTCGATGACAGGGCGAATGCCAACTTTTGGAAAATCACCGATAACAGTTTGGTAATCAGTGCTAATTTTAATTTCATTATTTGCCATGGTTCTATATTATTAAGATATTTGATTCAACTGAGGATTAACAAATATAAAGATTAACGCTGATTGTGGTAACTTTGCTGGCTGAAAAAATTATATGGAAAGAATAAGACGCTTGCCTCCCTGGCTGAAGATGCAGAGAGCCAGCGGCAGTAACTACTCAATGGTTAAGAATCTTGTTACGGCTAACAGGCTGCACACTATATGTACAAGCGGAAATTGTCCCAATATAGGTGAGTGCTGGAACTCCGGGACTGCAACATTTATGATCCTCGGTAACATATGCACACGGGCATGTAAATTCTGTGCAACCATTACCGGAAAACCTTTGCCACCTGATCAGGGAGAGCCGGACAGGCTCGCTGAATCAGTAAAACTGCTAAACCTGAAGCATTGTGTGATCACATCTGTTGACCGGGACGATTTACCTGACGGAGGAGCATCCCATTGGGCTGCAACAGTAAAACGGGTGAAGGAGGTCAATCCGGGTATAACCATCGAATGTCTTATACCTGATTTTGACGGAAAAACAGAGTACATACAAAAAGTAATTGAAGCATCCCCGGAGGTTGTTTCTCACAATGTGGAGACTGTCAGGAGGCTGACACCTGTAATAAGGACGAAGGCAAAATATGAAAGGAGCCTGGGAGTTCTGAGATACCTGGCAGAAAAGGGGATGGTGGCAAAATCAGGTTTGATGGTTGGCCTCGGAGAAACTGAAGAGGAGATTTTGCAGACTATTAAAGATGTTTATGAAGCCGGGTGCAAAATCATCACCATAGGACAATATCTCCAACCTGCATTTGGTTATATGGAAGTGGTTGAATATATCACACCTGATAAATTTGAAGAGTATCGTAAAGCAGCATTGGAGGCTGGTTTTGAATTTGTTGAAAGCAGCCCTCTTGTGCGTTCATCTTTTCATGCGGAAAAACATGTGAAGGCTGGATTAATTTGATTATTTTTACAAAATTGAATATAGAAAACGGTTTGAAATATCGTGTTGAATATAAGGATATTGGAGTAAGAGACTATAAGGAAACATGGGATTACCAGACAGAGATCTTCGATAAGCTGGTCAGCTATAAAAAATCGGCCGGTTCACAAATGATACCGGCGGAGAACAAACCTGCCGGAACTCTGATTTTTGTCGAACATCCGCATGTTTATACATTGGGAAAAAGCGGCTCTGAGGATAATCTGCTTGTCGACTATATACAGCTAAAAGCAAGAGACGCATCATTTTACAAAATCGACAGGGGAGGTGATATAACATACCATGGTCCGGGTCAGATTGTAGGCTACCCTATTTTTGACCTTGATGCTATTAATATCGGTCTGAAAGAGTATATTTACAAGCTTGAAGAAGCAATTATTCAGACTGTGGCAGAATATGGCCTGAAAGCTTCAAGACTTAACGGAGGGACGGGTGTGTGGCTTGATCCTGATAAAAAGGGAAAGGCGAGAAAAATATGTGCTATCGGGGTCAGGGCGAGCAGGTATATAACAATGCATGGATTTGCCTTCAATGTCAATACCAGCCTCGATTATTTTAATTTTATAAATCCCTGCGGATTCACCGATAAAGGTGTTACGTCGCTTGAGAAGGAACTTGGAAGCAGGCAGGATTACGATAAGGCTAAAGAAATTGTAAGGAGGAAACTTGAAGATATTTTTGATCTGGAGATAGTTAATAAATAACGGATGGAAAAGAATTGGGTCATAAAGGAGAAAGGTGATCCGGCAGTGGTTAAACAGTTGGCCGCTGCTCTTGGTGTGCCCGATTCTCTCGCACACCTGATGGCCCAGAGGGGTATCACAACGGCAGCAGAGGCAAATGCTTTTTTCAATCCCAATCTGGATTATCTCCATGATCCGTTCCTGATGAAGGATATGAATATAGCTGTCGATCGTATTTCCACGGCAGTTAAAAAGAATGAAAAAATACTTGTATACGGCGACTATGATGTTGACGGTACTACGGCTGTCGCACTGATGTATTCATTCCTCAGGGAGCAGTATTCAAATGTAATTTATTACATACCCGACAGATATAAAGAGGGTTACGGTGTGTCTTTTCAGGGGCTTGATTTTGCATATCAGAACAATTGCAAGGTAGTAATCACACTCGATTGCGGAATAAAAGCTGTTGAAAAAGTAAAATATGCCCGTACCAAAGGACTTGATGTGATCATCTGTGATCATCATTATCCCGGCGATGAGATACCCAAGGCCACTGCAGTACTTGATCCGAAACAACCCGGATGCAATTACCCCTACAAGGAATTGTCAGGGTGCGGAGTGGGATTCAAACTTATCCAGGCTTATTCAAGGGTGCATGGAATCCCTTTCAGCTCAATCTTTCAGTATCTGGACCTTGTAGCAGTAAGTATAGCTTCAGATATAGTACCTATTACAGGCGAAAACAGGGTGATGGCTCATTTTGGTCTGAAACAACTTAATGAGGCACCCCGCACAGGACTAAAAGAGATAATCCGCGAGTCGGAAGTAAACCGGATCCTGTCGATAGAAGATGTGGTCTTCAAGATCGGTCCGCGTATCAATGCAGCCGGGAGAATGGAAACCGGAAGTAAGGCCGTAGACCTGCTGGTATCCAGCGATACCGCACTTGCTACCGGCATAAGCAAGGAAATCAATAATTTCAATATTGAAAGGCGTAATGTCGACCGGACAATTACCACAGAGGCAATGAGAATGATAGCCGAGGATCAGCGTTCAGTTAATGCCAGAACCACGGTATTGTTCAACCCTCTCTGGAAGAAGGGTGTTATTGGAATTGTTGCCTCCAGACTTATTGAAACATATTACAGGCCAACTGTCATACTCACAGAATCAAATGGATTTGCAACAGGTTCTGCCCGTTCCGTTCAGGGATATGATCTCTATCAGGCAATTGAGGCCTGCAGTGATCTTCTTGAGAGTTTCGGTGGACATATGTTTGCAGCGGGTCTTACCCTTAAAAAAGAGAACATCAGACCATTCATGGACCGCTTTGAACAATACGTGAACAGCACTATTACAGAGGATCAGCTTGTACCAAGAATCTTTATTGATACTGAGCTTTCCTTTTCTGAGATCAGTGAGGATTATTTCAGGGTGATGAACCAGTTTCAGCCTTTTGGTCCTGAGAATATGTCACCGGTGTTTGTATCACGTAATGTGTTTGATACAGGAACAGGAAGAATGGTGGGATCGAGCGGGGAGCATCTTAAGCTTGATCTCTGCCAGGAATCTACCGGACAAAAAAGCTATTCTGCGATAGCATTCAGTCAGGCAAATCACTTTGAATATATTCGTGCCGGCAAGCCCTTTGATGTTTGCTATTCTCTGGAGATGAATGAGTTCAGGGGTAACAGGAACCTTCAACTCAATATAAAGGACATAAAGACTCCCGACTCTAAATAAAAATCCTGATCTGAAATCTGAATTCCTCAGTTGTAAGATCTGAATCTTTACCATCCTTCCTGGTGGTGATTCCGTATTTGAATCTCATCTCTGCCTTATCCTTTAATCTCCAGCTTATCATAAGGTAGTTTTTACTCCCAGTGCCGTAGAGTGCAGGTATGCTGTAGCTGTACAGCAAGTCATTCTCATAAATGTAAATTCTTGTATCCCAGTTATCTGTATTGAACACTCCAAACCGCATCCAGAGTGATACCGGTATCTGTGAGAAGGCATAATTCAGGTCCTGCACCATTGCAAATCCTTTGTTTCCTGTTTCATCAGCTGCTTTGAAGTAGAACCTGGTTCCGAATGTAAGGTTATCGTACAGGGTATAGCGGAATGCCGTTAAGAAACTTCGCAAAGTCAATTCTTCCAGCCCCGGAATACTGTTTTCCTTTTTATCATCAGTTGTTGACAGGTGATAATAGTAAGCGCTCTCAGCCAGGAATTTATCTGAAGGAGAATATCTTAACCTTATCTCTTTCCTTATGTCGTATGACGGGGAACTTACACGGTATCGAAGCCATGGGTATTCCCTTATACCACAGCCGGCGCTTATAAAGATGTATTTAAAAGCCTCAAACGTAAAATTACCCATTAACGATTTACCATACCCTGATGAAGATGTACTCCCTGGTCCGTTTCCATGGAGACTTATATAACCTTTTTCATAGTTCCTGTATAAAAGGTTTATGCTCAGCCTGTCCGACGGCCTTAATGTAAACCCCTGTATTACAGCATGTTTAAGTGATTCATTTACAGATAGTTCACCAAACAGAAGGACTCTGCCTGCCATACTGTTATAGTAAACAGAGTACAGAGAATTACCATCACCTGAGAAACTGTAGAGTTTTTGTGGATCACCGGGAACAGATTTAACCGGGAGAGATAAACGTTCCTGAGACCATATTGCTCCAGCCCTGAAATTTTTATAGTTATATGAAACATTAATCCCGTAATTAATATCTGTAAGCAGATCTTTCTTTTTCAGCGAAGCAGTGGTATTATGCAGGCCTGATGTGTAAAATGATTTAACCGATTCCGGCTCTTCTGCAGAGGCATCAATATTATTTGCCGAATAGAACATGGAAAGTGAAAAACTCCTGATTGCAATCTCTGCTCCTGCGCCTCTGAAGAAATTGTTTTCATCAGAAGAAGTGTACGGTCTGATCTCATTTCTGGCCGCCATATAGCCGGGTGAATGAAGGGAAAGCGTGTTACGGATGCCTGTATTAATGTTTGTACCCTGTCCGAAGCGAGCCGAGTAATCCCCTATAATAATTCTTCTTATGATCCCTTTACCATTGTAGGTAAGATGGGCACTAAGCATATCAGGTGAATTGTATTTACCTGTCAGTAATTTCTCCCCCGGGTCCTTTTCAGCTGTAATACCGCCGGAGAATCCGTTTGCTGTGAACCGGTATTTCGAAAGTACACGCAACGGTGAGCCTTGCCATGAAGAGTCGCTGTCGTTTGTTTTATAAGTTATATTTGTAATGAGTGTATTATTTAACCGGGGGGAATGAGTTTCTGATTTAATTATATCCTTAAGGTTAATAAATAGTGACATCATCATGGCTGTCTCCCTGTCGAAGCCCGGAAGGTTTTGCAATTCATAAACAGAAACAATTTTTCCTGTGGTGTTAACATAGTCGGCCAGTACTTTAACCTGAAAATCAGACAGGAAGAATAGCCTCGATATTTCGTCTTCGTTTGCAGAATTGAGACTGACGGGGTTTTCAAACAGATCGTAAAGTTTTTCAATATACATTCCTACTGCCTCAGGATCAGCCTCGTCAGAGGCAAGCTCCTCCGCGATTGAAATTATAGTTTCTGAAACTTTTGTCTCCTGACTTAAAACAATATTAGCTTTATATATTATCAATAATACCAGGATGAGTTTATTGGTTATTCTTTTTTTAACCACAGAGGTCACAAAGGTTTGCACAGAGGTCACAAAGAAATCCA
>CALMJY010000215.1 GCA_937864815.1 uncultured Bacteroidota bacterium
GGTTTGAGGATTTTTACCCCCCTACCCCCAGCGACCACCTTCACGAGCAGTGATTGTGCTATGACAACTGGTACATAGAGACATAAGATTATCGTTGCTACTGTCTCCACCCTTGGAGAGTGGTATGATATGATGCACTTCATTTGCAACGGTTGTTTTATTATTCTTAAGGCACTCCTCACACAGTGGGTGAGCCTTGATATATCTGTCCCTGATGCGCTTCCATGCTCTGCCATACCGTCTCTTCATAAGAGGCTGCCGTTCTTTGTTGTACTGCTTGTCTATTTCCTTTTGGTGCTTCTCACAGTACCTTCTATCTGTCAGTTCAGGACAGCCTGCATAACTGCAGGGCTTCTTTGGTTTTATTGGCAACACTTCCACCACCTTTTGAACATAGAAAAAACCACCGCAGATTTCTCCGAGATGGCTTTGAGTTTATTTTATTTTGCCTATTATAAATATATCAGTTGAAGAAGGTACGAAACTATCCTAAATGGTACGAACTTTTTGGAACCTGAATTAGTGCCACAGCTTTGTCATGCAGATAGAATACATGCTTAGAGCTATATCCCAAATCAACAGCAATCTGCTCCCATGTTTTAAAACAAAGATACCGGAGTTCCAAAAGCGTCTGATATTCAGTGTTCTGGATTTGCTTTATAAGAGACACTATTTCACACTTCAAATCAACAAGCGTATCAATATCCTGATTTATTTCTGTTTCCAAATCGACCATCTTTGCAATTATACCCTCCATGGAGTGAATATTTCGTGTCCCACTTGAAGGCATATCACTCAAAGTAGAGGTTGCCTTTGTAGCCAGCTCACGAAGAGAAACCACCTGCTCCAGCTTACTATTGATTCTTTGGTCAATGCGGTACGCTTGAGAAAGATATTCTTTGGGACTCATACGCAGCACCTCCCTTCAACTGAGGTTTATTACCATCACAGGTAATTCCCATAATACTGAGTGCTCTGCTAACAGAAAGCTTATTATTTACAATACAAGCAAACAGAGCAAGCCAGTTCTCATAAGTCGGATCATCTGATTCATTTTTAAAACAAACATTGCATTTTTTGTTATTATCCATAAGGTTAATCCTCCAAATTATCAAGTATTTTTTTAACCTCCTCAACACTTGTAACTTTGTAGGCTTTGCCCTTAGCATCTTTAATTTTTTGAATCGTTGCTTCTTGTAACTTTGTAAGTCTTCCTGAATCAGTCTTTACTTCAAAGGCAACAAACCTGCCTCTAATGCATGCAATAATATCAGGAATACCCGCTGTACCGTACATACCGCCATGCTCTTTCCAAGCAAAGCAGCAGGGTACAGTCTTTAAATACCTTAAGATTGCTGTGACAATTTGTTTTTCTGCCATGATCTAACCCATCATAAGCTTTGAACCATGAACGGGGTGAACGGGTGAAATGAAACCCTTATATTTATTATCTTTTTCCTATATATTTAACTCCTGGTTATATACGCAAGGAGTTGAAGAAAGCAGTTCCACCTGTTCACTCAGCCTATGCATTGAGCTTTATGCCTTTCCACGTCTTTCTTCGGCTCAATTTTTCAAGAGCTCTTTGAATATTTTCATCCACACTTTCAACATCTTTATTAAAACTGGCCTGTGATACAGGCTTAAGTCCGGCACTATTGCAATATTCCTTGTACCTTGAATACATTTCTTCTCTTGAGGTTTCACTGTCGGGTTTTATTTCACAATACTCATCAACAAAAGATAAAACACTGTTGCTATCGATTTTATAGCGCTGAAGTTCTAATCTTGTTTTGTCCGTCTCACTAAACACATAACCGTTTGAAATAAGGCGTTTCAGACCTTCAATTGCCCACATCAATATTCCGTCACATTCTGCCACCAGCTTTTCACGTAAGTTTGCATCTCGTTTAGGAACTGGAACTGACTTATCAAACCGGATAATTATTAGCTTACGATAGAAACCATCACTCCTATCACCGTAGTTTCTTGGAATATCATTGCAGGAAAACAACAGCCTCGCATAAGGCTTGAAAAAGAAAGGATTTTTTCCTTTGCGTTCACCAGTAATATAATCCTCACCGGTGATGCTCTTAAACAACCCGTTATCATCAATAGCTTTTGAAGGCAAATCTGCAAATATATTTGCCAGCTTCCCGAACAGCTCTGCTGTTTTAAAGCGTTCTCCAATGCTTTGCCAGGGAATATTTGATACATTGCTGCTTCCCAGCAAAATATCCTGAGCTACTGATAGAAGAGTTGATTTTCCGGCATTGGGAGCGCCTACAAACACAAAGCTCTTCTGAGCCTTATTTATTGGGATAAGCAGATAACCCATAATCTCTTGTACTAGGAATACCTCCTCCGGCTGCAGTATGCCATTTAAAAACTTATGAAATAATGGGCACTTCGCTGATGGATCATAAGTAGCGTTAATCTGGACCGTTGAAAAATATTCCGGAGTATGAGGCTTGAAGCTGTCATCAAGAATGTTGTAGAGACCATTCTTCACATTAATAATAAATGGATTGCAGTTGATTTCCCTTATTGGCTTATTAATAAGCATTTTCCACTGACCTTCGGCATCATTAATACCTGACATGGTCGCATATCGGTCTGTCAGATGCTCGCGCACCCTTGCTGTTGCTCTTAAATCGGAAACTTCAGAGTAAACACCATTTTCATAAATATAATAGCTCTCAGCACCATAAAACGCATAAACATTTTGAGACATATGCTTTGCCAGTATTCCGGGAATGAATCTCAGTCCTCCCTTTTCTGTGTACTCATACCAGTCAGGAAGCTCCTCATCGTTTGTTTCCTTCTTAGTTTCCTTGTTGTCCCTATATGCTTTGTATAGTTCCTTTTGCATTGAAATCAGCTGCTTCATCATAGCTGCTCTCAGTCCAAAATGCTCTCTAATTTCAAAATCAATAAAGGTTGCAGCAACTACAGAATCCACATTATATAAATACTCCTTTACAAAGCTCTGCGCCAGCGTTATATCACCAACAGGCTCTTTAGTTGGAACAACCTCCTTCAGGAATGCTCGCAATTCTTCCGGCAGCAATGGCTTGTAACATAAAGCTGCAGGTGCTTTTGCTCCACAGGAACCGTCCGATAATTTGGGGCACTTAAAGCCCTTGTCAGCTATGGTTCTGCAGGTAATAGGCTTAGTTCCACTCTCCAGATAATGATTGATTTTGTGCTGTGTTTCCTTTGGGTTATATGAAGGGTACACCTTTGACAGCTGATGTATCACCTTATCTCCACCCTCAAAGACCGCCAAATTTGTGATCATTGAATACCAGTCATGTTCTGACAAGGAAGCTGCATTATTTTTGCAATGCTGAATAAACTCGCACCTACGACCTACCAATATTAATCCCTTTCGGGTACCGGAGGCAGCATTGTTTACAGTGTTCGGTACTTCATCAGCAATAACTGGCAATACCTCTTCAAGCTCTGCTTGGGTATACCTTAATTCAGGATTGAATTTTATACACTCAACCATAAAAGGATCACCTTTACAGTGTTCGAAGCCCGGCAGCCTTAAAACTCTGCTTTCATTGATACAGGACTTGTCCCCATCAAACTGAGCAATAAGGCGTTTTTGTATCGTCCTGAATTTTGACACATCGCCACCTTTAATCAGCCAGTATGTATGAAGAGACTTTTTTGTCCTTACAATCATACTGGGCGGTAAAGGGAATGCTTCAATTTTTGCCAGTTGCTCCTCAATGCTCAGACTGTCACTTTCAACAAACTGAGCATTTATGCGGGTTATCTCGCTGTCCTCATGACCACCGTAATTTATAACAAAGAATATGCCTCTGTTTTGCTCATTGTGCTTTTTTAAATTTTCTACCGCTGCACCAATTTTACCAGCAGGGTACTCAAGCTTCAGACCCTTAAAAGCAGAGCCCTTTTTATCGGCAAACACTCTGACACAAACCGTCTCACCAACATCAAACAGAGGCTTTAAAAACTCCTCAACAGGAATGTTTAAGGCTTTAAGCATTGCGTTCTACCTCCTCACATCTTTCATTAAAGTAGCGGATAATCATTTTCCTCTTTTTTGCCTTTTCAAGCTCAATCGCCATGCCTTTAGAAATCTTGGAACCAAAGCACCAGAATTCCTGACATTTGCTCATTAGCACCAGCCCCATAAAAATTCCTAATTTGCGCTGCTGTTTGTCTTCATCATCTAGGAACTGAGGAAACAGCAGATGAGGGGCCAGTGGTATTGCATTTTTTGCAACTGCAAAGCGAGAATAGCCCCTTGCTCTGCTTATATTAAAATCAATATCACCTGCAAATGGAGAACAGATATACACCAATGGTTTGAATTTTGATTTCTTAGCTTCCTCTTCAATTGCCATAAGCGCTTCATATGGCGTTGGATCAAAATACCCCTCAGGATTGAATTTATTTATACTCATAGTTATTCCTCCAATTCTTTCATCTTCCCAAACGTTACGCCCACAGAAGCTTCTGCTATAATTGGTACATCAAATCCCTCAAAAGGAACAACTTCCATACAGCTTTTTATGAAATCAGCAGCTTCATTAACCTTGCCCTCCGGCACTTCAAACACAAGCTCATCATGTATCTGCAAAAGCGGTTTTAACCAATCCCGTTGCGGTAACCCGAACATAATTCGGACTATTGCAAGCTTCAGGATATCTGCAGCTGTTCCTTGAATAGGGGTATTGAGGGCACATCTTTGAGCAAAGCTTTTCTTTCCCCAGTCACTGGAGCTTATATTGGGCAGATATCTTCGTCTACCAAGAAAGGTCTCAGTGTATTTCCGAACCTCAGCCTTTTTCTTCACTTCCTCCTGCCAATCTGATAATCTTGGATACCCCGCTTTAAGGTTTGAAATGATCTGTTCACATTCCGATAGCGAAGTATCAAGTCCTGCCTTGAATTTCAGTGTTTTCTGAAGCCCTTTTGGAAACAAACCGAAAAAGGTACCGAAGTTGCAGTTTTTTGCAATTGTCCTGCGTTCCTTATAATACTCTGCATTTTTATCAATTGCCTGTTCAAATGGAATTCTGTATATAACACTGGTTGTTTGTGCATGAATATCTCCGCCGGTGCGATAGGTTTCAAGCATTTTTTCATCCCGACAGTAAAACCCACCTACACGAAGCTCAATTTGTGAAAAGTCCAGCGATAGCAGTACCTTTCCATCAGGAGCAATGATAAAGCTTCTTACACCGATAACATCACCATCCGGTCTTGGCATGTTCTGAAGGTTGGGTCTTCTGGAACTAAACCTCCCTGTTTCCGTTCCCAATGGGAAAAGGTCAGGGTGAATTCTGCCTGTTTCACTGTTAATAAATTCAAGGTACCCATCAATATAAGTGGATTTGATTTTGCCCCACTTACGATACTCCTGAACAAGCTCAAATAATTTTACAAGGTCAGGACGATGCTGCCTGCACCAATCCGAAAGCAAAATCATCGCTTCATCATCCGCTGCCTCTTGATATTTGGCTGTTGTTTTTAGTACCGGAAGCTGGAGATCCTTATATAAATAATTTTTAAATGCAGCTGTACTGGCATTAGCCCCGATATCCACATCACCGATGAAAAATGCAATCTCATCCTTCAACAGTGTTAAGCGTTCCTCGGCTTCCTTTTGCTTTGACAGCATAAGCTCCTTATCCACCAGAAGCCCATTATGTTTCATGATTCCAACATACATAGCAGTAGGTGATTCAAGCTCTTCAGTCAAAATACGATGTTTTGGCAGGAATCGGTCAAACCAGCTGTTTATGGTGTAAAATAATCTCAAGGTGTAATCCGAGTCAGCACACGCATACCGGATTGTTTCAGGATCCTGCGGATCAAGTTCATCAAAATGTCTACCCTTTGTTACATCCTCAAATTTAGGCATTTCCACATTATACAACTCAGGTACCAGTGTTTTTAATCCACTATCAGATAAGTTCCTAAATTCCGTACTGTTCTTTAATGTCAACTGGCTTGCTGCAATGGTGTCATAACAGGGAGGCTGTACAACTATCCCAATATGATAGAGGAACATGGTTTCAAAGCTTAAGTTATGAGCAATTTTTATAATGCCTTTGTTTTCAAAGATCTCTGTTTTCAAGTAGTTCATTATGCCTTTGATATCTACGGCATTACTGCCAATCCTGTGTCGGAGTGGCAAATACACTGCACTTCCTTCTGCAACTGAAAGACTGATTCCAGCTATTACTGCTTTATATGGATCCAGCGCAGCCTTATCACAATCTCTGAATTTATCAGTAGGAGCAGTTTCAAAGTCAAAGGCTATAATCTTGTGGTTACCGATATATTCCTTCAGCTCAGTAATATTTGTTACACATCTATAGTTCATAAGCTTATCCTTTCTGCCTTCTTAAGGGGAGCAGGCACATAGCCTGTCCCCACTGAAAGCAAAGCATTATTTAAGTGGCTCTATAACCTCTCCAGTTTCGCTGTCCACCATGGATGTTTCATCTGCACCCGGGTCAACATCAAAACCAATATTTTTACTGTAGGTTTTAACCTGTTCTGACAACTTGTTTATGAGTGCAAACTCCTCATTGCTCAGCTGCCTATCAACTGTAAATTGAGCCTGCGAATATGCAATTCCACCACTGTTCACTGCTTTCTTTAACGAAAACTTGGTAACCACAGAGTTGGACTTCTTACCCTTAGAAAGCAGACGCTTTATGTAGCGTGAGAATTCCTTCAGTGATCCAGTCGGTAAGGATAACAGCAATGGGAATATTTCTCCCTCTCGCAAAACATAAATCCTACGCCTGTTCTTACATGCCTTTGAGCCGTTTTCCCCTGAACCGAATTGATTATATGGGCACTTAGAACAAGAACCTCCAGGACTGCCTTCACCAGTAATGCCATCAAAGCTTCCACAGTCCGGCGGTTGATTGCCTCCTGTGTATTTGTTCTTATAGTAGGCATGAAGTGGGTGATGATACAGAATTACTGCACTGAATTCCTTAACTGAGTCTGGTTCATTGGGATCCTCTCCCGGAACTTCAAACACTGTGGAACCTGCACTCGGGATTTTTATTCTTTCAAAACCACCGTCAAGACCATCAAGCTCCTCTGCCATTGCTCCAGCCATATTGAACTCAGCAAGATTTGCATACCCTGTATTTGTTACTGCCATTTCGCTATTTTTACTCATTGTAAAATCCTCCGCTTTCATAAATTTTGATATATATTAAGGCAACCTTTGCTCTTATTTCCTTATTCAATGTTTCTTTGTTCTTCGCATCAGATAAGCTATTTTGCTGCTTTTCTGACCCCGACTGAGGTCTTTTCAAAGACTGTTACCAACCCATCAAGCCAATCGGGTAATAAATCATCATTTTCAGATGTCTGTTCTTTCACAAACGCCGACAGGGAATTGGCATTAACCGTTTCATAAACCAAATCACCGTAGCCATTCGTCTTAAGGCTCTTATAAAGCTCTGTTTTCTTTTCTGCTACTGCAGAAGCTCTTGTGGTTGTAGTTAAATAAAACATTGTGCCGCTTCTCGTGAAGCTCTGTGTCTCTGTTTCAGCCATAAGTTCTGATAAGGCATAGTCTACTTCATCGATTTTGGCATTGATGTCCTTAACCTCCTGTTCAGCAAACTTCTTAGCTTCCTTCAGTTCTTTCAGGGTATCTGCCAACTCAAACATCCTACTGCTCATTACTTTCACCTCCTCTCACCGCAAACGGATTGGATCCGCTTTTATAATCATCAACCAGAGTTCTGGCTAAATCCGCTTTGTTTCGGAGTGCCTTTAGTACCTTCTCATCCACAGTGCCCTTGGCTGTTAAATAAATATAGGTGCAGTTCTCCTTTTGCCCGACACGATGGATCCGGGCTTTTGTTTGTTCAAAGTTACTCATGGAGTAATCCAAAGAGTAGAAAACCATAGTATTTGCTGCAGTGAGTGTTATCCCAAGACCTGCAGTAGCAATTTGTCCCACAAAAACCTGAACCTTTGGGTTATTTTGAAACTGAGATACCTGTTCTTCTCTATCCTTTACACCGCCCATAATGAGGGAATATTGAAGTTTTTTCTTTTGTAGCATTTTTTCAATAGCTTTGATTTCTGCTACAAACCTTGCAATGACCACCAGCTTTTTGTCTTCGTTAATCGCTTCATCAATAATGTCCGAAAGTGCCTCCAGCTTTGCTGTGCTAACTCCAGTAACCACACTGTTGTCATCCCCAATGAATCCTCCGGTAAGCTGAGATAATCGAAGTAGTCGGGTAAGGACATTTGTAACGGTAACCTCACCTTTTGATAATTCCGCAAAGCTGTCTTTTACCAAGTCTTTATAAATATTTGCCGCAGCCGCCTCAAGCTCAACAAATCTGATGATGTCGGTTGTTTCAGGCAAATCAAGGCACTCTGCTTTTGTAGTCCTAAAGGCTATTGAGTGAAGCTTGTCCGTCAAATCCTGCTCCATTGACCTTTTCAGAATCGGTGTGTGGTTCCCATAGCCAACCATGTCGAAATATTTATTCCTGAATACATAGAAGCTCTGACCGAATATAGCTGGGTTTATAAATTTGTACTGGCTGAATACATCGATTGCTTTGTTTGTGATAACAGTTCCGGTTAGGAGCATCTTATACCGAGCCTTTGCACCAAGCTTATGTACCGCTTTTGACTGTTTTGCGTTATGAGTCTTTATTTTATGACCCTCATCAGCAACAATGATGTCAGCATTGAACCTGAGCAGTTCCTCTTCCAGCCGCCACGCACTTTCATAATTTACTATGATTACCTGAAGAGAACTTCCTGTCATATGTCTCAGGGTATCTGTCTTTTTGGAAGTGCTACCTTCAAGAATTATTGCTGTATAATCAAAATCAGCAAACTTCTGGAACTCCTCCAGCCATACTCCGACAATTGAAAGCGGTGCCACTATGACAACCCTTTTAATAAATCCTGCTAAATATAAAGCTCCAATGACTGCAATTGTTGTAATAGTTTTTCCGGTTCCCATTTCCATAAGAAGTGCTGCTCCTGCTGAGTTTGCTTTGCCAGTTATTAATCCAAAGAGCATGCATACAAAGTTGAAAGCATTGATTTGGTGTTTGTATGGAATAGCTTTGATTGGCATTCCAAACTGACAGCAATTATTGTGTAAGCAGGTTTGTTCTTCACGATGCTCTGTTTGCATCTTCTGCCACCAGCCTTTCAAGCATTATCAGACTTTCAACACTTTCCTGGGGAAACAATCTCAAAAGTGCAGCAAGCAGCTTACGTCCTGCCCCCCTCCTGCCTGATAGAGC
>CALMJY010000216.1 GCA_937864815.1 uncultured Bacteroidota bacterium
ACAATTGAATGACAATTGAATGACAAAAAAATTGATTTTTGGAGTTTAACTTAAAGCTGATATCTTTGAAAACTATTTTTCAGAATTCATTTTTAGAACCTTTATTAGTAACTGTAATATAATCTCGCATATGAAAAAAATAACATCTTTTATCCTTGTATTATTGATCATAGGTGCTCTGCCGCAGCAAACAGCAGATGCCTGCACTAATTTCCTGATAACAAAGGGTGCATCAAAAGACGGATCTGTAATGATAACTTATTCTGCAGATTCTCATGTTCTTTACGGCGAACTTTATTACTGGCCTGCCAAAGACTGGGAAAAAGGAGCTATGGTTGATATATATGAGTGGGACACAGGTAAATTCCTGGGACGAATACCACAGAAATCACATACATATTCGGTAGTAGGAAATATGAATCAGCACCAGCTTTCAATAGGTGAAACAACCTTTGGAGGAAGGGGAGAACTTGCTGATTCAACTGGAATGGTCGATTACGGATCACTGATATATATGACTCTTCAGAGAGCAAAAAATGCAAGGGAAGCTATTGCAACAATTTCGCAGCTTCTATCAGAATACGGTTATGCCAGCTCAGGAGAATCATTCTCCATTGCTGATGCAAATGAAGTATGGATTATGGAACTGATCGGAAAAGGTCCGGCTAATAAGGGAGCAGTATGGGTCGCACGCAGGATACCTGACGGATACATTTCAGGACATGCAAACCACCCAAGGATTATGACTTTCCCTCTTGCTGACGGTAAAAAATCCATTACCTCAAAACAGCTTGACAGGATTAATAATCCTGAAGTTGAGACTGTTTATGCATATGATGTAATTGATGTTGCAAGAAAATACGGTTGGTTCACCGGTAAAGATCAGGAATTCAGCTTCAGTGATGTATATGCTCCGCTTGACTTTGCAGGCGCCAGATTTTGTGAGGCAAGGGTTTGGTCAGGATTTAATGCGGTCAATGCACAGATGGGTCAGTATCTTGATTATGCAATGGGTAAAGACCTCAAAAACAGAATGCCACTCTGGATTAAACCCGATAATAAGCTTGGACTTAAAGATGTAATGGGAATGATGAGAAACTATTATCAGGGTACTCCGATGGACATGACAAAGGATGCAGGTGCCGGACCTTATGGAAGTACTGTAAGATGGAGGCCTATGACATGGAAAGTAGATGGTGTTACATATCTTCATGAAAGAGCAATTGCAACCCAGCAGACCGGATTTTCTTTCGTGTCTCAGAGCCGTTCATGGTTGCCTGATCCTGTTGGAGGTATACTCTGGTTTGGAGTTGATGATACCTACTATACCGTTTATTCTCCTATGTACTGCGGTATTACCAAAGTTCCTGAAACATTTGCTGTTGGAAACGGTGATATGATGACATTCAGTGATAACGCAGCTTTCTGGGTATTCAATCAGGTGACAAATTTTGCCTACACAAGGACATCCCTGCTTATTGATGAACTCCAGAAGAAACAATCTGAACTGGAAGATGGGTATATAGCAGAGACAGTGAATACAGACAAATCGGCTTCTGATCTTTACAAGAAAAATCCTTCTGATGCTGTTAATTATTTAACAGAATACTCTGTAAAAGCAGGCAATAAGACAGTTGCGGAGTGGCAGGACTTGTATAAATATCTTTTCACCAAATATATGGACGGAAACGTAAAGGAGAAAAGAGCAGTACCTGCAGGATATAAGTATTATACTCCGAAAGTTACCCAGCCAGGCTACACTGAAGAGTGGAACAGGGTTATTGTGAAAAGTGCCGGTGATAAACTGAAGGTGATCGAATAAACTGGGTGCTGGG
>CALMJY010000217.1 GCA_937864815.1 uncultured Bacteroidota bacterium
CGATGCCCTGATACCATTCAAATACATCCAGTATGATTCGTCAAAAGTAAGTCACAGGTGGACCTATCCGCTGTGGCTGCCCGATTTCAATAACAGGATCGACAATCAGAAATCATTGATAGTATGGATTGACCAATATGTTCCTTTCACCAGGGAAGATGCATTACCCGGAAAATATACCACAAAAATAGTTGTAACAATTGGTAATGAGACCCAGGAGATTCCGGTGGAACTTACAGTATGGGATTTTGCAATTCCTAATGAAAACAAATTCAAGGCAGGGCTTCAGCATGAAGGATTTGTAAGAAGTATGGGAGAAAAACAGGAACTGGAGATTTATCAGCTTCTGAGAAGGAACCGGATTGCAATGCTCGATCCTACTTATGATCCGGAAATAAGACTATTAAGCAACGGGAAAGCAGAGATTGACTGGGATGCTCATGACAGGAGACTTTCAAAATACTTCACAGGTAAGGCATTTACAAATGAATACGGATACAATTATGGTCCGGGCTATGGTGAACCGATTGAAACTTTTGTTCTTCCATTTGATGTCTACGGCAAGCATGGCACACGAGGCTGGCCTGATATCGGAACACCTGACGTTGAAAGAAATGATAAAAACAGGGCGATATATATTGATTGCATTAAACAGGTCAGAAATCATTTCAGCAAACTGATCGATCCTTCAAAGACAGATATTACCGTCTACCTTAACGGTCTCGATGAATCATATTTCCCGGAAGCCTGGAGCAGGATGGTTTATTATGGTGATATTTTTAAAGAATACTACCCGGAGGCTCTTTTCCGGATTGACGGTGGATATACGGAAGAAGCATTGCAGATCGTTAAGAATTCAATAAGCTCCTGGGCATCACACACAATTGAGTATGATTATAATACTATCAGGAAGTACCAGGAAATGGGCATTAGAGTATGGCTTTACGGTCCAATGCTTTATGAAAGCAAAATAAACAGCTGGGTAGGCAGCTCCACAATCCTCGATCTTCCCCTGGTTAATGACAGGGCAATAAGCTGGTGCTGCTGGAAATACCGTACTTTCTCATGGCTCAGCTGGGGTGCAGGTGCAGGATGGATAAACGGATGGTATGACACTGAATCGTGGAAAGATGCCTCAAAGGCAAGGTCAGAACAGGAGGCAGAGTTCACTTTCAAGAAAATAAACGGAAGCGCTCTTATGATATATGCTCCGGGAGTGATTCCCAATGTTAATGGCCCGTGTCCTTCAATCAGACTTAAGGCAATGCGTGATGGTGTGCAGGAATATGAATATATGAGACTTCTCGCTGAAACTGACGGTAATAATACCAGGGTCGATTCTGTTGTTAACGCCATCATAAAACAACCGTTTGGTCCCAACTCAATCGGAAACCTTGATGTATGGAGCTTCGATGCAGAAGCCTGGGACAAAAGCAGGATTATAATAGGAGAAATGATAGAAGAAAAAAGTCAAAAAAGGTAAACATAAACTAATAATGACAATAAATTCTTAGTTTCTTTAACCACTAAGGCGACTAAGGATTGCACAAAGTAACTCAAAGGAAATACAGTTAATAAATGGTATTATTGATTAATTATCACTTTGTGTGCCTTTGTGATCCCGATTGCTATCGGGACTTTGAGTGCCTTTGTGGTTAAATAAATATTTTTAAACTTAATTAATACTTACAGAATATGAAACACAAGTTATCATCAGGTGCCGTAATAATAATTGTACTATTGTGCATAAGCTTAACTGGAAGGGGGCAGGGAATCGGTCTGGTTGATGTAAGGTACGCCGAACAGGTCATTACTGTCGGCGGAACAGGTGCAGATATACCAGGATTTACATCCGGTGCAATTCAGTTAGCCATCGACGCATTAAAATCAAGGGGTGGAGGTATAGTAAAGTTAAATCCGGGTACTTATGATATTATTGGTCCGGTAAGGCTATCTGACAACATCTCCCTTAAAGGATCCGGAAAATCTACCATACTCAGGAAATGCAATGGTTTCAGAACCAGCTATATCATCGATGCTGACTGGGGGATGCTGAAAGCTGTGGTAAAAGATGTGAGCGGACTTAAAATTGGTATGGGTATACAGCTATTCGACGATGCCAACAAGGATGGCTGGGAGGTTACAACCGCAATTATCACTGATATTAAAGAAAACACCATTTACTTTGATAACAATACTGTAAACGATTATATAGCTGCCAAAAACGGAATTGTATCAAACGGATGTTCCATTGTTGAAGCTGTAGGTGCAAAAAATGTAAAGATCTCAGACCTGGTTGTGGAAGGGAATAAAGCCACAAATGACTATATAAACGGATGCCGCGGCGGAGGAATCTATATACACAAATCGAAAGACTGTACACTGGAAAATGTTCAGGTGAATGAATTCAACGGCGACTCATTCAGCTGGCAGATTACCGAAGGTATTACAGTCAGGGGGTGTGAAGCTTCAAATGGTGACGGTCTTGGATTTCATCCCGGAACAGGATCAGACAGGTCAACTGTGGAAAACTGTGTAAGTCATCATAATAAAGGTGACGGACTCTTTCTGTGCTGGAGAGTTCAGAATGGAGTCTTCAGGAATAATACAATCTATGCAAACCTGGATAATGGAATTTCAATAGGACATAAGGACACCGACAATATTTTCGAAAACAACCATGTTTATGAAAATGCCAATCAGGGGGTTCTGTTCAGAGATGAGAATGAACAGAACGGAGGTCACCGGAACACATTTACCAACAACACAATAGAAAATAACGGTATGAACGGTGAGGCATCAGGTTTCTATATTGGTGGTGAAACCCATGATATAGTTATCAAAAACAACATAATCCGTTCAACAGGTAAGGGCAACCAGAAGACGGCTATTCTGGTTGGAAAAAACAGTTCAAAAATTACTGCTGAGGAAAATAAAATTAGTGGTTCGAAAGAGATTGTTTACGAAAAGAAATAAAACAATAAAATGAAAAAGACTATCCTTCTTATTTTTCTTACAGCAAGCCTCTGCGTCTACGGTCAGAGGCAGGAAAAAGCAGACTTTATTAAAAAAAATTACATAAAAACAGAGTACCAGATACCGATGCGCGATGGTGTGAAACTTTTCACAACAGTTTATGAGCCGGTCGATAAAACGAAAAAACATCCGATACTGCTTACACGTACTCCATACTCATTATCTCCCTATGGTGAGGATAAGTATGTTCGCGGACTGGTACCATCAATGCTGTTTTCCAAAGAAGGATATATTATTGTGTACCAGGATGTGCGCGGGCGATGGATGAGTGAAGGAGAGTTTGTGGACATCAGGCCACATAATCCCGAGAAAAAAGGAAAGAAGGATATCGATGAGAGCAGCGACACATACGATACTGTTGAGTGGCTTCTTAAGAATCTCAATTCACATAACGGTAATGTAGGCATATACGGTATATCATATCCCGGATTTTATGCCTCTGCATCACTTCCCGGGGCTCATCCGTCTGTGAAGGCTGTGTCGCCTCAGGCACCGGTAACTGACTGGTTCATAGGCGATGACTTCCACCATAACGGTGCATTTATGCTGATTGATGCATTCGCGTTTTATTCATCATTCGGAGTACCAAGGCCAAAACCTATCACCCCTGATAAAGGGCCGAAGCCTTTCGATTACTATACTCAGGACAACTATAAATTCTTCCTTGAACTGGGACCGCTGAAAAATGTTCAGCTGAGGTATTTCGGTGATACAATGAAATTCTGGAACGATCTTATGAAGCATGGCACATATGATGATTTCTGGAAAGCAAGGAACATACGTACACATCTTAAGGATATAAAACCGGCTACGCTGGTTGTCGGTGGTTTTTTTGACGCTGAAGATTGCTGGGGAGCATTGCATACATATGAGGCTCTTGAAAAACAGAATACAGGCAATGACAATTTTCTTACCATGGGACCCTGGTATCACGGAGGTTGGTCGGGTGGTACAGGAGGCTGGTACGGTGAGGCGAAAGAGATAATCTGCGATATAAATCCGGATAAAAATACTGCAACATGGTACCAGGAGAATGTGGAATTCCCATTCTTCGAAAAATATCTGAACAACAAATCTGTTTCTGTCCCCTCTGAAGCAATAATCTTTGAAACAGGATCGGATACCTGGAGGAAATTTGACACCTGGCCTCCTGCGAAAAGTTCTGCAAAAGTGCTCTACTTCAAGAAGAATGGCATTTTATCATTCTCTCCCCCAAAGGATCAGGAGAGCTATGATGAATATATGAGTGACCCTTCGAAACCTGTACCCTATGATGACGGGATACATCTCCAAAGGACACGTGAGTATATGAGGAACGATCAGCGTTTTGTTTCAAGAAGACCTGATGTTTTGGTATATCAGACCGAGGTTCTTGAGGAAGATATTGTTCTGGCAGGACCTGTAATTGCTGACCTTATGGTCTCAACAAGCGGAACCGATGCCGACTGGGTTGTAAAACTCATAGACGTATATCCCGATGATTATAAGGAACCTTCAGGTGAATCCTGCATCCCTGGTGGTTACCAGATGCTGATAAGGGGTGAAGTAATGAGAGGCAAATTCAGGAACAGCTTTGAAAAACCTGAGCCATTCATACCGGGCACTCCGACACGTGTAAAATATCCGCTGCCCGATGTTTCACATTGTTTCAGGAAAGGACACCGTATAATGATACAGGTTCAGAGCTCCTGGTTCCCCCTGGTTGACAGAAATCCTCAGAAATTTATTGACATCTACCAGGCCGATGAGAAGGATTTCCAGAAAGCGACACACAGAATTTACCACGACAAAAACAACATATCGAGTGTAACAGTTTATGAACTCAAATGATATAAGGTTAAACCAAACCCAACTTACTTAAATATATCGGCAATGAAAACTGAAATCACCTCTAACGGAAAGAATTCCAGGCTCACTTCCAGGCGCGGATTTATTTCTGCCTGTGCAGCCTGCGGTGCTTGTTTTGCCCTGAGACCTGTATCCTTACTTGGTTCAGCACCATCCACCGGAGCTGCAAAAAAGCTGAAGATCAGGAATATCTACTCCCTACATGAAATAAAACAGAGCAAACCCGACTGGCCTAATGTAGGCTTTGATTTTGCACCCTTCATTGAAAGTACAAATGCCACACTCCGGAATCAGTTTCCTCACGAGTTTCTTTCTTCACTCGCTATTGGTCAACAGGATGCGGAGAAAATAATTGAGGCTGATAAGAAAGAGAACATCGACGGATACATTGTCTTCCAGATGAACTGCTGGAACCAGGTTGTTCAGACTGCTGCAAAATCGGGTAAACCGGTACTCTATGTTGATTTTCAGTTCGGTGGCAGCGGCGGTTTCCTTGTATATACAGCTGCCTTCCTGAAGGACAAAACTCCTAATGTTGGTTTTGTGGCTTCATCCAGAACACAGGACCTTCTTGCAGCCGTAAGCTGTTTTGATATAATCAGCAAAGGAGGAACTGCTGCTGAATTTGCTGCCGCAACAAGAACTGCGAGGATTAACTCCACACCCAAGCCAGGCAATATGGCCTGCAAAACTGATAATCTGAAAGCCATCAGTGCACAGGAGTGCATGAAAAAGAACAAAGAATCGAGGATTCTTGTGGCACGTGACCAGAATTCAGGTCCTGCAGATCCAATTCTGGGAATTCCTGTTGAGTATGTAACATTTGCAGAGGTGAACAAAGCCTGGGAAACAGCTGATAAGGATGAATCTGCAGCAATAGTAAATAAATGGAAAAAGTCGGCAACCGAAATAATCAAAATACCTGATGAGACTTTGCTGACATCAGCAGCTATGTACCTTGGGATGAAATCCGTGCTTAAAACACATAATGCAAATGGCATAACAGTGAATTGCCTTGGAGGATTTTACGGAGGACACATTCACGCATATCCCTGCCTTGGTTTCCATGAACTCCTTAATGACGGCCTGGTAGGAGCCTGCGAAGCCGATGTAAGATCGACTGCCACTATGGTTACGTTTACCAATATGACCGGCCGGCCCGGATATATCTCCGACCCTGTAATTGACACTTCAAAACGCCAGATCATCTATGCACACTGTGTTGCATCGAATAAGGCATTCGGACCTGACGGACCTGTTAATCCTTTCACAATAATGACCCATTCGGAAGACAGGCAGGGTGCATCTGTAAGATCGGTATTGCCGGTTGATTACATGACTACCACTCTCGAAGTTGATGCCTCAAAAAAAGAGATCCTGTTCCACCAGGCAAAGGTTGTAAGCAATGATCCCGACGACAGGGCATGCAGAACCAAGATTTGCGCAGAACCTGTCGGAGATATTGAAAAACTCTTCGGACAATGGTCCGCATGGGGATGGCACAGGGTTACTTTCTACGGAGATATGAAGGATTCAGTTTATTCGCTTGCCGATTCTGTTGGATGGAAAGTTGTGGAAGAGGCATGAATCTTACTGAAATAAGTCATAAACATCTGACATATAATAAATTGAATATGATTAAATCCGTACTGAAAGAATTCTTCTTTTTCAGAAGATACATTGTTTTATTTCTTATTCCTTTACAATTAACATCCTCTTTCAGAAATGCTGCGAACGCACAGGTTTCTGCAATAAAAGAAGAGCTCAGACAGATTGTAACCTATCCGTATTCTGATCCAAATCCGTTGCCATCGGTAGCGATTAATTCAATGGTTTCTCCTTTCTATCCATACTATGTATTTGACGGATACACTGATAAAAGTATAAGTAAGGATTGGAAAGTGGTCACACTTGAGAATGAGTTCATCAATGTAAAAGTGCTGCCCGAAGTAGGAGGCAAAGTCTGGGGTGCAACTGAAAAATCTACCGGTCTCGATTTCGTCTATCTGAATAAAGTACTTAAGTTCCGCGCAATCGGAATAAGAGGACCATGGACAAGCGGAGGCATTGAACATAATTTTGGACTGGACCTTGGCCATGCTCCCTGGACATCATCACCTGTCGATTATGTTTTAAAGGAAAATTCCGATGGAAGTGTTAGTTGCATCGTTGGAGGTATGGATCTTGCATCGCGTACCCAATGGAGGGTTAATATCAGGCTTCCGGCAGACAAAGCCGCTTTTGAAACATACAGTTTATGGTATAATCCGAATCCTCTGCATGATGCATACTTATCCTGGGAAAATGCAGGATTCAAAGCTACAGACGATCTGCAATTCTTTTTCCCGGGTAATTACTACATAGGCCATGACGGGTCAGTTTATGACTGGCCAACAGACAATCAGGGAAGGAATCTTTCAATGTACAGGGAAAACAATTTCGGAACCAGCAAATCTTATCATGTTTCAGGGTTTTATTCAGACTGGTTTGGCGGGTACTGGCATAATTCCGGCTTTGGATTTGGTCACTGGACACCCTATTCTGATGCTCCCGGAAAGAAAATATGGATATGGTCGCTGGCCCGTGACGGAGCAATATGGGAAAACCTTCTGACAGATAATGACGGTCAGTATATTGAAGCGCAATCGGGTGTAAAGCTTAATCAGGCCAGTTATGAAAGCGGTTTTAACAGTCCCTTTAATCAGCTTTCCATAAGGCCTTACTATTCAGATACCAAATCAGAATACTGGTTTCCTGTTAAAAAAACAGGTGGAATGGTAGATGCCTCAGCCTCAGGAACCCTTAATGTTGTTACCGGACCTGACAGCCTGGTTATTACTATAAGTCCTGTATCCACAATTAATGATTCAATTTATCTCTTTTTAAACGGTAATAAGAAATATTCAGGTTACATCAGACTTAAACCGATGCAACTTTTCCGGCAGGCAATTGTACTTAAAACAACTGCAACAGATAATATTTCTGTAACTGTTGGCAATAATCTTTTATCATATAAATCTTCTGATCAGGATATTGTTACTGAAAGGCCCTCAAAATCAGTTTCAGTGAAGGACTTTAATTCAGCAGAACATCTTTTTATGCTGGCTGAGGATATGAACGCCATGCGCGATTATGAGAATGCGATGAAACTCTATCTCGAATGTATCGGAAAGGAACCAGCCCACACCAAAGCCTTGTACAGGATCTCTGAACTCTGTTACCGTATGGAACGTTACCAGGAAGGAGCAGATTATGCTAAAAGAATTCTTGAAATAAATACTTATGATGGCGGAGCAAATTTCATTACAGGAGTAATAAAAAAGAGAACCGGAGAGCTTATTAAAGCAGAGGAGGCTTTCAGCATATCAGCAAGGACTATGGAATTCCGCTCAGGATCTTACCATGAAATAGCAGGTATCAGGCTAAGGCAAAAAGATTATTATGGAGCCATTGAATATGCAAAGAAAGCTATTGATTATAACCGTTTCAACATTAATGCCTACGAGTATCTGACATCAGCCTACAGAAGCATAAAGAAGTATTCTGAAGCTCAAAGCATAGTAGAGGATATTCTTGATATTGATCCGCTTAACCATTATGCCCGTTTTGAACAGTACCTTATAAATCCGACTGACAAAAACCTGCAGATTTTCAAATCACACATAGTAAATGAGTTGCCGCATGAGACATACCTTGAGCTTGCAATAGAATATGCAAATAACGGCATGCATACCGAAGCTATCAGTGTTCTTGAACAAGCTCCATCTTATCCCATTGTATTCTATTGGCTTGCATATCTTTACCGGGAATCACATCCTGAAAAAAGCAATGAGTACCTGAATCATGCAGTAGAGATCTCTCCATACCTTGTATTTCCATTCCGTCACGAGACCATAGAAGTATTGAAATGGTCAATGAAAATGAATGATTCATGGAAAACAAGATATTATCTCGGGCTCATTTACTGGCATATAAAGCGTCATAACAAAGCAATTGAACTATTTGAGCTTTGCGGCG
>CALMJY010000218.1 GCA_937864815.1 uncultured Bacteroidota bacterium
AGAAAAACCTGGAAGAAGCTTATCCACCAGTATCGTTTTTCACCATAGTTTTTTCTGAAATTGCGGTACCGGAAATCTTCTCCCTTTCCCACGTTTCGCCAGGCCAGATAACCAGAAAGCCTTAATCCCCAAATTGTAACAAATGTTACAATTATTATTTTCCTCAGACTGCTGTCACCTGTTGTCAGAAAATAGAATGCAGACGCTAAAACAAATCCGAATCCCCAGAATATATCGACAATACTGGCATTTTTTATTATCACACTAATGATCCATAATAATGACATCATGATCAGTATGACCAGGAAAGCCTGCAGGTAAATCTGTAAAAAACTCATCCTTTGAACTTATTCCGCTAAATAAGCAACAGCAGCAGCACCTACACCGGCATTAGCACCGATTACAGGCGAAATATTAACTACAGAAACTGGTTCCTGTGATGTAATCTCTTTCATCTTCTCAGTGTACCATGCCGCTGCTTCGGAGTTATTTGCGTGTAGTATAATATAGTTCCAGATATGTTTTTCGTTGGCTTGTTTTCTTACATGAAAAATAACTCTTTCCATGATTGCTTTCTGATTGAAAGCTTTATCGAAGACAATAGCCTTGCCTGATTCATCAATTGTAACAATTGGATTGACATTAAGAATCTTTGCAATCAATCCACGTGTAGCTGAAAGCCTTCCACCCCTGATAAGATATTTCAGGTTTTTCACGCTGACAAGTACTTTAATTCTGTTAGCCCAATCCTCTGTCATCTCAACTACTTTCTCATAGGGATGTCCTTCTTCAATAGCTTTGGCAGCTCTGAGGACCAGCAGTCCGAGTGCTCCTGAAAGACTTTTTGAATTAATTACAGATATTGGTTTGTTAAACTCCATGCTTACTGCCTTTGCTGCCTTCTGGCTGCTGCCAAAAGTTCCGCTAAGTTTATCGCTCAGATGAATTGCTATAATTGAATCGTAATGTGAGGCAAGATGAGAAAATACATTGACAAATGCTTTTTCATTAACCTGGGCTGATTTCGGATAGTCAGTATTCTCATCGAGCATTTTATAGAACTGTTCCGGCTGAATAGTAACCTTATCGAGGTAGTGATTTTCACCAAAATTGATATTGATAGGGAGCATATTGATCTGATACTGATCGATCAGCTCCTGTGACAAATCACATGTTGAATCGGTGACCAGCGCAATTTTCCATTTGCGGTTATATACCACATCGCTCTGTCTGATCATATCGTCAGCTTTCTGGAAAGCGATTGTCCCTGTCTTTCTAAGCTCGCTGAAGAGTTCAGCAGGAGTATTTGTATGAACATGCAACCTCTTCATTCTGTCAGAACCGGCAACTACGACAGAATCACCGTATCTGTGCAGGATCGAATGCATTGTTTTGCTGTCGGCACTGCAGTTCTTGATCAGGGCTTCGGTGCAGTACCTGAATTCAACATTTTGAGGGATTGCCTCTTCAATTTTTTCAAAAAGAGCAGTTTCAGCTTTGGCCTGAACAAGTTCCTTAATATTACGATGAGTAATGAATTCAATAATACCCTCGATGAATAAAACAAAACCTCTTGCCCCTGCATCAACAACATTTGCTTTTTTAAGTACAGCAAGTTTATTTTTTGTTTCGATCAAAGACTTGTTAAGAATTGCAACCGAAGCAAGGAACATCTCATTAAAGTCTGTTATCCTGTTGCGGTTCTCATAAATATAATCTGCCCATTCCCTAATCACTGTCAGCATAGTCCCTTCAACAGGTTCTGCAATAGCTTCGTAAATATAACGGATGGAGTTCTTGATACTCTCAGCAAACTGGGCAGTATTAATAGTTTTGAAATTGCCGGTTTCCATGCTCATGCCATAAAGGAACTGAGCAAATATGATCCCTGAATTACCACGTGCATTCACAAGTGATGTTTCTGCAATCCTGTCAGCTGTAATCTTATAAGATTTATGAGGGTGCAGGGAATCAATGACTGCCCTTATTGTAGATGCCAGATTGGTCCCGGTATCTCCGTCGTTAACAGGGAAAACATTGATTTTATTCAGCTCTACCTGGTGCTCAATAACCTTTCGTGCCCCGGCAATGAATGTATAATAAAGACGCCGCCCATCCATTTCAACCAGCGGTATATTAATAGCAGTTGCCATATTAATGGTTAAAGATAGTTTTGCAAAGGTAAACAATTAATAAAGCACGATGTTCAGAAATATCAAATACATAAGTTAAAAGGGAATTATAGATTTCAGTTCTTCATTTCCTCCAGGAGTTTTGGATACAACTCATTCTTAACATAAATGAAACAAGGTTCTCTGGCAAGTATATTTTCATAAACAGATTTAGCTGATGAATAATCCTTTAGATTTGAATAGGTTCGTGCTATCAGGATCATAAGATTCATGTAGTTCCAATTCTGACTGATCAAAGCCGGATTTCTTTCAAATATTTGTTTTGCCCTGAGGTAGTATTTCAGGGCTTCACTTTTAGAACCGCCAAATGCCTCCGGCATATTTGCAAGAGCATTTCCGTATTGTATATTGGCAAGGTAATTTGAACTGTCCTGTTTCAGCGCTGTTTCAGCATAATCGAGGCTCTTTGGACCATTAAAAGGAGCAGAAAACTTATTAAATGAGATACGGATACCATATAATGCAGCCTTGTAAGAATTGACAGTAGAAATGCTATACCCGGATTTTTCCAGTTTTTCAACATTTTCATTTGCCTGATTATAGTATTTCTTAGCGGCTTCTGTTTTTTTGAATTCTATACAGTAGCCAATGTAACCATATTGATAATTAACCAGCTCCTGAAGGAATTCATCGTTTTTAACCATTGTAGCCTCCATTCTGTCAATAACAGATTTCCATTGCTCCATATGGTCATATATATAGGCCTTGTAAACCTCAGAGCGGAACTGACCGGTGAGCTGTAAAAAGGAAAGAAAAAACAGTACCAGGAGAAGTTTATATTTTTTGTCCTGCATTTTTGGCTATTTGCTTATTCACTTTCTCATAGATTTCTCTGAACCAGAAAGTATAATTGCCGGGATTATTTTGAATATCATTCTGAATTTCACTAAAAGAAATTCTCTTCCATGCTTCAACTTCGCCTGTATTTATAACAGGATCATTATCTGAAATGCCAAAAAAAACATGATCCAGTTCATTTTCAGTCAGTTCATTATCAAGCTTTTCCTTATAAATGAATGAAAACAGCCAGGTTACATTGCACAATATTCCCATCTCTTCCTTCAACCTTCGTTTTGCCGCATCGAAAACCGATTCACCGGGTAGCGGATGAGTACAGCAGGCATTTGTCCACAAACCATTCGAATGATATTTGTCGAAAGCCCTCAGTTGAATTAGCCATTCACCCTTAGAATTGATAATAAATACTGATACTGCCCTGTGAAGCAGACCTTTCAGGTGTGCTTCAAGCTTTCCGGCAACTCCGGTCTGTATATCATTCTGATCAACAAGTATAACTTTTGTTTCTTCCATATGCTTCCAGTTCAATGCTGGTTAAGAGGTTACAGTTAATGTCTGTATCTGCATACATAAAATTTAAATACTTATTAATCTGTAATTAACTCTGCTTTCAAAACAGTTGTGCAAATTTCAGGTGTAAAGATAGATATTCCTTATAATTCTTCCCGAAGAAATGAATGCAGTACACAGGAAATTTGTAACTTTTACCTATCATTCAAATCTTATCTTACCATGAGGAAATCTTTCAGATATTTTATACTATTTGGTATAGTAGTAATACCTGTTTCTATACTTTTAGCATTCACTGTTAAATTGTTACCGGATGACAATCTTAAGGGAAAGTATGCTTACAAAGATTTTGAAACTGCAAAGAAATGTGGTTCATGCCATCCCGGAACATACCAGCAATGGACCCAGGCAATGATGTCACAGGCCTATACACATCACTGGGATGAGATAGAGTATTTTGAACTTGCTGTTGCCCATGCTGATGCTAAACCTGAGCTCAAAGGACCCGTTGATGGCTGCAACGGATGTCATGCTCCTCTGGCGTTTATGGGAGGCACATTGCCTCCACCCAAACCATCAGAAAAAAGTATGGCAAATGAATCTGTATCATGTGAAGTGTGCCATCTTATCCGGTCAGCTCAGACTGATCCCCCTTTTAACTTCAGTTATCTGATTGAGCCCGGAGTTAAAAAATATGCAGTTCGGAAACCTGCCATAGAATCACCGGCACACAAAATCGAAACAAATGAATTTTACAGGACAACTGAATTTTGCGGGAATTGTCATAATGAAAAAAATCCCTTCGGGGTATGGGTAAAAAGTACTCAGCTTGAGTGGAAGGAAGGACCATATTCTAAGGAAGGTGTAAGATGCCAGGACTGCCATATGCCGAAAGGAGGACCATACCTGAATGCAATAATGACAAAGCCTTATGATGATGCACGGCTTCACCTGTTCCATGGTGCACATGATCCGGGTAAGGTAAGGGGCACTATTGAACTGAGAATAGAGCCTGATATCAGAGAAACTGAACCCGGAGAGAATATTGTCTTTACAGTTGCACTCTTTAACCAGAAGACAGGTCATAAATTCCCTACCGGATCAGTTGAGGACAGGATAGCATGGTTGAATGTGGAGGCAACCGATGCAAAAGGGAAAAAGTACCATCTCACTGTTGACAGGAAAGGATTTGAAGGAGAAGAATATACCATATCAGGCGATTACCTTGCTTACCAGGATATGGGTGTGCCATTGAAACAACCAGATTTTAAAGGGGTTCAGCGTGACGGAATTCCTCATGGCAACAGGATTTTCAGGATGCCTTATTTTGATCCTGAAGGCCGGATGACTATTATGCAGTGGAATACCGCAAAACTCGGAGTCGATTACAGGATAGGTCCACGGGAAACAAAGGTTGAGAAATTCACTTTCAAACTGCCTTATGACATAGCTCCTGGTGAAATGAAGGTATCAGTTGTTATGAATTATCAGCTTCTTGTCAAACCTGTTGCTGATTTTTTAAAGGTTCCGGCTGATGAATCGGAAATAAAAATTGTGAATGAACATACAACAAGTGTAAAAGTATTGCCATGATTTATATACCAAAAGTTAGTGACATGAAATGGAGAATAAGTTCCGGTATCAGTTCTTTTTTATTTTTATTTCTTATTCTTTTCCCCGGTCAGGAAGGCAAAGCTATACCTGCTTTTGCCAGAAAATATTCAATCAGCTGCCAGGTTTGTCATGCGCCGGCTATGCCAAGACTAAAAGCTTTTGGAGAAGATTTTGCAGGTGAAGGATTCAGACTTAAGGAATATGAATCCCCACGACATTTTCTTCAAACCGGTGATGACCGGCTTTCACTTTTCAGGGAAATTCCGCTGGCAATACGGCTGGATGGATTTGCTTCGTATAATTTCAATGACGAGGGGAGAGCAGATTTCAGTGCTCCTTTTGTATTGAAGATCCTTTCGGGAGGAGAGCTGTCAGAGAAGCTTTCATATTATTTCTATTTCCTGTTAAGCGAGAGAGGGGAAATTGCAGGTGTTGAGGATGCTTTCCTAATGTACCGCGACCTGTTTGGCTCGGGAATTAACTTCTTTATTGGTCAGTTCCAGGCTTCTGATCCCTTGTTCAAAGGAGAGCTCAGGTATACAATGGAGTCGTACAAGATCTATGGAGTAAGACCGGGAAATTCAACGGCTGATCTTAAATACGACAGGGGAATAATACTTGAAAAGGGTTTTGATACCGGGACCACTGTTGTAGGTCAGATCCTTAATGGATGCGGGCTCGGAGAAGCGGATGATGGTTACCTGTTTGATAAGGACAAGTACAAGAATTTCATGGGCAGGATAATGCAGTCCATCGGCAGCAATCTGAGTATCGGAGTTTTTGGCTATTGGGGAAAAGAATTACTTCCGGATCCTACCATGACCCTTACGGAGATTGTTAATGATCTGAACATGTATGGTCCTGATGTTTCTCTGAATTTCAGTGATAAATTCGTTCTTAATATGCAGTATTTATGGAGACAGGACTCGCAAGTATTCTCAAATACAGGCGATTATCTTAGTGATGTCAATACCCGTGGGGGGTTTGCAGAGCTTATTTTTTCACCTGCTGGCGACAGAAGCAAATGGTATCTGACAGGACTGTTCAACCTGGTAAATTCAGACTTTGATGATCTTGATTATACTTCGGGAACCTTACATGCAGGATATCTGATAAGACGGAATGTAAGAATTGTAACCGAGTTTACACAGGTAGTTGAACCTGTTTCATATGGCAAAATAAGTGCCGGCTTTGTTTCAGCATTCTGAGATTATTCATGCTGTATTTTTACTTAAATTGGATTCTGTATTCCCAGTCAATTGATGAAAGTTATACTGTCAAAGCTGAAATGGTACCATAATCATAATCTATATGTAACAGGATTTATCCGTCAGGGTAACAAATACATAAATGGGATTGATCTGTTAAGATATTTTTCTGATGCTGAATCTATAAGTGAATTTGAGCAAAGACTTATATCAGCCAATGGACAGTTTTCTGTAGTTGCCGAAATCCAAGGAGCTGTAGTTGCGGCTGTCGACAGAATAAGAAATTATCCTCTTTTTTATGCGAGAATTGGTAGTAACCTGATCCTGAGTGATGATTGTTACGCACTTACAGAAATCTATCCCGAAAAAGTACTAAACGAAAAAGCTCTTACCTGTTTTTTTTCGATAGGATTTACCGCAAACAACCTGACACTTTTTGAAAATATATTTCAGATTGAAGCGGGTGAGTATCTTGTTGAAAAAGGCATATTAGAATTAAAATTCTACTATAGTTCTGCAAGGTCAATCATAAGAATCAGAGACTTTAATCTTGCTGGTAATGAGCTGGAACATATATTAAAGGAAGTGTTTCGAGACCACTTTGAAGCATTGCAGAATAAATTCATCGCAATCCCTTTATCTGGGGGTTATGATTCAAGACTTATAGCAGCTTTAGCTTCTGTTTTTCATCCAGGTGATATACTGTGTTATACTTACGGAAGAGAAAATAATCGTGAAGTTGCACCTGCCAGGGAAGCTGCATCCAGACTGGGTGTCAGATGGATCAACATTATTTATAACTCCCGGCTTATTCATGACTATATGAGTGATGAATATTTCAATAAATATTATGAGTACGCATCAGGCTTATCCAGCATGTTTTATCTGCAGGACTATTTTGCAGTAAAGTACCTTAAAGAAAACGCAATTATACCTGAAAACACAGTATTTATGCCAGGATTCTCAGGTGATAGTCTTGCGGGAAGCTTTTTTTCACAATCAATTGATGGCCACACCAACAAATCAAAGATTGCAGCGAGGATTCTGGATGACAAATTTGTACTGATAAACATTGAACATAATAAAAAGAGAATTCTTCATTCCCTGATAATGGAAAAACTCAACAGAGAATTGAAAACATCATGGAAGGACTATGAAGATTGGGAAATTAAGGAGATGCATGCAAAGTTTATTATTAATTCTGCCAAAGTCTTTTCTTTTTTTGGATATGAATATGTTCTGCCTTTTTTTGATAATAGGATGATTGATTTTTTCACCACTCTGCCGTTTCATTACAAACTTCATAAGAAACTTTACGATTTTGTCCTGACAAAAAGGATCTTCAGTGAATTAAATGTAGTTCTGACTAAAGAAATTAATCCAACACCATTTGAAAGAAAAATTCAGAGAATTAAAGAAAAAGTCAAATCCATCATCCCGCAGACTATAATAGATTCAATGATTGAACATAAAAGTCCGATTCTTTATGATGAAATAACACGGGATATGGTAGAGGAAATAGGCCGCAATAATATTATAAAACCAAGACAAGCAAACTATTATAATGCTTACATTACGCAATGGTATGTAAAAAAAGTAAAAGAAAAATACAATCTCTATTAATAGTTCATACTAATAATTTTCCTTTTCACTCTTTCACTTGTCTCTTCCGGTGTCGGATTCAGTTCTTCGGTGGTAAACTGACCATTTCTGAGGTCAATTCTTTCAAATACCATCAGGTACAGATCAAAGATTATTTCGAGGCTTAGCTGATATCTTGGTTCAAGCAGTGGTTTGATTTTCTCAAGGACATCCCTTGTCTTGTGCATATATTCTTCTG
>CALMJY010000219.1 GCA_937864815.1 uncultured Bacteroidota bacterium
GAACCCCTGTTACCAGGATGAAAACCTGACGTCCTAACCACTAGACGAATGGACCGTAAAAGAACTTTTAAATGCGGATGCAAAGAAACAATGTTTTTTTAAATCTGCAAAATTTTTCTGAAGAAATGTATCCGGAGCCAGAAATATTTCAATTAAGTGCCTGTATCATAATAATTATAGTCCAATGTGGTGGTTTGGAAGCCCTTCATACTAAACATCACATATGAGTACTGATTTTCTCAGTGATTCAAGCTTGTCTTTCTGAGTTGGCACAAATTCATGACCTACATACCCTTTATATCCTGTCTTTACAAGAGCACTCATAATTGCAGGGTAATATAGCTCCTGTGTTTCATCAAGTTCATGCCTGCCGGGTACTCCTCCGGTATGGATATGTCCGATATACTGACTGTACCTTGTGATGTTTTCGATTATATTCCCCTCCATGATCTGCATATGGTATATGTCATAAAGAAGTTTGAATCTTTCTGAGCCTACCATTTCACATAATGCTGCCCCCCAACTGGTTCTGTCACACTGGTAATCTTCATGCTGGTATGAATTGAGGAGTTCTATCAGAATGGTGACACCATGTTTCTCGGCAAGTGGCATTATCTGCCTGATTCCTTTAGCACAGTTCAGGAGCCCTTCATTATCATCCTGCCCCTCCCTGTTACCGGAGAAACAAATCAGGTTTGGGATTCCTGCTGCTGCAGCTTTGGGAATCATATTTGTAAAATCAGCTATCAGCTGTTCATGATTTGCAACTCTGTTGAATCCTTTGGGAATACCAAGTTCTGTTGCATAGCCAACTGCACATTTTAGTCCCGCTTTCTGCACAACGGACCAGTCTTTTTCTCCTAGGAGTTCTATTGATTCCAATCCCATTTCCCTGCACGATTTAGCAAACTGATCAAGGGGGATATCTCCATAACACCACTGGCTTACCGAATGGTGAATATTGCCTTTTAAAGGACTGCATCCTTCACTGTCGCCTGAAAGAGCTCTGTTCAGCGGAGTGACTGCCGTAACTAAAGCTGCACCTGCCATACTTTCAATCATTTTTCTTCGTTTCATACTGTCTTATCTGAAAATCAGGTTAAAATTAATACATATTATTTGTATTTCTTTACAAAAGATTCATCTTGAGTAAAGTCATATATTTGTAAGGAGGAACCGAATTTCTTCCCGCTGATGAAAATACCTTCATTGCATCAATACCGAAGCGGACATTCAGTTGAACTGCTTCAAAGCGGCAGACCCTACTTTGCTGCATGCGAGGAAGCAATTGATAAAGCAATTCATTTTATACATTTCCAGACTTATATAGTTGATGATGATGAGACAGGAAGGAAAATAGTGAATGCGCTGAAAAGAGCAGCGTTAAGAGGTGTCAGGATATATTTCCTTATCGATGCCTACGGAGGAAAGTCTTTCCCTATACATCTTGAACAGGAGATGGAAAAAGCCGGGATCCTTTTCCGCCGTTTCTCCCCGGGATTGATATCAAAGGATTTCCAGATGAGTTTGAGATTGCATCACAAAGTCCTGCTGACGGACGGAGAACAGGCCATAATCGGGGGTATGAACGTAGCCAACCGGTATCATGGTAAACGTGGAAAAAAAGAGTGGCTTGATTATGCAGTTTCAATTAAAGGTCCGGAATGTGTACATGTACTGTTTATCCTGAAAAAGCTGTGGAACAAAACATTCCTGAAAAAGGGAGAGCGATCCCGCGAAATGATCTATAATCCGGCTATTCATGATGAGAATATCAGAGTGAAGGTTGTTCAGAATAACTGGTACAGGAATAAGATTGAGATATTAAAAAGTTACCGGTCAGCTCTGAAACATTCCAGGGACAGGATGATAATAATGGCTAGTTATTTCCTCCCGGGCCGAAATGAGCGTAAGTTGCTAAGGAATGCCAGCCGGAGAGGAGTTGATATAACAATCGTATTATCTGCCGAATCAGATGCTCCAATGTTTAAGCGGGCAACTAATTTCCTTTACAGGTTTATTCTCCGTAACAATATCCGGTTATATGAATATCTTCCTTCAAATCTTCATGCCAAAGTTGCGACTGTAGACGGTCGATGGACGACCATAGGAAGCTATAACCTGAATCACCTGAGTGACTATGGCAGCATTGAAATGAATGTCAATATAATGGATGATAAATTCACCGGGGACTTTGAACGATTATTAAATAAAATAATCAAAAAGGACTGCCATCAGGTTACGTTTGACAACTATATCCACAGAAAGACATGGCTTAACAGGCTTATCGACTGGAGTTCATACCAGTTGATAAGGTTCTCATTAAGGATCATGTTCCTTCTTACCTCCAGGGGCCCGAAGAAACACTCAGTTTAAAACTGGTGAAAATCCATTGTTACAAATTCCAGTACCTTCGGAAGGGATGTACGCCAGTAAACCCAGTTATGAACCCCGTCGCGAACCCTGTACTCATGAGCAATTCCCTTTTTCCGCATAGCTATGTGAGTCAATGCATTACCTTCAAAAAGGAAATCGTCATCTCCGCAATCGATATACCATCTCACTTTCTTCTTCTGGTCCTCAGGCTTGTTTGACTTTACCTGTTCCTCGGGGATAGCTGTAATCAATTCAAGAACACTGTATTGTTTGTACCAGGCTTCCTTTTCTGCTTCAGTGATATTGCCGCCGAACTGGTTCAGCCTGTCAGAATTAAGGTCCTCCCTTTTCAATGGCCCTGTATAGGCGCTCAGGGGGCATGCTGAAGCGAACATCTCAGGATGATGAAGTGCATAAATGAAGGAACCCCATCCACCCATTGACAGTCCGGCGATTGCCCTGTAATGCTTATCTGCTTTAATCCGGTATGTTTTTTCAATATAAGGTATGAATTCCTGGAAGAAGAAATCCTCGTACTGCCAGTCACCTTTCGGGCTGTTTGAATAGCCTCTCTTGCCAGTATTTGCATCGGGCATAACGATGATCATCGGTGTTGCAGTACCTTCATTTATTGCCTTATCAGCTATATGCAGCACTTCACCGAACTGAACCCATCCTGTCTGATCATCACCTCCTCCGTGAAGCAGATAGAGAACCGGATACCTGCGGCTTGATGTTTCATAATCGGGGGGAAGATAAATGGCATATTTACGGTCCATTTTCAGGATCTTGCTGGGCATCGAAAGATCATCGGATACTTTCCCTGTCTGTGCAGACAAAAGAGAAGTAATTGTGAAAGCAAAGAGAAGTATAGAAACTTTTTTCATGATTTAGGGTTTTATTGTGATAACTGTTAAAGATATTAAAGGTATTAAAATTCTTAATATTGTGGATTAAATATTTTCTGATGAAAATACATCTGTTCAATATTGCAAATTTCAAGGCAGACGGAGGAGCAATGTTCGGAGTTATACCCAGGGCCTTGTGGTCAAGGGTTTATCCCGCTGATGAAATGAACCTTGTTAACCTCACCCTCCGTTCCATGGTAGTTGAAACAGGTAAACATATTATTCTTGTTGATACCGGATGGGGAGACAAGCAGGATGAGAAATTTTTCAGACATTCCTATATTCACGGAGGTGAAGGACTTATTGAAGGGCTGGCCCTGAGAGGATATAAGCCTGAAGATATAACAGATGTTTTTCTTACTCATCTTCACGCTGACCATTGCGGCGGAGGTGTAAAGAGAAATTCTGAAAATTCAGGTTATGAACTTACTTTCCCAAATGCGGAATACCACGTCAGCAGGGCTCAGTGGGACTGGGCTGTGAAAAACAATATCAGGGAGGAAGATGCGTATCCACCCGAGAATATCCTACCTATCGGTGAAAGCAGAATGCTCAACTTAATTGATTCAGAAGACGAACTCTTCCCCGGATTTTCTATCAGGATTTGTTATGGTCACACACCAGGTCTGATGATACCAGTAATACAATACAACAATAAAACACTTATTTATGCGGGAGACCTTATTCCGACCTGTGCGCATATACCTCTTCTCTGGAATATGAGCTATGATATTGAGTCTCTAAAGACAATAACCGAAAAGGAAACACTATTAAAAGAAGCTCTGGTAAATAATTATATACTTGTTTTCCAGCATGATGAGAAGGTTGAATGTTGCAGGCTTATTATGAGTGAGAAGGGAATCAGAGCTGGAGAGAAATTTCCATTTTCAGCAATCTGATCAGCATACATATCACATTTTATTATGAACTTATTCTTTGTTTCTTAAGTATGATTTGAGTATTTTTGGTTAAGCTCCTTTCAGAATTCTTTGTTAAGTATCTAAAACTTCAGACCATGCCGGAATTCAAGTATGAGAAACCTTTCCAGATTGAAAAGGATTCAACTAAATATCGTCTTCTGACGAAAGATTTTATAAGCACAACCGTCTTTGAAGGAAAGAAGATACTGAAAGTTGATCCGCAGGGACTGGAACTATTGGCAAAAGAAGCTGTTTCAGATATTTCCTTCTTCTTAAGGACTTCCCATCTCGAGAAGCTAGCTTCCATACTTAAAGACCCGGAAGCAACAGATAATGACAGGTTTGTGGCATACGTTATGCTGCGGAACACTGTAATCTCTGCAAAGGGAGACCTTCCATGGTGTCAGGACACTGGTACCGCAATTGTAATGGCAAGGAAAGGTGAACAGGTGTGGACCGGAGCCAATGATTCAGAGTATATCTCTAAAGGCATTTATGAAACATACAAAATCAAAAATCTGAGGTACTCACAGATTGCTCCACTGAACATGTTTGATGAAAAGAATACCGGAACAAACCTTCCGGCACAGATCGATATTTATTCACGTGAGGGAGATATGTATGAGTTTCTGTTTGTTACAAAGGGAGGAGGTTCAGCCAATAAAAGTTTCCTTTACCAGCAGACCAAATCACTCCTGAATGAAGAGTCGCTGATAAAATTCGTTAAAGATAAGATTAAGGATCTGGGAACATCTGCCTGTCCTCCATATCACCTTGCACTTGTAATCGGTGGAACTTCTGCCGAGAACACTCTCTATTCTGTAAAACTAGCCTCGGCCGGATACTTTGATAATTTGCCATCGACAGGTAACGAGGGAGGGCGTGCTTTCCGTGATCTCGAATGGGAAAAACGTATTGAGAAGATTTGTCATGAGTATGGAGTGGGTGCGCAGTTCGGTGGTAAATATTTTGTACATGATGTGAGAGTTATTAGACTTCCAAGGCATGCAGCTTCATGTCCTGTAGGACTTGGAGTAAGCTGCAGCGCAGACAGGAATATAAAAGGGAAGATCACATCTGAAGGAATTTTTCTCGAGGAACTCGAACGTAATCCTGAACGGTTTATGCCGGAGAAAGCACCTGAACTGGAAAAGCCTGTTAAAATTAATCTCGACCTTCCCATGAAGGAGGTACTTGCAGAGCTTACCAAATATCCTGTAAAGACTCGATTGAGTCTTACAGGTACTCTTATTGTTGCCCGGGATATTGCCCATGCCCGGATCAAAAAGCTCATTGATGATGGTAAACCCATGCCTGATTATTTCAAAAATCATCCTGTCTATTATGCGGGACCTGCCAAAACCCCTGAGGGTATGCCTTCAGGGAGCTTTGGACCGACCACCGCAGGGCGCATGGATACATACGTTGATCTGTTCCAGAGAATGGGAGGATCACTTATCATGCTTGCCAAGGGTAACCGAAGCCGTCAGGTGATTGATGCCTGTAAGAAACATGGAGGATTCTATCTCGGATCTATCGGAGGTCCGGCTGCAATCCTTGCTGCTGAGAATATCAAATCTGTGGAGATGGTCGATTTTGAAGATCTTGGTATGGAGGCTGTCAGAAAAATACGTGTTGAAAATATGCCTGCCTTTATAATAACTGATGATAAGGGAAACGATTTTTTTGATAACTATAACAAATGAAAAGGAGAGGGATATTTAATTCTCCCAGATCCTTTTGATATAACGGGCGTTATCATAGAAGCTTACACCCTGAATGAATTTATTCCCGTCTATTCCACCCAGGAATCCAAGTCTGAGGCAATCTGAAGAGTATACTGTGCCTCCAAGATCAGCACCACAGTCTCCTTCAAAAAAAAGATAAACATCCTCCTCGTTGAATTTATAAAGAGCCACATATGCTCCTTTATCGCATATAACATTAGCAATAAAATCATCAATTTTGTCCTCAATGCATCCCGGGGCATCATACTTGTTTCTTTCACAACCTGATGCAATCAGAGTATAGAGGATCAATATTAACGGGAGTTGTTTCATTTTTGCCTGAAGCATTTTACCAATAAACAAAATTCATGCCCGAATGTTTGGATTTTCTTCATATTTATCAGGTTGGAATACAAAATTAATATTATTACTGCAGCAATCAAAACCTGAATACTTGGCTTTTATTGTGAAATTTTTCACACCTTCGTGTCATATGAATAATAATTATATATCTTAAGCCTCAAAATTTTTTAAAATGAAGAAGGTTCTTTTATGGTTTGTCCCCGGTGTGATTGTGGGTGTAATTCTTATACTTGGAGGGGGAAAGGCTATCGATGCAACATCATCAAATGAATTCTGTATGTCGTGCCATATACATCCCCAGGCCGATGCTGCATGGAAGAAATCGGTACATTATGATACACAATCAGGATCCAGAATTGCCTGTGTTGAATGTCATCTGCCACCCAAGGAAGAGAATTATCTGTACCACAAAGCAAAAACCGGTTTAAGGGATCTCTGGAGCTACTGGACAAAGGATTCGGCTTCTTTCAACTGGGAGGCAAGGGGTAGCCTCGAAATAGCACGTGGTCATGTTTTTGAAAACAGCTGCAAGAAATGCCATGTTAACCTTTTTCCGGCCAAATTAACCAAGGAGGGAGAAAATGCACATCTCTACTACACCCAGACAAAAAAGACCGAGGAGCTTCACTGTATAAACTGTCATCTGAATGCTGGTCATTTTATTGCCGGATATACTCATGGAAGCAATGCTACTTTCGGGGCTTCTTCTGCTGCTCCAAAGGAAATCTTTACAGAGCCTGCAAAGGTGAATGAATTTAAAAATTATACAGAAAAGATCCCCAATTCATCAGTATCGTTCAATATGGTGGCAATACCCGGAGGCCGTTTTAAGATGGGAAGCAGCGTTGAAGAGCCATTCAGAATGACTGATGAGGGTCCTGTCAGGGAAGTTGAACTTTCTCAGTTCTTTATGGCAGAAATTGAAGTGACATGGGATGAATATCTTGCATTTTATGTTCAGACCGCAGCAGAAGGTCGTTCAACAGATACAGAAGGCACCCGGAAGAAACAGGAGAGCAAAACTGATGCAATTTCAGGAGCTACACCACCTTATGGCCAGCCCGACCAGGGATGGGGTATGGGACAACGACCTGCTATTTCCTTCTCATATCATGCTGCTGAAACATATTGCAAATGGCTCAGTCAGGTTACAGGCAAGACATATCGCCTGCCTACAGAGGCTGAGTGGGAATATGCCTGTCGTGCCGGCAGCGAGGGCCCATATTTCTTCCCCGGTGATCCAAGCAAGTTTCATAAGACAGGCCTGAGAGCAAAACTCTCCAAAAACGATACGGTTGGCATTAATACATATGTAATATATAAAGGTAACAGTATGTCGAAAACACAGTTACCCGCCAGGGTGAAGCCAAATGCATTCGGGCTGAAAAATATGCTGGGTAATGTTGCAGAATTCTGTTCAGACTGGTATAAAGAGGATGCTTATTCGCTTTATCCTGAAGGTGTGGTTAAAGATCCCAAAGGGCCGGAAAGCGGGGAAGAAAGAGTTGTCAGGGGAGGATCATTTCAAAACACAGCTGATATTCTGAGAATTGCAAAACGGGACTACACAAGAACAACAGCATGGCTGAAGACAGACCCGCAGATGCCAAAGAGTATCTGGTGGTATTCCGATTGTTTCAATGTGGGATTCAGAGTCGTTTGCGAGTTTGATGAGAAAACCGGGAATACGGCTGGCAGTAATTAAATAGTTAAAAATATTTAAGTCGCTGGCTAATATTTCATTTATTATATATATTTACAGAGGACATCCAAATCACAGGCAATTATTTCTTTTCATAAAATTAACCTTACCAATATGAAAAAAACCAGTATTTCAAGACGTAATTTCTTTGGAAAAGCAGCTGCAGTGGGAGTAGCCGGTGTTGTTGCTCCTGCGATTCTTGCCAGTTGTTCACGTGAGACAAAAAAAACAGTTGCTGTTCCGACAATGCTTGACCAGGCTCCCGACGGACCTGTACTCAAAGCAGGAGTAATTGGCTGCGGAGGACGTGGCACCGGTGCTGCAATTAACTTTCTGAGTGCAGGACCTAACCTTCAGGTTACAGCTCTTTGTGATACCTTTAAGGATCGAGTAGATGCCTGCAGGGAGGCAATAAAGAAAGAGAAGGGACAGGAAGTACCTGCAGAAAACTGTTTTGTCGGATTTGATGCATACCAGAAGGTAATCGATTCGGGAGTTGATATTGTAATAATGGCTGCTCCTCCCTATTTCCGTCCGGAACATCTGGCTGCCGCAGTTCAGGCCAAGAAACATATTTTCGCTGAGAAACCGGTTTGTGTTGATCCTGTTGGTGCCCGGTCAGTTATGGCAACAGCCCAAAAAGCTAAAGGTCTTGAACTAAGCATAACAACAGGTACTCAGAGAAGACACCAGCGCGACTATGTTGCCACATGGCAGCAGGTAGCAGAGGGATTAATTGGTGATATTGTTGGTGGTACAGTTTACTGGAACGGAGGAAAACTATGGCACCGTGATCCGAATCCAAGCTGGAGCGAAATGGAATATATGATCCGTAACTGGGTAAACTGGACCTGGCTTTCAGGTGATCATATTGTTGAACAGCATGTTCATAATCTTGATGTCCTTAACTGGTTTACAGGATCCCATCCTGTTAAAGCTGTGGGTTTTGGTTCAAGACTGCGCAGGGTTACCGGTGATCAGTATGATAATTTCAGTGTTGACTTTACATTTGAGAATGGTATTCATGCTCACAGTATGTGCCGCCAGATTAACGGTTGTGTAAATAATGTTTCCGAGAGGCTTCAGGGTGCAAAAGGTTCCACCAACTGCCGTAATACTGTGCTTGATCTTGCAGGAGCTGAGCTCTGGAAGTACCAGTATCCTCTTGACAAGGATGGAAAACCAACAAATAATGTAAGTGTTGATCCTTATGTTCAGGAGCATATCGACCTTGTTACTGCAATTCGTACCGGTCAGACATTCAATGAACTTGAAAATACTGCAATTTCAACAATGGTTGCAATTATGGGCCGAATATCTGCTTATACAGGAAAAGAGACCACCTATGAAGAGATGATGAATTCAGACCTGAAACTTGGACCGACAGTATTTGATTTAGGACCGGTTAATATCAATAAAGAAGTTCCCATTGCCGGACTTCCATATGTACCTGGTGAAGGTTAATATGAATGTAAAACAGGAAAAACAAAACATTTTCTGAAATGACAGATTCCAGAAGAAACTTCATAAAGAAAGCCACATTTGCAGGAGCCGCTATACTAGCTGCTCCTGCAGTTTTTGGTCAGGACGGGAAGAAAAAAGCAAAGGAAAAAGCTCCCGATCCTGTAGTTCCCTTTAAACTGAAATATGCTCCTTCAGTAGGTATGTTCCGTGAACATGCCGGGACAGATATCATCGACAATATTAAATTCTGTCATGATATGGGTTTCAGGGCAATGTTCGATAACGGACTTATGAGCAGGTCTCCTGAAGACCAGGTTAAGTATATGAACGAACTGCAAAGGCTTGGAATGGACTTTGGGCCATTTGTCCTTTATGCCGATTTTTCAGTTACCTCATTTGTTCTTAACAAGCCGGATACCCGTGAAATGCTGATCAACAGGATGAAGGAAGGTGTTGAGGTGGCAAAACGGACCGGAGCCAAACAGGCTCTTGTTGTACCGGGAAGATATGACGAAAGGCTCGACCGCGATTTTCAGACTGCAAATGTAATTGACAACCTTAGATTCTGCTGCGATATTGTTGAACCGGCAGGACTGACAATTGTACTCGAACCTCTTAATACAATCAGGGATCATCCTGGATTGTTTCTTACAGGTGTACCTCAGGCTTATGCTATTTGCAGGGCAGTAAACAGACCATCCTGCAAGATTATTGAAGACATCTATCATCAGCAGATAACCGAAGGGAATCTGATACCAAATATGGATGCAGCCTGGAGTGAGATTGCTGCATTGCATTGTGGTGATAACCCCGGCAGAATGGAGCCTACTACCGGTGAAATAAACTATAAGAATGTATTCAAATATATATATAACAAAGGCTATCAGGGAGTTATCTGTATGGAACACGGTATGAAGAACAGGACCAAAGAAGGTGAAGCCAGTGTTATACAGGCTTATCGTGAATGTGACAGTTTTGAAGTATAAAAATATAGAAATGAAAAAAAGTATTTATTCAGCTTTGATCCCGGCTCTTCTTATTATTCTTTCTGTCTCTGTGAATGCGCAGACATCGAGGCTATACGCAGGAACCTATGCAGGACAGGGTGAAAAAGGATTGCAGGTTATTGACGTTGATTTTGCAAAGGGGACCTTTATAAAAGTATCGGAAAATGATGCTGGCAATAATCCCTCATATATTTGCATTTCAAAGAAGCGGAGTATTATTTATGCAGTGAATGAAGTAGGCAGGGTGAATGGCATGAGAGCAGGAGGGGTAACTGCTGTTAAGCTTGATTTAAAAACAGGGACCACTGAAAAAATAAAGGAACTTGCAGTGCCCAACGGAGGACCATGTTATATCTCACTTACACCTGAAGAAGACTTCCTTCTGATAGCCAATTACGGAGGTGGTTCAGTCGCTGTTGTACGACTTGACGCGAATGGTATCCCTTCTGCTGTCAGTGACACAATTATTTTTAAGGGAGAAGAGGGAACTCGTTCACATGCTCATATGGTGGCTCCCGGTCCGGGTGGTAAAATTTACCTCACCGACCTGGGTTTTGACAGGGTGGCAATATATGATCTCGACAAAGTTTCAGGGAGACTTATAAGCAAGGGCTATGCAAAACTTGCTAAAGGTGCAGGTCCCCGTCATTTTACATTCGGGAAAGACGGATCAAAAATGTATGTGATAAATGAACTCAATTCAACAATGACAGTATTCAATGTTGAAAAAGACGGGAACCTAACAGAGATACAGACAATCTCAACCCTTCCTGAGGGATTCACGGAAAAGAGTTACTGTGCCGATGTCCATCTTTCAAAAGACGGGAAATTTCTCTACGGATCTAACAGGGGTCACAACTCAATTGTAACTTACAAGGTTGGCAAGGATGGAAAAATTACTGTGGCAGGATATACCCTTTGTGGCGGAGAATGGCCAAGGAACTTCACTCTTGATCCTACAGGAAAGTACTTGCTTGTGGGGAACCAGAACTCAGGTAATATTTCGTTGTTCACACTCGATAAGAAAACCGGACTTCCAATTGCACCGTCAAAGGACTACAAAATAAAAGGACCTACCTGCCTGAAGTTTATTGAATAGACATTATTAATGTCTGTTAAAATAATCTTCTGTGCTTAAGATTGTTGAATAGCCCTTTAAAGTGCTGAGTGTTGAGAGATGAACATCCTCAGCCTTTATTGTCTTTCCGTTAAAAATAAGGTCCCTTGTAGCACAGGCATCGTGTACCAGAATTATTTTATATCCGAAATCTGAACCTGCCCTGACTGCAGCTTCAACACACATATGTGTCTGCATACCGCATATAACAAGTGTGTCTGCATTGATACCTTTAATGTATTCATGTAAATCTGTACCTTTAAAACAGTTCACTTCATTTTTTGAGAAAACCTTTTCTGAAGGGAGTGGCTTAACCATTTTATTTATCAGGCCTCCGGGTTCAGAGTTGTGTCTGACATGAATAACCTCCTGTTTTTTGCTTCTGAAATGCTCAAGCAGCAATGCGGCATTTGCGGCAGCTTTTTCCGGTTCAGCCAGTGCTGCCTTGCCCCCGGGGAAATAGAAATTCTGGATATCGATAAGCAACAGAACATTCTTCCCTACCTGGGAGGAAGAAACTATACAAAAGGATAATAAAAACAGCAAAATGGTAACAGACTTTTTCATGGTAAGGGGTTCCTGGTTTATGAAATAAAGATAAAAGATAATTTAGAGCATCAGTGAGAGGAACTCTCATTTTTTCTTTGTAATATTATTACTCCAAATCGTTTATGCATCAGTAATGAATCGTTCTGAACTTTTAGGCAACCTGAGAAATGAACAGGATAAAATCTGGGATATAATAATAGTAGGTGGCGGAGCAACTGGTCTGGGAGTTGCACTGGACAGTGTAACCCGGGGCTATAAAACACTGTTGCTGGAACAGGCAGATTTTGCCTCAGGAACTTCATCAAGAAGCACCAAGCTGGTGCACGGAGGTGTAAGATATCTTGCAAAAGGTGATCTGTGGCTGGTTATGGAAGCTCTGCATGAGAGAGGATTGATGCTTAAAAATGCTCCACATCTTACTTCAAACCAGGAGTTTGTTATTCCCCTTTATTCTCTTTTTGATGTTCTGCAGTACTGGTTTGGACTTAAATTCTATGACATACTTTCAGGAAGGCTCAGTCTCGGGAAATCATATTATATCAATAAGGAGAAAACTCTTGAGAGACTTCCGAACCTTAAAGCTGAGGGACTGAAAGGCGGAATTGTATACCATGACGGACAATTTGATGATTCAAGGATGGCAATTTCACTTGCTGAAGAGAGCATTAAACGAGGTGCTGTAGTTTTGAATTATTTTAAGGTTAACTCACTGGTTAAAAATGAAAAGGGAAAGATTACAGGTGTAAATGCCATGGAGCTGGTTTCGGGCGAAGAGTTCATTCTTTCAGCAAAGGTTGTTATAAATGCAACAGGTGTATTTGCTGACCAAATAACGAAAATGGATGAGCCTTTATCGGAGGCCTCAATAAGACCCAGCCAGGGCATTCATCTTGTCCTCGACAGATCATTTCTCCGTAGTAATTCGGCAATAATGATACCTAAGACCGAGGATGGACGGGTACTTTTTGCTATTCCCTGGTATAATGAAGTTGTGGTAGGCACAACCGACACACCCCTTGATGAGATTTCCCTGGAACCCAAAGCTCTCGATCAGGAGATAGATTTCATTCTCCGGACAGCTGATGCATACCTCATGAATGCACCAAAAAGGGAAGATATCCTGAGCATTTTTGCCGGCCTTCGTCCGCTGGCTGCAAATCCTTCGAATCCCGGAGCAACAAAAGAAGTGTCACGGAGACATAAAATATCTCTATCCACTTCCGGACTTCTTTCAGTGATAGGAGGCAAGTGGACCACATACAGGCGGATGGCAGAAGAGACTATCGACAAGGCAATTAAGGCCGGATTACTGCAGAAAAGAAAATGCCTTACCAATCATCTTCCGCTTGCTGACGCCGGATTTACAAGTCAGGGAGGACGTCTTGGAATCTATGGTTCAGGTTATAAGGAGATTGAACAGATAATGGCTGAAGAACCCGCTGCAGGTTTGCTGATTCATAAAGATCTGCCTTATACTAAAGCAGAAATATTATGGATATGCAGGAATGAGATGCCTGTTAACATTGATGATGTTCTTTCACGGAGAACACGTGCCACCCTGCTGAATGCCAGGGCAAGTAACGAAAGTGCTCCCGAAGTTGCACGTATTATGGCAGATACCCTGGGCTTTGACAGCACCTGGCAGTTTTCTCAGATTAAAGCCTTTAATGATCTGATAATCAAATATTTATAACTAATTGATAATCAATAAATAACACGTTATGAAGGAATTTGTTCTTGCTCTTGATCAGGGTACAACAAGCTCAAGGGCTATCGTCTTTGATAATGATGGTCGTCCGGTTGCCACTGCCCAGAAAGAATTCCGTCAGTATTTCCCGAAACCTGGATGGGTTGAACATGATGCTGTAGAGATATGGTCTTCACAATCGGAAGTTGCACTTGATGCAATAAAAAAAGCCAGACTGAAGAGCGTCAATATAAAGGCGATCGGTATCACAAACCAGCGTGAGACAACAGTTGTGTGGAACAGGAAGACCGGCAGACCAGTCCATAAGGCAATAGTATGGCAGGACAGACGTACGGCCGATTTCTGTGACAAGCTTAAGGAAGAAGGCACTGATAAAAAGATACTTAAGAAAACCGGACTTATTGTTGATGCTTATTTTTCAGCAACTAAGGTCAGGTGGATACTCGAAAATGTGAAAGGAGCCAGGAAACTTGCTGATGAAGGTCAGCTGGCATTCGGTACAATCGATTCATGGCTGGTATGGAATCTGACCGGAGGGAAGCTCCATATAACTGATGTATCCAATGCATCACGGACAATGTTGTTTAACATTCATACCCTGAAGTGGGATAATGAACTTCTTAAGATCTTCAATATCCCGGCATCAATGCTTCCTGAAGTAAGATCATCAAGTGAAGTATACGGACACACTTCCGGACTTTTTGACACGGAAATCCCCGTGGCCGGTATAGCCGGTGATCAGCAGGCTGCATTGTTCGGGCAGATGTGCATCGACCCCGGGATGGTTAAGAACACATATGGCACCGGGTGTTTCATGATGATGAACATCGGTACAAAACCTATTGAGTCAAAAAATAAGTTGCTTTCGACAATTGCATGGAGCATTGGAAACGAAACATACTATGCTCTTGAAGGTAGCATATTTATAGGAGGTGCTGTTGTGCAATGGCTAAGGGATGGTCTTGGAATAATTAAGAAATCGGCTGATGTTGAGAAGCTTGCAGCAAAAGTGAAGGACAACGGCGGGGTATATTTTGTTCCTGCATTTGCAGGGCTGGGAGCACCATACTGGAACCAGCATGCCCGCGGTACACTGGTTGGAATAACCCGCGGGACAACTGCATCTCATATTGCAAAAGCAGCACTGGACAGCATAGCCTACCAGACACTCGATGTGCTACTGGCAATGCAGAGGGATTCAAAGTTAAGAATCAGGGAACTCCGGGTTGACGGCGGTGCTACCGTGAATAGCAGCCTGATGCAATTTCAGTCTGATGTTCTGCGATCAAAGGTTGTACGACCTGAGATAACAGAAACTACGGCTCTCGGAGCGGCTTATCTCGCAGGACTTGCAGTGAAGTACTGGTCAGGCATTAATGAAATAAAGCGACAGTGGAAAATGGATAAGACATTTTCCCCCGCATTGCCTGAAAGAAAAACTCTGGAACTTATTTCCGGATGGCACAAGGCTGTCAATGCAGCCCAATCATGGACAGAATGAACTTTAAACTTTTAACTAATTGTGATATGAACGCATTTTTCGCAGAATTTTTCGGAACGGCAATGATCATTGTTTTTGGAAGCGGTGTGGTATCAAATGTACTTCTTACCGGTACCAAAGGAAATAACAGCGGATGGATTGTTATAACATTTGGATGGGCTATCGGGGTATTTACAGGTGTTCTGATAGCTGCACCTGTGAGCGGTGCACATCTTAATCCTGCAGTGACACTTGCCCTGGTTATTGCAGGTAAGTTTTCTTTATCACTTCTGCCTGTTTATGTATGTGCACAGATGCTTGGTGCAATGTTTGGAGCTTTTCTTGCCTGGCTGGCGTATAAAAAGCATTTTGATGCAACACAGGATGCTGATCTTAAGCTTGCAGTTTTTTGCACATCACCAAATATCAGGAGTTACGGCTTTAATTTATTATCCGAAATAATCGGAACCTATGTCCTGGCTCTTGCAGTACTTTACATGGCTGCACCGGATGCAGGACTGGGTTCTTTAAATGCTCTGCCTGTTGCACTGGTAGTTCTTGGAATTGGCCTTTCTCTCGGAGGTCCGACAGGTTATGCCATCAACCCGGCACGTGACCTCGGACCAAGGATTATGCATTATTTTCTTCCGATTCCCGGTAAAAGAGACTGTGACTGGGGATATTCCTGGGTGCCGGTACTTGGACCGCTGGCCGGTGCATCTGTTGCCGCATTTATGTATATTCTATTTGCGCATTATCAGTAAATACAAATAAATTCAATCTCATGAAATACGTTTATACAGTATTGGTATTTCTATTTATTGTCAGCTGTAATTCCTCAACCGATAACTGCTGCCCCGGTGCAGGAAAAGTATGGCCTTCCGAAATGAAGGTGATCAGGGACCGTGTAACCGGAGTTGAGATCAGACAGCTTACTGATTATAAAGGACACAGTAATCATTTCTATTTTACAAATCCCGGCTGGTTTGAAGGAGGAAAGAAGCTGCTTTTTTCTTCAGCGAGGAACAATAATGTCAACTTGTTCAGTATAGATCTTTCAACCTTTGAAATTCAGCAGCTTACTGACCTTGAACCGGTACCTCTTCCCAGGGAGATCGAATTCCAGAGAGCATGTTTGAACCCTGTAAAAGATGAAGCCTATTTTTTTCATGATCTCAGCATTATTTCCATCGATTTGAAAACTCTTAAACAAAAAACATTGTTGGTTCTTGATTCAATCTGGAATATATCAATGACAAATTGTTCAGCTGATGGAAAGTATGTTTATTTCGGAGTATGGGAAGATATGTCTGACCGGTTTGAGGTTGACCTTATGAGAAATTATATCGGGTTTGAAGAAACATGGGCTGCAAAACCGAAAAGTAAGATTATCAGGGTAGCCACTGACGGTACAGGAAGCGAAGTCATATTCGAAGAAAATTACTGGATAGGTCATATAAATACATCTCCGACAAGGAGTGACCTTATAACATTTTGTCATGAAGGACCATGGGAAAAAGTTGATAACCGGATATGGTGCATGAATGTTGAAACAAAAGAGGTTTGGAAAGTCAGACCCAGGACAGATGAAGGAGAAAGGGTGGGCCACGAATACTGGTTTGACGATGGGGTGACAATAGGTTTTCATGGTACAAAAACAGACGGCAGTGCTTTTCTTGGTCGCGTTAAATATGACAATACAGAACTGACCGAGATAAGCTTTTCAAGTCATACCGGACATATTCACTCAAATGACATGAATCTCATTGTCGGTGATGGCGGAGCAGATATAAGGCTATGGAAATGGAACAGTACCTCCTATGATGGACCTAGACTTTTGTGCAAGCACAATTCAAGCATGCATATACAGCAGTCGCATCCGCATCCCCGGTTTACAGATGACGGGAAGAAGGTTCTGTATACGACAAATGTATCGGGTTATTGCAATGTTTACCTGGTTGATGTGCCTGAATTTGAATCACTTCCTGAAATAAAGGAGTAAAAATGTTAATCATTTAAGTTTAGTGCAGATAACAATGAAATCCTTTGACTCAATATTTAATTCATTCCCCTTGTAATCGCCGGTGATTTTGTAACTCTCAAATGCAGACCTTTCAGCCAGATGCTCAAGCTCATACCTGAAATAGAATCTCAGGGGAAGTACCCAGTCATCCTGTTTTAATCCGTCATTCTCCTGCCATTCCAGGTGAAAGTTTACAGTAATGGTCTGGTCAATAAGATTTGGTGTTGTGGAGACAAATCTTTTTATTTTTTTCCCCGGCTCATATTCACCCTCAAAATCCATCCGGTTGCTTAAACCATTAATGAGCTGATTAAGATCAGGGATGAAGGCATCAAATATGAATCTTCCGTTTTTATTCAGGTGATGATAAACATTATTGAGAGCCATGATCTGTTCTTCTTTTTCAAGCAGGTGCATAAGGACCCTGAAGGGTGCGATTATGAGATCAAATTTGAAGTCGAAACTGAAGTCAATTATATTCTGGAGACTGATCCTGTGGTGCTGATTGCCGGGAATTTTATTCTTAAGGACTTCAATCATCGATTCACTGATGTCAAGGCCGTATATATCAGCTCCATGTTCAAGTGCATCTGAAAATAATCTCCCGGTTCCGAC
>CALMJY010000220.1 GCA_937864815.1 uncultured Bacteroidota bacterium
GTGAACCCTGAAGCAGAGGATACACTGAGCTCAACGCTTCCTCCCTGGCAGAATGATGTTGGTCCGCTGATGTTGACAGTAGGCAGGGCCGGTTTTGGATTAACAGTAACAGCGATGTTGTTCGAAGAGCTGACTGAGCAGTTTGAAGCATTGGTCACAGTAAGATTATAAGTACCGGAAGCAGAAGCAGTGTATGCATTGGAGTTTGATCCAACGATACCTCCGTTAAGCTTCCACTGGTATGAATAGCCGGGAGTGTTGTCCACACTCAGGAGTATTGAACCATCCTGGCAGAACGTTGCCGGCCCTGATGCTGTAATTGTCGGTGCAGCAGGTGAAGAGAGCACGGAGACATTTACATTCTCGGTACGGCTGATGCAGTTGTTAGCGTTGGTTATCTTAAGCGAGAATATACCGGAGCTGTTTGCGATGTATGCAGTTGACGTTGCCCCTGTTATTGCAGCGCTGTTGTTTTCCCACTGGTAAGTATAGCCACCTGTGGGGGTAACACTCAGCTCGACATTGTTACCCTGGCAGAATGTTGTCGGACCACTGATGTTGACTGTTGGTATTGAAGGATTTGAATTGACGGTAACATTAACAGTATTGGAAGATAATGTTTTGCATCCGGAAGCATTTGCCACTTCAAGGGAATATGTTCCTGAAGCAGTAGCACTATAAATGTTGGAATTTGTACCTACTGCGCCACCGTTCAGTTTCCACTGGTAAGAGTACCCGTCGGTATATGTAACGCTCAGATCAACAGATTGCCCCTGGCAGAAGGTAAGAGGTCCTGAGGCGGAGATAAGCGGTGCGGCAGGCGATGTGTTGGCAGTAACACTTACTCCTGAGGAATTGGTGAGACAGCTACCGACAGTGTTTGTAATGGCCACGGTGTAGCTGCCGGAAATTGAAGCAAGGTATGAATTGGTATTGGCTCCTGTAATGGGATTACCGTCTCTTTTCCATGAATAAGTGTATTGTGCATTGAGAGGAGTTGACAGGGTAACGCTTTGACCTGTGCAGAATGTTGTTGCACCGTCGGCCGAGACAGCAGCAACAGGATATGCTGCCACGGTTACTGTTTTGGATATTTCGTCGATACAACCATTATCGGCCTGGGCTCTGAGCAGAACGGTATAGTTGGCAGCTCCCAGGTATCCATGAGCAGGAGGATTTTGACCTGTAAATGTCTGTCCGTCACCAAAATCCCAGAACCATGTGGGTATTGTCAATCCGTTATTATTTGTTGTGTTTGTAAATGGTGTGGGTGTCCCCTGGCAAACTGTGGTTGCAGTGAAGTTGGCAGTGGGTTTTGGCTTTACATTAACACTCTTTATCAGGAAATCGGTAGAACTTTCAGTATCGGTAATAGTAAGTTTTACGCTGAAAGTACCGCTGGTGGCATAAGTATGCTGGGGATGCTGCGAGGTTGATGTGGTACCATCGCCGAACTCCCACAGCCAGGAGGCAATTCCCTTGGTAGCCACTGACTGATCAGTGAATTGGGTTGGAAGGCCAAGACATACTTCTGTTGCAGAAAAGAAAGTCTGGACGTTTTTGACTTCAAAGGATTCTATGGTTGACCAGCTGCCACCTTTGTATCCCTGATCAACTGCCTGTACACCCCAGTAATAAATTCCTGAAGGAAGATTTTTAACAAGCACAGTAGTGTCAAGCTGCACATTTCCAATCTTTACAATGCGCCTCTGACCTGATGTCAGATCGCTGCTTGCAGGATATTTATTTGAATTGCCTGCTGCAATGCCTATTCTTATATTATAGGTCATGGTTTTTGGAACAGATTCATCATTCTTTACATGTTTCCATTTCAGCAATACCCCACCAGGCAGTGAGGAAGATGTCAGATCAGTGGGAGCGACTGGTTTGCTGTTGGCTGTGAATCCACCCGACGTCATAACAGTATTGTTTCGAAGAACTTTTGCAATGTAACCGCTGGAGATACCGGCAAGGAAAATATCAATGTCACCATCATTATCGTAATCGCCCCAGGCTGCTGAACCGCTTGTCAGCGACGGAAGGTTATAACCGCTTTGCAGGCTAAAAGCACCATTCCCATCATTTCTGTAAATTGATGTTGTAAGACCAGTCTCTGTAGTACCGGTAATCAGAAAGTCAAGGTCCCCGTCATTATCATAATCCCCCCAGTTTGCTGAAGTCTGGGTTGCTTCGATCATTGAAGCTGAAATTTTTGTAAAAGTATTGTTGCCGTTATTGCGGTAGATTCCGGAAAAGATTCCCCCTGCAAACAGAATATCTGAAAAACCATCATTATCGTAGTCCCCCCAGGAGAGATCGCTTCTTACGTAGCTGTCAGGTAATCCGCAAGTTACGGGAGTGAAGACATTACCTCCGTCATTTCTGTACAGTTTGGTGAAAGCATTGTTGCTGGACATATCTCCCTGTACAAGTACATCAAGGTCTCCGTCATTGTCAGAATCACCCCATTCCACAGAGCAATACTTCACCCCCTGAAGACTGGCATTTATATCGGTGAATGTTCCATTGCCGCCATTGTTGTGAAATATTTTTGTAATCGTTGTCGTTCCGGTATATCCTGCAATTATGAAATCAAGGTATCCGTCATTGTCATAATCTCCCCAGTCGGCTGCGCTGTAATAAACACCCGGCAAAGAGGCTGCAATCTCTGTAAATGAGGTACCTGAATTATTATGGTAAATTTTTGTTACAGACTGAAAATCAGAAAAATTCAGACTTCCTCCCATAAGCAGGTCAAGATAACCATCATTATCATAATCTCCCCATTTAGCAAAGCCGTTATGAAAACCGGTGAAAGGTTCGGGCGCGAAAATTGAAAATGTATTGTCACCGTCATTGGTGAATAATCTTGTAATAAATCCTTCACCTGATGAAAGTCCGCTGATAGACACATCGAGTTTACCATCATTATTGTAATCAACCGGTGATACGACAGCATAGATGGTCGGAGTCAGTCCGGCAGTGGCTAATTCATTAAAAATTCCGGTACCGAATACTGCAGGATTGGTTTCGGATGTGGCAGTATAATATTGTTCATTGCCCGGACTGCCCAGGTATTCAATTACCTGGAAAACATAATCGGAATTCATGCTCAGGCCTGTTACAAGCACACTGTCGGCACGACCGTTATATACACAATACCAGTCAGTTGCTACAATCTGGGTACCGTACCCGAAGTTAGGATCAGCGACATATGTCTTGTTATTCTGCGGTATAGCCGTTCCTGTGATACCTGCCCTGCAGAAAACAACACACCTTTCTCCGTTGCCGCGTGTCCATCTCAGTAAAATGGATGTAGGGCTCATGATTGTTCCGGACAGTCCTTCTGCCTGAAAATAGGGTACATTGAATATATCTCCATCAGAGAATGATCCACCCGCAAAAGAATGATCAATCGCCTGTACTCTCCAGTAATAATCATCAGGTACAAGGTTTTTAATAATAGCAGATGTTCCTGAGAGCATGTTTCCGGGTTCCGGAATCTTCCTGAATCCATCGTCAGCTGAGGCAGGACTCAGAACGTCTATTCCATCAAGGGCTCTGCCGATTTTAACATTGTAGGTTATAGCCTGTGACGGAGTTGCATCTCCTGTAACATTGTTCCATTGAATTGTTACGTTTTCCTTGGTTACTGTGTGTGACAGACCTGATACCTTGGCAGGTTTAACATTATCAGAAATAATATCATTTCTGTAAATTTTTGAATAATAGTTATATGAAGCATCAGCTCCAAGTGTTATTATATCAAGGTCCCCGTCATTATCGTAATCTCCCCAATGCAGGGATCCGATATGAAGGCCTAATATATTTATTGCATTTTGCGCAGTAAAGGTGTTATTACCGTTGTTCTTATAAATCTTTGTGGCACAGCCTCCGCCTATCCATCCCATTATCAGTAAGTCAAGATCTCCGTCATTATCGTAGTCTCCAAGGTCACAGGCTCCGTTTGAGAACGATCCTAACCCTGCATTTGCATCGGAAAACGTGTTATTACCGTTGTTCAGGAGTACTTTTGCAACCGAATTATTGCCCGCAATAAGAATATCAAGATCACCATCATTATCAATGTCGCCTGCATCCATGCAACTTTCGGTTAACCCGGGGATATTAGTCCCTGTGATTTCTGTAAAAGTTCTGTTCCCATTGTTATGGTATAGCCTTGAGATATTACCAAGTGTCGAGTTTCCGCTTATTACAATGTCAAGGTAATTATCATTGTCAAAGTCTCCGAATATTGCAGCACCGTCCTTAATTCCTGTAAATGAAGTACCTGTTTGCTCAGTGAATGAATTATCTCCATTGTTCCGGTATAGCTTTGTGACATTTGTGGAAGTTGAAGTAGTACCGGTAAGCAGAATATCTATGTCGCCGTCATTATCGTAATCGCCAACAGCATTCCTGTGATCTGACAATGAAGGAAACTGAGCAGATGACTGAAGAGTGAATGTATTATTACCTGTTCCGGTGAAAACTGAATTAACAAAAGAGGATGCAGGGAAATAATTCATCATCAGATCCATCTTGCCGTCATTGTTATAGTCGAAAGGATAAGCTGTTGCTGAACCCTCTGACAGGCCAGATGCCACATATGTAAACAGATCTCCTCCGCCGTTCTTGTATATCCTCCCTGACATAAATGCATCAAGTTTGCCATCATTGTCAAAGTCAACCCAGTTGGCCGATGCATTAACGAACCCCGGGCAATCAAATGCCAGATCTGTAAAAAGATCTGTTTTAAATGATGCAGGATTACCTGAAGATGTCTGGGTGAAATATGTCTCATTGCCAGTGGAACCATCATACTCTATAACATGGAAAATATAGTCCTTCTCGGGTTCAAGGCCTGCAACGGTTACAAATCCCCGGGGGCCTGTATAAACGCAGAACCACCCCGTAGCGGCTATCTGTTCACCTGCTCCGAAAACTGAATTTGCCGTGTAATTTTCATTATCAACAGGTGAGGCTGTTCCTGAAGCAGCCTGCTTTGCGAAAACTATACAGTTATCGGAATTCCCTCTTATCCATTTAAGTGAAATGCCTGACGAACCGTTGACTGTACCTTTTATTTTGCTTGCCGGGGCATTGGCAGTTATTGTGAAATCTCCCTGGTCAGAAAATATACCACCACGGAATCCATTATCTACAGCCTGGACACTCCAGAAGTACTGGTCCTTTTTGAGATTTTTCATCTGGAATGAAGTACCAAGCTGACCATTGCCCATCGCTGAGAGCTTCCTTACACCTGCCACTGAATTATCAGGTGAAACTATGTCAATACTACCGGAAGAGGTTCCTATTTTAATATTGTATGACATTGCAGGAGAAAGAGTCTCATCAGAAGTTACTGCGGTCCAGTTCAAAGTGACGTTAGCTCCTGAAACAACAGAAGATGGATTCAATGGTTTTCCGGGTGCATTGTTTCCGGGCGGAGTCTTGTCATTTCTGTAAATCCTGAAGATATAATTGCCGGCCTGATTTTTACCGGATAGAATTACATCGAGGTCATTGTCAAGATCAAGATCACACCAAACTGCAGTACCTTCTTTTATTCCTTCCAGTCCCGCATTTATGTTTGTGAAAGTCCCATTACCATTGTTCCTGTGAATTCCTGCCGATACCGTTCCACCTGCACTTTCTCCTGTCGAGAGAATATCCAGATCTCCGTCACAGTCATAATCTCCCCATGCTGCACTGCTGTATCCTACGTCAGAAATGTCATTTACACTGAGAGTAAAACTACCTCCGTTATTTCTGTATATTCTTGTTTTTCGTTCATAAGTAGTCATGCCTGTTATAAGAATATCAAGATCCCCGTCATTATCAAAATCGCCCCAGGATGAATTTCCCCACTGAGCACCTTCTATACCTGTATATAATTCAGTGAAGACCTCATTTCCATCATTGCGGAATATATGGAATACCGGAGTAAAAAGGACTCCGCTCATCAAAAGGTCAAGGTCGCCGTCATTGTCATAGTCACCCCAGGATATAGATCCTCTGAGGACTGCGGGCAATTGAATATCCAGTTCAGTAAAAACATCTCCGCCTTCATTCCTGTAAATCCTGCCTTTTCTGATATTTTCCCTCGTGGCACCTGTAATTGCAATGTCCTGATCGCCATCGTTGTCATAGTCTCCCCATGCTATTGAGCCATCATACAGAGATACTATACCTGTGTTAATCTGGGTGAATGCATCAGAACCATCATTCCTGTAGAGTCTAAGTTCTGTATTATAGGCGGAATTTAACCCTGTCATTATGAAATCCATATCTCCGTCCCTGTCATAATCAGTTGCTGATAAAGATGACTGGCAAAGTGCTGAAAAGGAGGCCGCCGAAGAAGAAAAGTTAAAGCTTCCATCATTTTTGTATAGATTTGTTACAAGAGTGCGGGGAGATGAAGAACTTTCGCCCGTTATCAGAATGTCCTGGTAATCATTGTTTCTATTGAATCCGGCGGTAATAACTCTTCCGGAGATTGTACCCGGAATGGAGTTAGAAACATTTACAAACGGTTGTGAAAACAGGTTAGCAACAAAAAGAATGGTTATTAAAACTAAAACCTGTTTTTTGCAATGATAACTTCTCATAACTATCAGGTTTTGAAAACATATCTACGGAATTTACGATTAAAACTTGTGAAAGTCAAGTGCTGTTTAAATATATTTGACAAGCAGGGAATTTGTTTGACTAACTTATATTTCCGGAGGACAAATAAAAGGAGTCCGGCGATTGAAATAATACTATTCCAGCTTCTCTCCCGTTATTATAAATCCTGCTATCTTTGAACCTGATTCAGATTTATGTTAAGAAGGATATTCAACATACTGATATTCAACATCCTGTTAATGTCAGGATTTTCCCAGACCGGAGGGGATAACGTCTATGAATTTCTCAATATTACTCATTCTGCATATATCTCATCTATAGGTGGATCTAATGTTTCAGTTTATGGAAATGATCTGAACACTGCCTATCATAACCCCGGGCTTCTGAATTCTTCGATGGACAAGAGCATAGTACTGAACTATGTTAATTATTTTGCAGGTATCAATTACGGGATGGCCATGTATTCAAGGTCATTCGAAGGTATTGGCAGCTTCGGTACAGGGATAACATATCTTAATTACGGGGAATTCACGGAAGCTGACGAATCGGGAAATATAACAGGAGACTTTACAGCCTCGGAGTATGCTTTTTCGCTGATCTGGTCACGCTGTATCGATTCTCTTTTCAATATAGGGGTGAACTTAAAGCCTGTCCTCTCCCATCTTGAGAGATATACATCATTCGGGATGGCACTTGATATCGGAGCATCATATCACAGCAGGAATAACCTTTTCTCAGCAGGTTTGGCCTTTAGAAATATAGGACTTCAGATAACTTCATACGCTGGCGAGGAGAAGCAGCCATTGCCATTTGAAATTCAGGCAGGTGTATCACAAAAGCTTGCTCATGCACCATTCAGATTCTCTCTGACTCTAAGGCATCTGGAAAAATTTGACCTCACGCATAAATATATAGTCCCGGTTTCAACCGTGGAAACTGTGGAATCGGATTCGGATTTCGGTGAGAACCTTTTAAGACACATGATCTTTGGCATAGAATTAATCCCTCACAAAAACTTTTACATCAGCGGTGGCTATAATTACCAGCGCAGAAGCGAACTGAAAGTCGAGCAGAAAGTATCCACAGTAGGTCTTTCCTGGGGATTTGGAATAAAAACATCATTTATGGATGTTGAATTCGGACGTGCCACATACCACCTGGCCGGATCAAGCAACCATATTTCACTTATATTCAGGCCTGATATGATCTACAAAAGAGCCGACTGATAAACCTTCTTGCTCAATTGGTGTTTAATTTCAACCTTTGCATTCATGAAAAAGAGACTTATCATAGCAATCGACGGATATTCCTCCTGCGGTAAAAGCACTTTTGCAAAAATGATTGCAAAGGAACTGAATTACATTTTTATCGACAGCGGAGCCATGTACCGTGCAGTCACACTATACTGCATAAGGAGAAATTTTATTGGTGATGAAGGTGTAAATACACGCGATATAATTAACGAGTTAAGCAGCATAAATATTGACTTTATATTTAATCCCGATACTAATGCTCATGAAACCTTCATGAATTCTGAAAACGTGGAAATTGAAATAAGAAGTCTCGGGGTTACCTCCCACGTAAGCCGGATAAGCCAGATTCCTGAGGTACGTACCCGTCTGGTTGAGCTTCAGCGAAGCATAGGAGTCTATAAGGGTATTGTGATGGATGGCAGGGATATAGGTACAGTAGTTTTTCCGGATGCCGACATCAAGATTTTTATGACTGCTTCTGTTGATATAAGGGCTAAAAGAAGATTTGATGAACTGAATGCGAAAGGTCTTCCGGTTGATTTTGAGGAGATCAGAAGGGGTATCATTGCCCGCGATATTGCTGATGAAAACAGGGATATAAGTCCACTGAGAAGGGCTGAAGATGCCATTGTGCTGGATAACAGCAGGATGAGTGTTGAGGCACAGATGAACTGGATAAGGGATATCATTGACAAAAAGATAAATGCTGGTTGAGATTGACAGAAAATCAGGATTCTGCTTTGGTGTCCGGAATGCAGTGGAGATAGCAGAAAAGGCTCTGCTTGAAGGAGAAAAAGTATATTCTCTGGGTCCGATTGTCCATAACGATATGGAAGTTAAGCGTCTTTCCGGACTCGGACTGACTTCCATAAATCATGATCAGTTTCGTAACCTCAGGGATTGCAAAGTACTGATCCGTGCACATGGTGAGCCTCCTGAAACTTATATTACAGCGCAAAAAAACAATATCACTATTATCGAAGCCACCTGCCCAATTGTAAAAACCCTGCAGGCCAGGATCAGGAAAACATTTGCCGGATCGAAGGAGGGTATGGCTCAGGTTGTGATTTTCGGCAAGCCGGGTCACGCTGAAGTTATCGGGCTATTGGGACAGATTGAAAACAAAGGGATTCTTTTAAAAGCTCCTGATGATCTGTCAGATATAGATTTTCAAAAGCCTGTTCATCTTTTCTCCCAGACAACTATGAGTGTAAAGGACTATAATACCCTTGCTGAAAATATCAGGGAGAAATACAGGCAGGCAGGATTCCAGGATCCGGAGGAAATGTTAAAGGTTCACAGAACAATCTGCGGACAGGTTTCAAACAGAGAGCCTCATTTAAAGGAATTTGCCAGGAATCATGATGTAGTAATATTTGTGAGCGGAAATGAAAGCTCTAACGGGAAGATGCTTTACCAGGTATGTAAATCGGTAAATCCTGATACATATTTTGTTGCAAGTGAATCGGAACTGGATCTTAAATGGTTCACCGGAAAAAATACAGTTGGTGTCTGCGGGGCTACCTCTACTCCGAAATGGCTCATAGAAAACATAAGAGATATTATCTCAAATATCTGAATGTTAATATTTTGTTACGTTTTCCCATATAAGAAAAAATTGCTATCTTTGCGGCTTCGTTTTTAATATAAATTTTAATGGGAAAAATTAAGAAAATCGGGGTCCTCACATCGGGTGGCGATTCCCCGGGTATGAATGCTGCAATACGTGCAGTAGTAAGAACAGCAGTATTTGAAAAGCTGGAGGTGATGGGAATTATGTGCGGATATCAGGGAATGATAAAGGCTGATTTCAAACCTCTTTATGCACACAGTGTAAGTGACATTATTCAGAAAGGCGGTACAATACTCAAGACAGCCAGATGTGAAGAATTCAGATCTCCGGAAGGAAGGGCTAAAGCATATGTAAACCTGAAAGAAGCAGGAATTGACGGAGTTGTGGTGATAGGTGGTGACGGATCGTTCACAGGAGCCAGGTTATTCAATGAGGAGTATGACATACCTTTTGTCGGCATACCGGGAACAATTGATAATGATATTTTCGGAACAGACTACACAATTGGTTATGATACAGCACTTAACACTGTTGTTGAAGCAGTTGATAAGATAAGGGATACAGCAAGTGCTCACAACAGAATGTTCTTTGTGGAGGTTATGGGCGCTGAAGCAGGATTCATTGCTCTGTACAGCGGAATAGCAAGCGGAGCTGAGGCCATAGTTATACCGGAAATAAAGGACGACGCAAGGAATCTGAAGGCAATGTTTGACGGAGGCCGTAAGAAGTCAAGTGCCATTGTTATAGTTGCTGAAGGAGATGTGGGTGGCGGTGCATTTGCAATAGCACAGCAGGTCAAGGACGATTTCAGGGATTACGATATAAGAGTATCAGTACTTGGTCATCTTCAGAGAGGCGGATCACCTTCAGCTATTGACAGGGTAAATGCAAGTCGTTTGGGACATGCTGCGGTTGAGGCTCTTATTGATGCTCAGAAAAGTGTGATGGTAGGCTTAGCCAACGGAGAAATTACACTCGTACCGTTCCGTAAAGCTGTAAAGCTTCATAAGGATGTGAATCACAGCCTGGTGGAACTTGCCAAAATATTATCAGTATAGCATCATAATCAGTCTGTATGAATGCAAAGGTAAGTGTGGCAAGGCTATCGATTGTATCCAACACAGCATTGATAATAATGAAACTTGCTGCAGGGATCATAAGCGGATCGGTCAGTATTATATCTGAAGCGATCCACTCATCTATGGACCTTGTGGCTGCACTTATTGCATTCTTTTCAGTCAGAGTATCCGACAACCCGCCTGATTCACGACATCCTTACGGACACGGTAAGGTTGAGAATATTTCGGGGGTAATTGAAGCACTGCTGATATTTGTTGCCGCGATATGGATAATCTGGGAGGCAGTTAAAAAACTTGCTGGAGAACCTGCAGAACTGGAATCAATCGGAATCGGGTCAATTGTTATGCTTATTTCTGCAATAGTAAATACTTTTGTTTCGATGCGGTTATATAAGGTGGCAAAGGAAACCAACTCAGTTGCACTGGAAGCTGATGCACTGCATCTGAAAACAGATGTTTATACTTCACTTGGAGTTGCTGCCGGACTCGGTCTTATAATGCTTACAGGAATTGAGATCCTCGATCCGATTGTTGCAATTCTGGTGGCAACCTTCATAATATTTGAATCATACCAGTTACTTAAAAGAGCATTTTCACCTCTGATGGATACAGCCTGGAAGGAAAATGAAATACTGGATCTGGAAAAAAAACTAAATGTTATGCAGGTCAATTACCATGAACTGCGCACCAGGGTGGCAGGCAATTACCGTTTTATTGATCTTCATATCCAGATTCCTGAGAATGTATCGGTTGGAGATGCACACAGGTATTGCGACAAAATTGAAGAGGAACTAAAAAGCGGATACGATAACCTGAATGTCACCATTCATGTTGAGCCCAGCTAGTAAATTTTTCTCCACTTTTTCATAAACTCCAACAGTTCATCAATCTGGTCTTCCGTATGTGAAGCCGAAACAGCTATTCTGATCATGTATGAACCATGGCTTGAAGGATAATCCATATAGGGAACTATGATCCCATGTTCTTCGAGATATAAAGAAAATTGTTTTGCTTTTTCAATACTGTTAAGCATTACCGGAATTATCGGTGTTCTGTCACTTGTAGTCTGAAAATCAAGTTCTTTTATCCTCTCTCTGAGGTCATCTGCTTTCGCAATCAGCCTTATCCTTAATTCAGGGTTACCATTAATGACAGCAAGTGCTGCAATGCCTGCACCCACTACTGAAGGAGGCAATGATGTTGAAGCCTGGTATATTGAAGATGTTTCTCTCAGAAAATCAGTAAATACTCTGCCCGCTGAAATAAATCCCCCATAGCTTCCAAGAGCCTTGCTCATTGTCTCTGACTGAAAAATATTTTCATTTTCAGGCAGGTTGAAGTATTCCGGAGTACCCCTTCCATTCTTCCCGAGAACGCCAGTGGCATGGGCATCATCAACGATCAGGATGGCATTATGTTTTTTTACCAGAGGGTATATTTTGTCCAGAGGGGCCATTTCTCCGGTAAGAGCAAATACTCCATCTGTGATTATGAGGGGGGCTGATCCGCTGAATTCTTCCATCAGATGTTCAAGATGGCCGGCGTCACAGTGATTGTAGATATGAATACGCGCAGAGCTGCTTTTCACTGCCGAATGGATGCTTGAATGGGCATACTGATCGAGAAAAATATGAGTATATCTCTCCCTAAGTACCTCAAGCAATATGCTGTTCCCCTGATACCCGGAGGCAAATACAACTGAATCCTGCTTCCCCTTGAAATGTGCAAGTTTCTCTTCAAGCTCCATATGAATATCAGCTGTTCCCGAAGTGCGCCGTGAAGCGGAAAAATTTACTCCATACTTCTCTATGGCTTTGACAGCAGCTTCTTTTACAAGGGGATGTGCTGCCAGACCAAGGTAATTATTCCCGCCGAAGTAAGAATACCTTTTTCCATTACTTGTAATATAATTACCTATGCTGCTGTTTAATAATATCATTACACCTCATTTGAAATTTCAAATCCTTTCCTGTAATTAAGCTGTGCCAGCGAAGATGCTTTGCTGTCATTCAGAATGGCTTCATATTCAGGAGAGAAGAGCAATTGTTTATTGCCAGCCCTGTATGCCAGGTTTGCCAGGTGAATATGTACCGAGCTTTTATGACCTTCAACAATGCTTCCATTTGGCTGCTTTCTTGTGCGTATACAGTCAATATAATTAAGTATATGTGCCTTCAGAGGGAAGATCCCTTTGTCCTGGGCAACAAGTTTTTCATCTTTGTCAAATACCTGCCAGCCCCCGCCCATTCTGCCAAGGTACATCATCTTTTTTGTGCCAAGTATATCAACCCTGGTTGAATTCTGCATCCATTTCGGATAGATTTTACCCATACGGACATCAAGGCCTTCCTTCTGCATATATGGAGTGCACAGGCCTGTTTCAAGTGTCATCACCCAATTTCCGAAATCGAATGTTGTCATTTGGTAATCAGGAACTTCCCTTTTGTCAAGGAAATACCTGCCTCCTGCACAATATACAGATTTCGGGAAACCCGGATAACCCAGGACCATCCTGGTCATATCGAGCTGATGAATGGATCCCCCTGAAGTTACATAACCACCTGAGTAGTCCCAGTAAAATGTCCATGATTTATGGCGCGAAATGTTATATGGCACTTCCGGAGCCGGTCCAAGCCACATATTCCAGTCGATGGTATCCGGAGGTGCACTGTTTTCCTTTTCATTCAGAGGAACCGGCCCGTCCAGCAATTCTCTCACATGAACAGATACAATATCCCCGAGTTCGCCGCTCTTTATGTAATCTCTTGCTGTCAGAGCATAATCCGCGCTGCGATTCTGCATTCCGCACTGCACAATACGCTCATATTTCATTGCAGCCTTTATCATCTGCTGTCCTTCAAAAATAGAATGGGAAACGGTTTTTTCTACATATACATCCTTCCCTGCCTGACATGCCCATATAGAGGCAAGAGCATGCCAGTGCTCGGGAGTCTCTATAAAAACACCATCAACCTCCCTGTCCTCATAAACTTTCCTCATATCTCTTACAGCTATAGGCCTGAATCCCTGTATTTTCTCAAGCTCAGCAATAGCTCTTCCCCCTCTTTCGTCATCAACATCACACACATATTTGATGAGTATATTCTCGCCCGAATTTGCTGCTTCAAGTATAAGTGTGGTGCCCCATGAGCCTGCACCTATGAGTGCAAGTATTACTTTATCACTGGCAGGTTTGGGTTTTACGGAGGTAAACTCTGATTTAATTGTTTTCCTGTAATCAGGTTGTTCTGAGGGCAGACCGGAAATGATATCTTCCGTTTTCTTGTTGTCTGGTTGAGTATTGCAGGAAGTGGTAATGGCAAGACCTGCAACTCCTGCTGTTGACACCTGGAAAAATTTTCTTCTTTTCATTATATTAATATTGATAATTGGAGTAATCCATTTGCTGGCAAAATCAAAATTAAAATTGTTATCGTTATATTAAATATCATCACTTTGAATTTAGAGTCTGCTCCGAAAAATAATTTTTGCCACCAAGACTCCAAGGCTTAAAGATGCACCAAGAATAAGTGGTTTAAATATAGGCTATTGGTGAACCTTGGTGTCTTAGTGTCTTAGTGGCAATTTCATTTTTGGGTAAATTGGAGTGGTCTCAATATTAAATTTATAAATTTACCGGATAAACTGATACAAAACATATAAAAATGATTCGCAAGGATTTCATTAAAGTGGCAGCTCTGTCAGGAGCCTGGGTTGCTTCTTCTCCATTTGCAAATGCGATAACTGAGCCTGGCAATAACGTTACTGAACTCACAGCATCCCAACTTCAGACTTTTCTTACTTCAATGATTAAGCTAAATCATGATACAGTTGACAGGATAATTATAGGAAATCCTGAAACAAAGGTCAGCAAAATAGGTACCTGCTGGATGTCAACATGGGAAGCATGCAAAAAAGCGGTAGCCTCAGGTGTAAATGTCCTTATCACACATGAACCGACCTTTTATACACACAGGGATCTTGGTGAAGTTCCCGGCTTCCTTGAAAAGAAACCGGAATATACAAGGACACAATATCTAGCTCAGATTGAAAGGAAAAAGAAATGGATCAGTGATAACGGACTTGTTATTATTCGAAATCACGATACACTGGATGCCCTTCCGGTGAAAGGTATTCCCTTTGCCTTCGGTCAGTTCCTGGGATTTAAGGACAGTGACATCATTGCAGCCAGGACATATTATAATGTTTATAAGTTCAATAAGCAGACTGCTTCATCGTTTGCTAAAACCCTGGCAGAAAAACTTAAAGAGATTGGACAGCCGGGTGTTGCATTCTATGGAGATCTGACAAGAGAAGTATCCAGTGTTGGAATTGGCACCGGCTGGATATGCGATCCGATGGATTATGCTGACCTTAAACCTGATGTGTTTGTTGCTATTGATGATGTGATCCGTACACACATTCAAACTGTTTATGCTGAAGATACAGGACATCCGCTGATAGTAATAAACCATGGAGTAAGTGAGGAAATGGGTATGAGGTCACTTAATCAGATAATTAAGGGAAAATACCCTGATATTGAAGTCCTTCATTTCAGCCAGGGATGTACGTATAATTGGATAACGGCGTAAGGCGACAGGCTACAGGGATAATATAAAGAAACGGTATTATAGGATTTGATCTGTGCAAATCAGCGTTATCTGCGGGAAATAAGAAGATTTATTCCCGCAGATCTCGCAGATCACACAGATAATATTATAAAATGTAATTAAATTGAATATCATGAAGAAGATTTTATTAACTTATTGCTTATCAGTAATTTTTGTTACAGTCCAATCAGTTACTAATGGATTGTCGCCAACCAACCTGATTAAAAATCCCGGTTTTGAAGCTTCGGCAAAGTCTCCTGAGGGATGGGTTATTACAGGACCAATTGCGTCAATGCAGCCTTCAGTAACTATAGACAGCAAAACGAAATTCGGTGATAGTTACAGTCTGAAAATGGAGAGTACAAATCCGAATGGACAGGGCAAAGTTGTGCAGACTGTTCAGATTAAAAGTGGTCAGACCTATCTTTTTAATGCAAGGTTCAGGGCAATGAACATAAGTTCCATTGACAAAAGTGTTCTGATAAGGATCAAGTGGTTCAAAGGCCAGACACAAATGGGATACAATTATATTTACCATATTACTGATGACAGGGATGGCTGGCTTCTTGCCTCTGATAAAATAAAAGCTGTTACGGGTGCTGAAACTGCAGAGATATCACTTGTATTCCGGTGGTCCACCGGAACTTTATGGTGGGATGAGATCACAATGGAGCCGTGTGAGGCAGTTCCTCCAAGAAATATCATAGTAGGAACCATGTATTTCCGCCCTCCGGGACCGACAGTGGAAAAAAATATCTCGCTTATGAGTGAGATGCTCGACAAAGCCGGAAAAGCAGGATGTGATATTATATGTCTTCCTGAAGGATGGCCCACCTGCGATACCGGTCTGGGAATGACAAAGGTTGAAGCCAACACCATTGGTGGCTCTGCATCGGTGATGATGGCAGAAAAAGCAAAAAAATACGGAATGTACATTGTGTCGGGATTATACGACTGGCAGGGAGATACATTGAAAAATGTTGCCGTTTTATATGATAGGCAGGGAAAAATACAGGGGATTTATGAAAAAGTCCAGCTCCCTGATTCAGAGACAGAACTGGGTGCAGTACCCGGAACAAAATTTCCTGTTTTTACAACCGATTTCGGGAAAATCGGAATTCTGATATGCTGGGACATTGCTTTCCCGGAAATCTCAAGAATACTGGCAGTCAACGGAGCAGAGATGCTTTTATGTCCAATCTGGGGAGATATAAGGGGAACCACTGAAGCCTGGAAAGCAACTGTCCGAAGCAGGGCTATAGACAACGGAGTTTATTTCGTTAACAGCATTTTTGACGGACACAGTGTAATAGTTGATCCTGCAGGAGATATTCTTCAGGAGAGCGGGGTGCAGGGAACTCTGTTAACACAAAAGATCGATCTTAATTTCAGTCCTGAATGGTACTGGCTCGGAAATGCAGGATTGGGTGTATGGGATGGAGTCTGGAGAAAAGACAGACGATCGGAATCATATGGTAAAATAGGTGAATACAAAGGATCAGGAAAATGATAAACAGAAGGAAATTTATTAAACAGACAAGCATGGCAGCCGCGACTTTATCATTGACAGGAATTTCCGGTTGCGGACCAGATCAATCGGATATTAAACCGGTTGGTGGCAGGGTAATTGATGCACATATACATATCACACCAGACAAAGTGAAGAAAGCCCTGCAGGTAATGGATGATAACCGGATAAAATACGGAGTTGTCATAGCTTCTCTTACTGGTAAAGGAGAAGATCTGTATACCGGTGACAAGGCTTATTATGAACTGGCAGAGGCATTTAAGCCATACCGAAACCGTCTTGGTATACATTACACCTATGACTGGGACCTTGCTGCCAGTGATCCTGATTTCTTCAGTAAAGCACCGGGGATGCTTGAAAAAGCAGTTAATGCAGGCGCTATAGCACTCAAGAACCTCAAGCAACTTGGTCTTACTGCCAGAGACACCGAAGGCAAACTGATTGCAGTTGACGATCAGCGACTTTTTCCGATCTGGGAAATGGCAGGAAAGCTGGGAATTCCGGTGGCGTTTCACACAGGTGACCCGGTAGCATTTTTTCAACCCTGGGAGCCTGCCAATGAAAGATGGGAAGAGCTAGAGCTGCATCCTGAATGGTCATTTGCCGACAGAAGCAAGTATCCGCCGCTGGAAGTACTCTTTGAACAGGTAAACAATGTTTACAGGAAATTTCCTGAAATACTGTTTGTCGGAGTTCATATAGCCGGTTACTCAGAGAACATAAGAGCCGTGGGTAAATGGCTTGATGAATTTCCGAATCTGATGGTTGATACCTCAGCACGTATCGGGGAGCTTGGAAAACATCCCTCATCAGAGGGTCATGAATTCTTTACAAAATACCAGGACAGGATAATGTTTGGTACCGATCTGGCCTACTGGGCAGAATGTGATGTTCAGGGAGCAGGTCCTTGTAAAGACTTTACAATTGACGAGCACCGTAAATTCTATGAAATACACTGGCGTTACTTCCAAACGTCAGATAAACAATTTGATCATCCTACTCCCATCCAGGGAAAATGGAAGATTGACGGGATTGATCTGGATGAAGAGGTCCTGAGGAAACTATACTGGGATAATGCTGTCAGATTTTATAAACTGGGCAGGTTTGGGGTAGTCTGAATATTGATGAAACCTCATCCCCAAACCCCTTCTCCCGGGGGAGAAGGGGCTTACCATAAACTAGAAAGTGTGGATTTTGACTTTCTCAACACCCCCATTTAGGGTGAGGTAGTCTTACTCCAGCAATGCCGAAAATGCAGTCAGAACCTCCTTATCTCGATCAGATTTCAAATCTATCAGGACAGAACTGGTAATGGTTTTATAGTCTTTAGCACCAGTACTTATTATTTCTGTCAACCTGTTACCTGAAGGGTATCTTCTGCCATCAGGGTTCTTATATTCCCTGATATAATTAAATGACTTCTCATTTTCTGCAGCGATCTTAAGTTTCATAAAACAATAGCTTCGCATGAACTGGGTGACCCTGTTATCAGGGAAATAAGGCTCGCCTGAAAACAGGTTCTCCGGCC
>CALMJY010000221.1 GCA_937864815.1 uncultured Bacteroidota bacterium
AGGGGGGACTTTGCTCCCCGCATAAGCCCCCCTTGGGGGGTGGGGGGTAAAAAGTCAGGAATAATTTTTCATCATGCTTATTGAATAAAAATCACCTTTCCAGTGCTGCAAGATTACTTTTCCACCTGTCATACGCCTTCTCATAATCAGGAAGCTTAGCATTATCAGGCTCTGTAACTCCCACTGCATCAAGGCCTTTAAACGCCTCTTTATCAGACTTATAGTAACCACATCCTATACCTGCTCCCCGGGCAGCACCAATTGATCCATCGGTATTATAAAGATGTATAGCTGTGCCTGTAATTGTTGAAAGAGCCTCTCTGAATACCATGCTCAGGAACATATTTGCCTCTCCTGCCCTGATGATTTTCGGATCAATCCCTGTCTCCTTCATTATCTCCAATCCATATCTGAACGAGTAAGCAATACCTTCCTGTGCAGCACGGAATATGTGCCCTTTGGAATGCCTGTTAAAATCGAGTCCTGAGATATGTGATCCTGCCTCCCTGTTCTCCAGCATCCTTTCCGCTCCATTACCAAACGGCAATATGGTAAGACCATCACTACCGGGAACCACTTCTGTGGCCAGGGTGTTCATCTCATTATATGACAGGGTACCTCCTGTTATTCTTCTGAGCCATGAATTGAGTATTCCCGTCCCGTTAATGCATAAAAGAACTCCAAGTCGTTCATTTGCCGGACTATGGTTTACATGCAGGAAAGTATTAACCCTTGAATGATCATCATATTTTTTAACATCTGTAACACCATAAATCACTCCGGAAGTGCCAGCAGTTGCAGCAACCTCTCCGGGATTGAGAACATTAAGAGAAAGAGCATTGTTCGGCTGGTCACCTGCCCTGTATGAAACCGGGATTCCCTCAGGCAGGCCCAGTTCATCAGCTACTGATTTCAGAAGTCTTCCCTGTATTGAAAAGGAGGGATTTGCATCGGGCAAAAGTCCGGAATTAAATCCATAATAATCCATAAGACCTGCCGACACTCTATTTTCAGCAAAATCCCAGAAGATACCCTCTGAAAGACCAGTATATGTTGTACTTATTTCGCCAGTCATCTTCATTGCAGCGAAATCACCGGGCAGCATGATCTTAAAGATCTTACTGTATAATTCAGGTTCATTTTCTTTTACCCATGCAAGCTTGGATGCGGTAAAATTTCCGGGAGAATTCAGCAAATGGGAAAGACAATAATCCCTTCCCAGCGAAATCATTGCAATTTCGCCGTTACCAACGGCCCTGCTGTCGCACCAAATTATGGAGGGCCTCAGTACATTACGATTTTTGTCAATTGTTACAAGTCCGTGCATCTGGTAAGAAATCCCGACTGCACCAATTGCTGAAGCATTGCTTCCAAGCTTACCTGTGCATGATTTTACAGCATTTTTGAGGTTTTCCCACCATACCGCGGTGTCCTGCTCAGCCCAACCCGGTTTAAGTGCAATTATCTTCATTTCATCAGAAGGAGAAAATGCAGTTGCCAGGCATTTGCCTGATTCTCCATCAATTACCGAAGCCTTAACTGAAGAGCTTCCCAAATCAATCCCTAATAATAGCATAATAAATTAATTTGTTTAACCTCTTGGATCGTTGAAAAATTTTTAACCACAAAGAACACAGAGTTCTCACAAAGGTCACAAAGGTAAATCCTTGATTTTTATT
>CALMJY010000222.1 GCA_937864815.1 uncultured Bacteroidota bacterium
AAGAAAAGTGTTGAGTTTTTCCTGCGACCATCTGCCCCTGACATAGTTATGAGCAAATCTGATATTGCTTATTGCCTCCATATGTTCGACATGGATAAGCCCTCCAATTACTCCTGAGGAGTGCAGCTCTTTTAATTTTCTATAGCCTTCCATGAATCTCAGGGTATGGCAAACGGCAACTACACTTTTCATCTCCTTCTGTAAACTGACAATGCGAAGACAATCCTCAAATGTGTCGGCAAGAGGTTTCTCTATAAGGATATGCCATCCATTCCGCAGACACCCTATTGCAGGACCTGTATGCTGATTATCAAGAGTTGCTATTATTGCAGCATTGATAACTGAAGGATTTGAGAGCATTTCCTGCCACCCGATGAAAACAGAATTCTTACCAAGTTTGAACTCCTCAGCAAATTTCTTTCTTTTCAGATCATCTGGTTCAGCAACGGCAGAGATTACAGCATCCATTCCCGATGTCACTACCTTGCGGGCCAGACTTGTTCCTCTTACTCCTGCACCGATTACAGCAATTTTAAGCATCTTTGTTTCTCTGGTCGATATTGTCACTGTTTTTTGATAAGCATTATCCTGTTAAGCAGCATCCCTGTCCTTTCATCCTCTGGTCTGAATCTTAAAGTAATTGTGTTTTTAAGGTTATTTATGTCCAGATCACAGATGTATTGATTCATATCCCTTTCCTCCTTCGGACTGTAGCCTGGAATCCAGCCGCTAAGCTGCGACTGCCTGTGCCATACAGAGAAATCACAACCGTCAGGTTCTTTCATAATATCAAAGTACATACTGTAACTACCTTCAGGTATATCTTTCAGGGATATTCTGACCCACGAATCACCGCCGGGTCTGAATAGATAGCTTTCACCACCGGTACCGTATTTCCATGTCGTTTTAATATCTATACTGCCAAACAGTGTGAGCTCAAGAAGCTGAGGATAGAGTATAAGTGTATCAGCTATAAATACCCTGCTAAGTTCATTGTCCGGAATAGTATTACTTTCAGCCGGTGAATCGCAGTAATACAGGGCAACTGAATTATAGTCAGCCGGAAATGCATTGCCAACAGGTCCGTGTTCAATGCTATGATAGAAACTCTTTTCAAAAGATATCCTGTCAGAAATGAAGAGCCTGTAACCTCCCGTTCGGCAGAATGGAAGTGAATAATCAAGTGAGCCATGAAGCGGAAGGCTCATCCTTC
>CALMJY010000223.1 GCA_937864815.1 uncultured Bacteroidota bacterium
TTCTGATAATAACCGTTTTTGCAGTACTTATCACATCTGCCGGATGGTGCCAGCCTGCCGTTTACAAACCAGGGGAAATAGTTTATTATGCAGTCCATTACGGACCCATCTCTGCAGGAGAAGCTACACTCGAACTTAAAAATGCCACCTACAAGGGAAAACCTGTCTGGCATTCAAAACTGACCGGTAAGACAACAGGAATGGCCGATGCTATTTTTAAAGTTCTTGATATTTACGAAAGCTATATGGATCCGCAAACCGAACTCCCTGTATTCACGATAAGGAATATCAGGGAAGGACGTTACAGGAAATACAATGAAGTGATATTTGATCATGAAACCAGGAAAGACTCAACAATTCTTACCAGTGATCTGACAGGAGTTCATATCGGACAGAAGGGTATGCATGATATCCTGTCATGCTTTTACCATTTCAGGGATAATATAATGCCTGAAAAGAATGAATTGAAAGAGGGAGAAATGATCACCATCATGACATGGTTCACTGATGAATTATACCCGGTAAGGCTTAAATATATTAAGACCGAAGATGTGAAAACCAGACTGGGAAGGATAAAATGCTACAAGTTTAATCCGGTAACTGAAACAGGCAGACTGTTCAAAACAGAGGAAGATGTTTCATTCTGGTTCACGGCTGATAAAAATTATTTACCAGTTAAAATCCGTTTTGATATATTTGTCGGGGCATTTACAGTTGAAATGACAAATTATGAGGGGCTTGTGTACCCAATGGAAATCAGAAAATAAATAACTTTAATTAAAAATCAGAATAACCTAAATTTTTATGGCAACCACCGCAGATTTCAGGAACGGACTGGTTATTGAATATAACAATGACCTTTATACAATCGTACAATTTCAGCATGTTAAACCTGGCAAAGGACCGGCTTTTGTCAGAACCAAGTTGAAAAACCTCAAAACAGGAAGAGTAATCGACAATACTTTCTCTTCCGGGGTCAGGGTTAATGTAGCCAGGGTTGAAAGACGTCCCTATCAGTATCTTTACAAGGATGATGTGGGCTACTATTTCATGCACCTTGAAACATTCGAACAGATACATGTTGACGGATCAATGATCGATAATCCTGAATTCCTTGTGGAAGGTATTGGTGTTGAAGTTGTGGTTCATGCGGAAACAGAAACCGTTCTGACAGTTGATCTGCCTCAGTTCGTGGTATTGGAAGTAGTATATTCCGAACCGGGTCTGAGGGGAGATACCGCAACAAACACACTTAAGCAGGCAAAAGTCGAAAACGGATCCATTATAATGGTACCCCTTTTCGTCAATGTCGGCGACAAAATAAAGATTGACACCCGTGACAAATCATATGTTGAGAGGGTAAAGGCTTAAATACAAAAAGCTGGTTCAGATGGACAGGCTGAAAATTTCGAAATTCAAACTTGATGCGCTGCTTGACATAACAATGTCGATCAACGCAAACCTGCCTGTCGAAGAACTTCTTGCAAAATATGAGAGAATACTCAGGGAAAACCTTAATATAGGCAAGATTCTGATTTTCAAGAAGTCCAATTCCTGGGAATGTATTCTTAACGGAGGATTCTCGAAAAGTCTTGAAAGGATTGATGTTGAATCAAAACTCCTTAACATCACCGAGATCTTATTTGATACTGCAGATATCAGTTTTGAAGGAGTTGATATTATCGTGCCTGTTTTCAATAATAATATCCCGATAGCTTATGTCTTCATCGGCGATATTGAAGAAGAAGGCGAAGGCATGAGCCCGGTTCTGAAACATCTCAACTTCATTCAGACATTTTCGAGCATAATAATAGTTGCAATTGAAAATATAAGACTGTTCAGGGAGAGCCTTCGCCAGGAGGCTCTGAAGAAGGAGCTTGAACTTGCTGCCAGAATGCAGAAAATGCTTATTCCGGACAATAGTCACATGCCCAAAAACCCGAAAATGGTTGTCAACGGATTCTACTTCCCGCATTATGAAGTAGGCGGAGACTATTATGACTGCCTGAGGCTTTCTGAAACCAAATCAGGATTCTGCATTGCAGATGTTTCCGGAAAAGGTATTGCCGCTGCTATCCTCATGTCAAACTTCCAGGCAAGTTTCCGTGCACTTTTCACACATGATATCAGCCTTGAAGTCCTTGTTAAAAAGCTCAATTCAATTGTTGTTACAAATGCTGCGGGAGAGAAATTCATCACTTTCTTTGTTGCAAGGTATGATCACGATACCGGATTGCTTGAATATATTAACGCAGCACATAACCCTCCGGTAATTTATGATACAATTACAGGTGAGGTGGTCCATCTTAATGCCTCATGTGTGGGTATCGGGATGCTTGATGAAATACCCAATGTTCTAAAATCAGAACTCACGGTAAACAACTATTCCAAGATAGTATGCTATACTGACGGATTATCGGAACTGAAAGGTGATGACGGGAAGGATATCGGTACAAGGGTGATTATTAAGCATATATCCAACACTGTTCCGGTTGAGCATAATATCAGGGAATTGATAAAAGAACTCGGACTGCCTGATAACAATCCCTATACTTTTGATGACGTCTCAATTATTGTCGCAGATATGCCAAGATGATCTTCAGACAACCCTGATGAGAAAATAATTCTTCTTCCCTTTCTGAATAAGCAGATATTTATTATTGAGAAGTGCTTCAAGCCCGATCACAACGTCAGCATTGTCGATCTTCTCTTTATTGATACTAAGTCCTCCTCCCTGAACAAGTCTTCTCAATTCTCCCTTTGAAGGGAAAACCTGGGTGTGGCCGGCGCATAAATCTGCAATTGATACTCCGGAACTTATGATATCCCTGGTTACGTCGAATACAGGAACTCCTTCAAAAACAGAGAGAAAAGTACTCTCATTCATCTTCTTCAAAGAATCTGTTGTTCCCTTACCGAAAAGAATCTGTGATGCCTCAACTGCACCCTCATAATCTTCACGTGAATGAACCATGCATGTAACTTCTTCGGCAAGTTTTTTCTGCAGGAAACGTTCATGAGGAGCTTTGTTATGCTCTTTGATTATGCTTTCAATCTCATCTTTGCCCAGTATCGTGAATATTTTAATATACCTGGCTGCATCTTCATCTGAAACATTCAGCCAGAACTGATAAAACTGGTAAGGAGTTGTCTTTTCAGGATCAAGCCATACGTTGCCAGATTCTGTTTTGCCAAATTTTGAACCGTCGGCCTTTGTTATGAGCGGGCATGTAAGAGCATAAGCTTCACCCCCAGATTTTCGTCTTATAAGCTCTGTGCCTGTGACTATATTCCCCCACTGGTCGGATCCACCCATCTGAAGCTTGCATCCATGTGTATTATAAAGATGCAGAAAATCAGTTCCCTGAACCAGCTGATATGAAAATTCAGTAAATGACATGCCTTCTTTTGATTCGGAACCGATTCTTTTCTTTACTGAGTCTTTCGACATCATGTAATTGACAGTGATGTGCTTACCGATATCCCTTATGAACTGAAGAAAAGAATATTCTTTCATCCAGTCATAATTATTTACCATAACTGCCCTGTTTGCTTTATCCGATTTGAAATCAAGAAAATGAGCAAGCTGTTTTTTAATACCTTCCTGATTCTTCCTGAGAGTAGTCTCATCAAGAAGGTTTCTCTCCTCCGATCTACCTGAAGGATCTCCGATCATACCGGTTGCACCTCCCACCAGTGCGATTGGAGTATGCCCTGCCCGCTGAAAATGCATGAGCAGCATCACCTGAACCATATGTCCTATGTGCAGTGAGTCGGCGGTAGGATCGAATCCTATATAACCTGATGTTTTCTCCTTTTCAAGAAGCTCTTCTGTACCGGGCATGATATCGTGTATCATACCTCTCCATTTCAGTTCATCAATGAAGTTCATTTTGTTTTTTTTGAACTGCAAATATAATAAAGAGGGTCAGATTGTAACGTTATCCGGTTTCTTTTTAAACCTGTCGAAACTCCGGTCAAAGCCTCCCTCGCCGATAATGGGGAAAATAGCCGGTGCTATATCTGCAATAGGATTAAATAATATTGATTTTTCTATAGCCTCATCTGGCAGAAATGACCTGCGTGCATCGATTGAATTGAAAACCACGAAAAGAACACTGAGAATCAATACCGATTTAATAAGGCCAAAAACAATTCCGAGCAGCCTGTTCACAAAGCTCAGTGCTGCGGCATCAACAATTTTATTTACTATCAGTCCGACAAAATGTATGAGAACAACGATGATCCCGAATGTAACCAGGAAGGCCACGATTCCAACATATGAACCGCTCATATCGAAATAATCATAGAGCTTCTCCGCAGTAAATGATGAAAACTTTATTGCACCCCATATCCCGAGTATAAGAGCGGCAAGTGATGCAACTTCCTTCACAAGCCCGTTTATAAACCCCATCACCATTGATAATCCAAGGATGACGATTATGATCATGTCTATATAGTTCATATTTCGATGATTTGAAGGGATTAAATTAGGAAAGAATGAGGAATTATCAAAATGAATAAAAGGCGACAGGCATGCATGAACTCACCCCCTGTCCCCCTCTCTGCTGCGCAAAGAGGGTGCTTACGCAGAATAATTCCCCCTTTGAAGGGGGCAGGGGGATGTTTAAAACAGTATATCATTCTCTTCTATTACTTACAGTATTTGAAAAAAGTAAAAAAAAGATATACTTTTGCGATGAAATCCGGTCCCATAGTTCAATGGATAGAATGGAGGTTTCCTAAACCTTAGATTCAGGTTCGATTCCTGGTGGGACTAC
>CALMJY010000224.1 GCA_937864815.1 uncultured Bacteroidota bacterium
TGGGGGTTAAAATCGACTATTGAGACACCCCCAGCTTAACTTTATAATGTTTCTCAAACATTTGGCTCAGCACCTATCACAGGAATCACCTCAGGAACAGGAGGAACAACAGGCCCCATTGCATAAGTTTTTGGACCCAGGTACATATCTGAGTTCATTACCTCTTCCCAGGTAACATCTTTCCCGGTATATGCCGACATACGACCCATAATAGTAACAAGAGTGGAGTTGATCTGTGCTATAGCATCCGAGAGGTATGTACCTGTTCTGATTGCAGTTACAAGATTGATATGTTCCTGTACAAACGGATCCTTTACTTTCCATGTCAAATCGGTCGCACCCTCTTCAGGATATGGATACTTCCAAACCTCTTCTCCCTTAAGATTGAAGATCTGACCCTTTGCATTTGCATATCCCCGGGAACCTGTGATAAGCTGATGTGTCATATTGCTGCATCCTGTTATCTGACGTGCAGCACAATGTGTCTGCATCCCATTGTCGTAAACATATTCAATGCTGAAGAAATCATACTGATCACCCGTAACCCTTCTCTGTCTGCCACCCCAACCGATGGCTTTCACCGGATTTTTACCGATATACCAGTTCATGACATCAATTTCATGAATGAACTGCTCAACAATATGGTCGCCTGAAAGCCAGCAGAAATTCGCCCAGTTCCTCAGCATATACTCCATATCTGACATTCCGGGTTGCCTTCTTATTACCCAGAGTGATCCTCCGTTGCGTATTATGTGAGCGCTTACTATATCTCCGATGGCTCCGTTAGCTACCTGCCTGTGAGTCTCCATGAAATCTTTCTGAACTCTTCTGATTGTACCGCTTACCATACATATTTCTTTCTGCCTGGCCCGCTCGGCTGAAACCAACATTGACCTTGCACCAACAGGATCTACTGCTACAGGCTTTTCCATGAAAATGTGCTTTCCTGCTTTTACAGCTGCTTCAACATGTGCAGGACGGAAATGTGGAGGTGTGCAGAGCAGTACGATATCCACTCCCGAATCCATTACTTTTTCATAGGCATCAAATCCAAGAAAACAGTTTTCCTGTGGTATATCGACATTTTTCTGCTTCTTAAGTTCTGCCTTGCATTTATCAAGCCGGTCCTGGAAAACATCGCCGAGAGCTGTTATCTGAAGGTTGGGACCGGCATCAAGGAAATTGATTGCGGCTCCGGTTCCTCTTCCGCCGCAACCTATAAGTCCGGCTTTAAGAACTCTGCCATCGGGGGCTTCAGTGAGAAGTGTCGGAAGCTTGATTTCTTCCTTTTTAGCTCCGGTACCTGTACAGGAGTTTAGCAATCCTGCAGCACCGATTGTTCCTATTGTGGCCATCGCAGTATTTGATATAAAATTACGGCGGCTCAGGTCTTTACTTTTTTCCATGGGATGTGTAATATTATTTATATTCTAAATAGTTCTTCAGGTCTTAAAATTAGCTAAAAGAGTTTGATTTTATGAATGTATTTGCTTTTTTTAACATCATGATGCTTGCTGATTGAATAAAAATGACTAAATTAAATCTTGGGATTGAAATTAATAAAAGGTAAGAATGCGTCAGAGATTCTTTGTGATCTTGTCTGCCTTCGTATTTGCGATTCTGTATATTTATACGGCCATCGGGGTATTTATAACTCTGATACTTGCATTCATGCATCTTAAAAGACCAATTCATATTATTTCCCGGATATGGGCAAAGTCTGTTTTTATTATTATTGGTAAGAAGTTCAGACTGACGGGAAAAGAGAACATTAGAAAAGACTCAAAATATTTACTTGTTGCCAATCACGCAAGCCTTTTTGATATAGTGGCAATTATGTCAGTATACCCCGGGATATCATGGTTCGGACATGAAAGACTTTTAAAAGTGCCTTTGTTCGGTAAACTTCTGAAAATGAACGGTTATATTGCATTCAGAGAGCCTAACTACAGGAATACAAAAGCCATGATTAAACAACTGGTAATGAGGTCAAAGGATCAGACTGTAGCTATATTCCCGGAGGGTACCAGGACCCTTGACGGAAGAATAAATGAGTTTTACCGCGGATTTATATACCTTATACGTAATTCTGAGATAGACATTCTTCCCGTGACACTGAATGGCTTTTACGATCTGAAACCAAAAAACCGCTCATATATAAACTTTGATGCTGAGCTTGAAATTATAGTGCATAAACCTATAAAAAGAGAAGATCTTATCTGTAAGACCGATATTCAAATTGTAGAAACAGTTAAGGACATAATAATATCTGAATACAGGGAATACAATGAATCTGCTTCATTCCAAACTGCTTAAGCCTATAAATTCATTAGCCTACTATTATGGAACCTGAAAAAAAGAAATGGGTATTCATCATTAATCCTGTTGCCGGTAGAGGATCTGCCAATTTACTGATCCCCAGACTGCAAAAAGCACTTACATCCAGGATGATAGATGCAGATCTTGTTTTTACCGAAAGACAGGGCCATGCATCTGAGATTTCAAG
>CALMJY010000225.1 GCA_937864815.1 uncultured Bacteroidota bacterium
TTCTTCATTTAGCTTATTTACAGATGTGATGAAAGATTAGCTTCAAAAGGAGGGGAAACTATTGATGTCACTCACCTTCTACAAAAAATCCCTTAGCTTGACGGCTATGCCCCCAAGGGGGGCTTTTAAATCCATTGATATTAAATAAATCCCCTCTGGACCTGCACTGAGAGAAGCCTCGGAAGGATTTAGGGGTGGAATTGATAATGATTTTAATGTTATATCTTCTTAATTTGTCTTATACTGATATTTCACAGCCTTCAGTTCCTCATTGGCCTGAACTATCTTCTTCTTAAGAGACTCTTTATATTTTACCACCTCCTTCATTACCTCTTTATCACCCGATGCAATAATCTGTGCTGCAAGTATACCGGCATTCTGTGCAGCGTTGATGCCAACAGTGGCAACCGGAATACCCGGAGGCATCTGTACAATAGCCAGTAGTGCATCCAGTCCTTCAAGCGATGCCTTGATCGGTACTCCTATAACCGGCAGCGGTGTCATTGATGAGATAACTCCGGGAAGGTGTGCCGCCATTCCTGCAGCTGCTATAATAACTTTAATTCCTCTGCCTGCAGCTCCTTTTGCAAACTTCTCTACCTCCTCAGGGGTTCTGTGGGCTGAAAGTGCATTTATCTCAAATGGTATCCTGAAAGTGTTAAGTATTTCTGCTGCTTTTTCCATAACAGGCAGATCCGATGTGCTGCCCATAATAATGCTGACAACTGGTTCCATAGAATTTAAATTAATTTAACTTGCTGATAAGGACAAAAATAAGGTATTATTTTCATATTTTCGCACCGGCAATAATTCAGACAAGCCATTATGAAGGAAATCAGGATACTGGATAAAAGTTTCAGGGAAATGATCACAGAAGAGGCCATCCGGATGAGGATAGGTGAACTGGCTGAACAGATGAACAATGACCTTAAGAATAAGGATGTTGTATGTCTGGGGATACTTAATGGCGCATTCCTTTTTGCAGCAGACCTTTTCAGAAGACTCGAAATCCCTGCCCGCATATCCTTTGTGAAGCTTGCTTCATATGAAGGCACCAGATCATCAGGCACTATAAAGGAACTGATTGGCTGGAATGAAGATATAAGAGGTAAGACCGTAGTGGTGCTGGAGGATATTGTGGATACCGGTCATACTCTTGAAAGGATTATGGCTGAGCTTGTTATGCGAAAGGCTTCAGAAATAAGGATTGCTACTGCATTTTACAAACCGGAAGCTTACAGGAGCAATATTTCACTGGATTATGTAGGATTTGAGATACCCAATGATTTTGTTGTAGGGTATGGCCTCGACTACGACGGATATGGACGTAATCTGCCATCTGTTTATACTTTGATACATTGAAGGCGACAGGCGCAAGGCGTAAGGCGTAAGGAGGGCAGGAATAGTATAAAAAGTTGCAGTTGGAAGTTGGCAATTGGTTATAAGTTGGTAGAAGAAAAAGGAGTAAAATACAAAAGGTCAAAATAAGGTAGGAGGTTCCCCTCCTTGGAGGGGCTAGGGGTGGGTTAATCTGTACTACGGACTTCGGACACAATATATTTAATAATCACTTTTAAAAAATTCAACAATGGTTAATTTTCTGATTTTCGGCCCTCCGGGCTCAGGTAAGGGAACACAGTCGGTAAGGCTGGCTGAAAAATTCAATCTGCTGCATCTTTCTACAGGAGATATGCTCCGTGCAGAGATTACAGCAGGAACAGATCTTGGTAAAAAGATGAGCCTTATAATGTCTAAGGGTGAACTCGTCCCTGATGAAGTTGTAATAGAGATGATCGCAGTTAAGATTGACAGTACAAAAGGTAAGGCAGGATTTCTTTTTGACGGATTCCCACGTACAGTAGCCCAGACCGTTGCTCTTGAGAAGATGCTGAACGAACGCGGCATGAAGATAGACAGCATGCTCGTTCTGGATGTTGATCATGATGAACTTGTTAAGAGACTTATTGCACGTGCTGAGCTTTCAGGAAGACCCGATGACAAGGATCCCAAAGTTATTGAAAACAGGATTGATGTTTACAGGGAAAAAACAGAACCAATTATAGATTACTGCAGTAAAAAAGGTCTTTATCAGCCTGTTAACGGTGTTGGCAGCATTGATGATATTTTTGTGAGGCTTGCTGAGCATATGAGCAAGATAGTTAGATAGACAGGGAGAAAGGGAGAGTGGGAGAGAGGGAGAAAGGGAGCGATGGCGATCGGC
>CALMJY010000226.1 GCA_937864815.1 uncultured Bacteroidota bacterium
CGAATGCAACCGTTATGGTTATTGAAAGCGCTGAGAGATTTGGCCTCTCACAGCTACATCAGTTAAGGGGACGTGTAGGCAGGGGAGCTGATCAGTCTTATTGTATCCTTATGACCTCAGATAAAATGTCGAGGGAAGCAATTAAAAGAATCGAGGTTATGACAATGACAAATGACGGATTTGAAATTGCAGAAACAGACCTTCAGCTCAGAGGTCCGGGGGATATTGAAGGAACCCAGCAAAGCGGAATACCCTTTGACCTTAAAATCTCAAATCTTGGAAAAGACGGACAGATAATCGAATATGTAAGGCATATAGCAGAGAAAATACTTGATATCGATCCGATGCTTTCCGAATCATCAAATGTTATTCTAAGGCTTGAACTTAGCAGGTTATTCAGCAAAAAGCAGACATGGAGTAATATAAGCTGACCTGTCACTTATTTATATTCAGAATAAATTACCTGATACTCCTTAAAAAATATAAAAAAACTTAATTTCCTGCCGCATTACGGGAATTTCCTTAAATTTGTTTAAGTCTGGTCACTCAATGATCAGGATTCGGAATTTCATTATTCTAAAAACTTAAGAAATGAAAGGAAAAGTCCCATTGTTATTGTTTCTAGTTTTTATTAGCGCAGGTTTTTTGTCTGCACAGACCTATAGTATTGTTATAAAAGGTGGTCATGTAATTGATCCTAAGAATAATATTAATGAAGTAATGGATATTGCCGTAAAAGATGGCAAGATTGCCCTACTGGCGAAAAACATTGATCCGAAAGAGGGTATTCAGGTTGTTGATGCAAAAGGAATGTATGTTACACCAGGGCTGATCGACATTCATGTTCATGTATTCTATGGTACCAATATGGATCAGCAATATATGAACGGACCAAACTCCATACCTCCTGATGGTTTTACCTTCCGTCAGGGTGTTACCACAGTTGTCGACGCCGGATGTGCAGGATGGAGAACTTTTCCTGAGTTCAAAAAGCAGACCATCGATGCTTCACAGACACGTGTTCTTGCTTTCCTTAATATTGTTGGTGAAGGAATGAGAGGAGGTCCGTTTGAACAGAACCAGAAGGATATGGACCCAAAAGTTACCGCCGAATTTGCCTTGAAGAATTCAAAGGACATTGTCGGTATAAAACTGGCACATTACAGTGGTCGTGACTGGAATCCTGTTCTTCTGGCTGAGGAAGCAGGCAAACTTTGCAATATGCCTTTTATGGTAGATCTGGGAGGTGCCAGACCTGCATTATCACTTGATACTTTATTTATGCAGATATTTCGTCCGGGGGATATTTTTACGCATTGTTACGGACAACTGGGCGCCAGCCGGGAAAGTATTGTTGATGTAACAACAGGTAAAGTAAGATCGTTTGTATGGGACGCTCAGAAAAAGGGTGTTATTTTCGATGTGGCTGCCGGAGGGATAAGTTTTACATATTCCCAGGCTATTCCGGCAGTAAAAAGCGGATTGTATCCCGATGCCATAAGCACTGATCTGCATATAGGAAGCATGAATGGTGCAACTAAAGACATGCTTACCACAATGAATAAATTCCTGGCAATAGGCATGGATCTTCAGAGTGTGATAAAAGCCAGTACCTGGAAACCTGCCCAGATCATTAAACGTGAGGAACTGGGACATCTGTCTGTAGGATCAGAGGCTGATATTGCTATCCTCAATATGAGGTCGGGTAAATTCGGTTTCTTTGATTATACCGGCACCAGGCTTGAGACAGATAAAAAGCTGGAATGCGAAATGACTCTCAGAGAAGGAAGAATTGTATATGATCTGAACGGCATAGCAACACCTGTTGTGGTTTCACGGAGAAGATATCCCTGAAGCATTTCTTCTCCAGCATGGTGAAATGGCCTGTATTTCCTAAATTCAGGTCGACATATAACATATATTTGAAAAATGAATTAAAGGATTTTAATTAATTATCGAAATGAAAAGAAGAGAAGTGATCAGAAATCTGTCTGTACTTCCGGTATCAGGAGTCGTATTAGGCAGTGCAATTCCTTTTGAATCAATGGCATCAGCTACCGCTGCGCCAAAGAGGGACATTTTCAAAGAGCTGGGAATACGAACTTTTATCAATGCAGCAGGAACATACACTGCCTTATCAGGTTGCATAATGCATGAGGAAGTAGTAGAAACAATCAGGTACTCTTCTCAGAAATATGCTGCTATTGATGAATGCCAGGATGCTGTGGGTAAAAAGATTGCAGAACTGTGCCATGCCGAATCTGCAATGGTAACCGCAGGTTGCTGGTCCGCGCTTGTATTAGGCACTGCAGGTGTTCTGACAGGATTGGATTCTAAAAAAGTTGCACAACTGCCTCATCTCGAGAATATGAAATCGGAGGTGCTCGTACAGAAAGAACATAACCATGGTTATGTTCATGCACTTACGAATACCGGTATCAGGGTTGTTGAAGTAGAAACAGCTGAGGATGTCGAAAAAGCCATCAATGATAATACCGCAATGATGTGGTTTCTCAATTATGCCGGTCCCAATGGCAAAATCAAAGATATGGAATGGGTCGCACTCGGTAGAAAGCACGGAATCCCCACAATGATTGATATGGCTGCTGATGCCACTCCTGTAGAAAACCTCTGGAAATTCAATGATATGGGATTTGACCTTGTTTGTGTATCAGGAGGAAAAGGCCTTACAGGTCCGCAGAGTGCAGGAATTCTCATGGGTAAAAAAGACCTGATTGCTGCTGCAAGACTCAATGCACCTCCACGCGGAGGAAATATTGGCCGGGGAATGAAAGTTAATAAGGAAGAAATTCTCGCTATGTATGTTGCCCTTGAGAAATTTATAAACAGGGATCATAAGAAACAATGGACTATATGGGAAAACAGGATCGCTGTGATGGAAAAGGGAGCAAAAAGTGTGGCTGGTGTTACAACCACAGTTACAGTTCCTCCGGTTGCTAATATTACACCTACCCTCACGATCTCCTGGGATATCACTAAAATACCGGTCGACGCAAATGAAATGAGAAGCAGGCTCAGAAAGGGTAATCCTTCCATTGAAATGATGGGTGGAAAGGAAAATCTTGTCATAACTGCGTGGATGCTGAGAGATGGTGAAGACAAAATTGTAGCTTCAAAACTTGCAGAGGAACTTAAAAAAGCATCTGTTTAAACATTAGTT
>CALMJY010000227.1 GCA_937864815.1 uncultured Bacteroidota bacterium
ATGCCTGAAGGAAAGCCACCAGCAATTCAAGGCAATCCATGAATATTACAAAAAGGATCGATACCGGGGCCACAGCCAGTGTCTTGAATATGAAGATAAGGCAAATCAGGCTGAGAACAATAATATGTCCGGCTGTTATGTTTGCAAAAAGACGGATCATGAGAGCAAAAGGTTTTGAGATAATACCTATGATCTCAACAGGGACCATAACAGGTAGAAGCCAGAATGGAACTCCCGGGGTTGCAAAAATATGACGCCAGTAATTTTTATTTCCGCTGAACTGGGTAATGACAAAAGTGAAAAAGGCCAGCATAAAGGTAACTGCAATATTACCGGTAACATTGGCTCCGAAAGGGGGAGGAAAGGGAATCAGCCCCATCAAATTGTTGATTAATATAAAGAAAAAGACCGTAAGAAGATATGGCATATACTTCTCATACTTATGCTTCCCTATGTTTGCTATTGCAATATCATCCCTGACAAAGAGAATTATTGGCTCAAGGAAACTCTGAATGCCTCTGGGATGACTGATCCCTGATTTCTTATATGAACGCGACATTGAAATAAAGATGAAAAGACCTATGATACAGGAAAACAGTAAACCCACAACCGTTTTTGTAATGGAAAAATCAAGAGGGGCACCTGTTTCTGCTACATGACCTTCATCATTTACATTAACAATCACTCCCTCCTCAATCTTATATCCCTTATAAATGTGTCCGTGGGCGAGACTTTTTGATGAAAAGACATCAAGTCCTTTTTCCTTTGAATAAAGAATCACTGGCAGGAATATTGCAACACTTTCTCCGTTCTTTTTTGTCCAGAGGTGCCATTCATGGGCATCTGCAATATGTTCCATTATAAATGTGCTTGCATCAAATGGTTTATCGGCTGTATTATGTTCAGCAGATTCTGTATTGCCATGCTCTTCCTGCCCGAATAAAGGTACCATTGAACCGATCAGGCAGAAAATGAACAGGAATAGGATTGACATTTTAGTTTTCAAATCTGTATTTATTTTATAAAGACTTGTTCTTCAGTGTCTTCAGTATTAATAATACAGAAAACAAACTGAATGTTAAATATAAAATAAAAAACATTAAAACTGATCCTGAAGAGGTTTTTTTTGCAGCAAAGAACCATAACAATGCTAAAACCATTTCCAGCAGCAACTTAACACTGACAGAAACCAGTGTATGCAAAGTCTGGCTTTGAGGATCCCTTGATTGGCCTCTCTGAAAAATAACAAATGATATGCTGCATATACACAGAAAAACAAAGGTGAGAATAGTCAATTCATTAAAATATCTGCCGAGTCCGGCACCAGGAAGAATAAAATAGCCTGCCAAAATAATAAACAGACTCAGGGCACTTAAATAGAGAATATTTCTGAAAAGTGATTTCACAGTGGGTCTCACTTGATAAAATCCTTAATGGCTGTATATATTGCAGCAAAAACGCCAAACAAAGAAAGAATTATAGTAAAAACAGGTTTTTCGAATCCGGCAAGTTTATCAAGCTTGATCCCGCCCCAGGTAGTTAGGGCAATAACAGCAACCATCTGAAAAGCTATTCCTGAATATTTTCCAAAATCATTCAGGCCTTTATTTCCCTGCTTTTTCGAGTTCTTTTTCTCTAATGGCTGTGGTTCCTCCATTACTGTTATTTTCACTCATTTTGCAAGTTCCTGAAAAGATTGCACCCGGTTCTATTGAAAGTTTCGAGGTAACAATATCACCGAGGATCTTTGATGATGCTTTGAGATTAAGTAACTGATTGACAATGACTCTTCCTTCGACGGTTCCTGAAATTTCAGAGTTTTTACAGATTATTTCCCCGTTAACCCTGCCTGTCTGACCAATCACCACTTTACCCTTGGTATTAAGATTACCTGTCAGGGAGCCATCTATACGGATATCCCCGGTTGATTTTATATCACCTGTAATGTCTGTACCGTTGCTGATCAGATTAATGGTACTGTTATCTGTCTCGTTGTACTTTGCCATTGTCTTCCAGAAATTGAGAGATATTATTCTATTAACTCACAAATATAAAACTATTTCGGATCGTAAGCCCACTTAAGATATATTGAACCCCATGTAAAACCACCTCCAAAAGCTGCAAGTATAAGGACATCTCCTTTCTTAAGCCTGTTTTCATACTCCCAGATACATAACGGAATTGTTGCTGCGGTAGTATTTCCGTAGTTCTGAATGTTAATCATGACTTTTTCGGGGGACAAACCCATTCTTCTTCCTGTTGCATCAATTATTCTGAGGTTTGCCTGGTGAGGTACGAGCCATGCAATATCTTCGGGCTTAAGATTATTCTTCTCCATTATTTCAGCCGATACATCTGCCATATTTGATACCGCAAACTTGAAAACACTTTGTCCTTCCTGGTAAACATAGTGTTCTCGGGCATCAATTGTTTCATGAGAGGATGGTTTGGCTGAGCCTCCAGCTTTAAGATGCAGATACTTTCTTCCGGATCCGTCAGTCCTGAGTATATGGTCAATTATTCCTACGTCTTCAGTTGTAGGTTCAAGCAGTACTGCGCCTGCGGCATCTCCGAATAAAGGACAAGTGGTACGATCAGTATAATCGACTATGGAGGACATTTTATCAGCTCCGACAATTATAACTTTTTTATATCTGCCTGATTCAATATATTGTGCACCAGTCTGAAGTGCAAATAGAAAACCTGAACAGGCTGCACCAATGTCAAAACTTAATGCATTCTTAATTCCTACTTTATCACAAATAACATTTGCAGTGGCAGGAAAAGCCATATCAGGTGTTATTGTAGCACATATTAACAGATCGATTTCCCCGGGAGAGGTATTGGTTTTCTCAAGTAATCCTCTAACAGCCGGCTCTCCCAGATCTGATGTACCCAGACCTTCGCCTTTAAGGATTCTTCTTTCCTTTATTCCGACTCTCTGCATTATCCACTCGTCGGAGGTATCAACCATTTTGGACAATTCCTGATTTGTCAGTCTGTATTCCGGTACCCAGGCATTTATCCCTGTAATAGCTGCCCGTAATTTTTCCATAGCTAAATTGCTTCTTTGATCTTTTGTGCCAGATTGGCATGTGCAACTTCCCTTGTCCGGATTATCATATTCATTATGGCTTTCCTTTTTGAAATTCCGTGACCTATTACAACATTAGCATTAATTCCGACTATTGGGGTACCACCTATATTTTCGAAATCAAGACTGTCAAAATATGAATCTTTCAGACCTCTCTGCAGATACATCTGGTGAAATGATTCCCCCAGCTTTAAAATAACATTACCTGCAAAACCATCACAAACTACAACATCAGGCATAGATTCCCTGAAAAGAGAATTTCCTTCAATATTCCCGACAAAGTTCAATCCCGGATGACCTTTCATTAATTCATAAGCCATCTTAACAGCAGATGTACCCTTTGTTTCTTCCTCTCCGATATTAAGTAGCCCAACAGTGGGATTTTCATCTTCGAGGACATACTTGGCAAAAATACTTCCGAGTATTCCGTATTGCAGTAATACATCGGGCTTGCAATCGGGATTGAGCCCTACATCAAGCATAACCGACTGCCTGTTATCAATGCATGGCAGAACCACAGCAAGGGCTGGTCTGAAAACTCCGGGGATAACATTTACGGTATAACTTGCTCCAACAAGCATTGCACCGGTGTTTCCTGCACTGCAGAAACCATCAAGCGTGTTGTTTTTAAGCATACCATAACCTACGGCAATGCTGGAATCTTTTTTCAGTGAAAAAGCTTTTGCCGGATGATCGCCCATCTCTATAACCTGAGTGGTATGAACTACTTCAAATAATGAAGGTTCGATCTTCATTTCACTCAGCTTACTATAGATGGCATCCTTGTCCCCTATAAGGACCAGGGTGTCTTCAGCCGGTAAATACTGAATGGAATCAACTGCGCCTTCAATGATTGCATCTGGCGCAAAATCACCACCCATGACATCAAGGCCAATTCTCATAAAAAACTTTTTAAGTTAACAGAGATCAGGCAGTTGCCTTACCTGCAACAGCAAGTTTGCCTCTGTAATATCCACACTCAGGGCATACCCTGTGATAAAGAACAGCAGATCCGCAATTTGAACAACTGGCCACTGTAGGCGCCGTTGCCTTATAATGTGTCCTGCGCTTATCTCTTCTGGTCTTCGAATGTTTACGTTTGGGATTTGGCATTGTTTAAATATTTAATTATTCATCAATTTTTTCAAATCATCCCACCGGGGATCATTATGCTTTTCATCTTCGTCTTCTACAAGCAAATCATTAAGTCTCTTCAGCATTACCGGATTGCATGTGCTCATTCCGTTTTTATCATCCGGATGCACTCTCTTTATTGGAAGTGCCAGATGAATAAATTCATAAAAATGCTGCATGAGATCAAGTTCATGCTCATCGGAAGATAAAGAAAGAACGTCAGGATCATCTTCAGAAATACTTTTTCCTGTCTTTACCAGCAGTCTGTTCTCACATTCAACAGGCCATGAAAACATTTCAAGGCATCTGTCACAACTGATCATTACTGTTCCGGTTACCCTTACAACCAAATCAAGATGCGAGCTTCTTTTTTCTATCCCGACTAAAGCTGTAAGCCTTCCCTCCTTAATTTCCGACTCTTCAAATTTTTCAAAAAACTCATTCCCGATCTCAAAATCAAAAGAGTGGTGTCCTTCCTTCAATCCGCTTAATGGTATAACATATAATCCGGACATCTCTTTTAATTTTGGTTTGCAAAAATATGAATCCTTCTTCAATTAAAAAAATTATCAACAAAAAAGTAACATCAAAAGGCTTAAATGATTATCCACCGGTTAAAAAACGCCGTTCGCCGATTTGTGCTTAATCATTGTATGTATGCAGATTATTTTTGCTTTAAATCAAATTATTAAGTCATGGCACACAGTTTCAATAACAATCTGACAAGAAGGGAACCACACCACAGGATTGGTCTGGGATTATTCTTCATTACCCTGGGGGTTGCACTTCTGATAGCTACCAATGATTTACTCAACCTGGGTAGTATACACAGATACTTCACATGGGAAACAGCGCTCATATTTATTGGTGTGATACTTCTTCTGAATCTGCAATTTACAGGCGGATTACTTATGGTTGCAGGTGGCTTCTGGTTTCTGCTGGATGATATCAATTTAATTGCTCCCGAAATGTTGAAGACATTTTACTGGCCCGGAGTAATAGTATTGATAGGACTGGCATATATCATATCCTCTCTGTTCAGGAGAGTTAAGTAAGAATAATAAATTAAAAACTTATAAATTTACAGCTATGGAAACAAATGAGAATTACAAAGACGATAAGCAGGGTTACAGGCATGAAAACCGTCATATTCAGAGTAACCGCGCAATAATCGGAGTTATTCTGGTAATGGTCGGAGCATTTCTTATAATGAGAAATACGGGGATATTCCCCGGATTTATTGATCATATAATATTCAGCTGGCCAATGCTTCTGGTTACAATTGGTCTGGTAATAACACTTGGCTCTTCTGAAAACAAAACAGGTGGTATAATTGTAATGGCTGTCGGTGCTTTTTTCCTTCTGCCACACATTTTCAGGGAAACATTCGACTTTAATATGTTCTGGCCTTCAGTATTCATTATCATAGGTCTTATCTTTATATTCACAAAAAGGAAAGGTGGCTGGAGTGGAATATCCAGAGTTTCACAGGTAGGTGATGATTTTATAGATATAATAAACATCTTCAGCGGAGGAGAAAGACAGATTGTTTCTGCAAATTTCAAAGGAGGAAAAATTACATCAATATTTGGTGGCAGTGAAATCGACCTTACCCAGGCAAAGCTGGCACCAGGTGTATCAGAACTTGAAATAGCATGTATTTTTGGAGGAACAACCATTATTGTACCAACCGACTGGAACATAAAAGTGGAAGTTGTACCTGTACTCGGCGGATTTGGTGACGAAAGAAAACTGAATCTCGGCAGGGCAGTTGACACCTCACGGCAGCTCATAATAAAAGGAGCTGTTGTTTTTGGCGGCGGAGAAATTAAGAGCTATTCATAATTCCGGAAAATGAAACATCCGGTTCTTGCTAACAGAAATCGGCTGATAGTTTGGTGGCTGGTCTGGCTTTTCCTGATGGCAGGCCAGTCACTCCTTTTTTATTATGCTTACGGAAACTTCAGCAACATAGGCATCCTTGACAGTTTTATTTCGCTCCTTATTTATTCGGGAATAGGTCTTTCATTATGGTATCCTTTCAGCTTCTTTAACAGTGGTAATGTAAGGGTTACAACGATAATTTCAAATCTTGTTCTAAGCGGAATTATATCAGTAACCCTGTGGGCCCTTCTCACATATTACATTATGCAGGGTGTGCTTCCCGAAAATAATATATATGAAGGATACTGGGAAGCTACATTTCCATACAGGATAGGGACAGGAGTCTTCATTTTTGGACTGATTGTGATGTCCTATTACCTTTTTGTCAGCCTGACGAACCTTGCTGATAAAAATGCAAAGGAAGCAAGGCTTGAAAGCCTTGTCAGGGAGACTGAGCTCAAAATGCTCAGGTCGCAGATTAATCCTCATTTCCTGTTTAATAGTCTCAATTCGATTAGTTCTCTGACAGTTACAGATCCTGAAAAAGCGAGGCTAATGGTCGTAAAACTGTCTGACTTTATGAGGTACGCTCTTTCAAGAAAAGATGAACAGCCTGTAACACTTCAGAGTGAACTGGAAAATCTTCGCTTATATCTTGAAATCGAAAAGGTAAGGTTTGGAGATAAGCTTAAAACAGAGGAACATATCGATCCTGATTGCCTAGATTTTAAGATACCGGTAATGCTTCTGCAGCCTCTTTATGAAAATGCTGTAAAACATGGTGTATATGAAAGCACTGAAACAGTAAAAATTTATACCCAGGCAAAATTTATTGACGGATATATTGAGATTATTATAAAGAACAATTATGATTCTGCTCCTTCAATTAGAAAAGGTACAGGAACAGGTTTGATAAATGTAGCCCGCAGACTTGAATTGTATTATGGAAATAAAGCATCTGTCAAATCTATGAAAGAAGATGGTATTTATTCTGTAACCCTGTGCATACCAAGGCAATATTAATTGACTCATTTAAAAATAATTTCGTACTTTTAAGGACAAATTTTTTGTCCTTTTTTTATCCAGGTAACCGATGGAAAATATCAGAATAGTAATAATTGACGATGAAGAACCGGCAAGGGAATTAGTAAAGCATTATTTAAAAGAAGTTGATTCTATTAAGGTTATTGCTGAATGTTCAGATGGATTTTCCGGTTTGAAAACAATTTCAACTTTAAAACCTGACCTTGTCTTTCTTGATATCCAGATGCCCAGACTTACAGGAATTGAACTGGTTGAAGTGCTGACCGAAAAACCAGAGATAATTTTTACAACAGCTTACGACCACTTCGCCTTGAGGGCATTCGAGCTTAATGCAGTTGACTATCTGATGAAACCATATGAAAAAAGAAGATTCCTTGAAGCAGTTAAAAAGGCAATCCTCAAAATTAAATCGGGAAAAGGAAATCTTGAACCTGCAAGTCAGCTGCTGGCAAAAAAACCCGAAGCTGAAGGTCCGGTGAACAGAATAGTCGTAAGAAAAGCCAATTCGATAAATATCATACCAGTAGAGCAGGTGCGTTATGTAGAGGCTCAGGACGATTACGTAATGATACATCATACTTCCGGAAAAGCCCTGAAGCAACAGACAATGAAGTTTTATGAAGAGAATCTTCCCCAGTCAGACTTTATCAGAATTCACAGAGCTTACATTGTGAATGTTACGGAAATTAACAGGATTGAACCCTATGGTAAAGATACTCATGTTGCTGTACTTAACTCCGGAGAAAAACTGCCGGTAAGCAGGGCAGGATACAAACAGCTAAGGGAAGATCTTAAGTTTTAATTGTCTTGCGGTCTTGCGATCTTAAAGTCGAGTAGTTATTATTATACTATTTTTTAAGTCTGTTTCCTTTTTTATAACCCTGAATCAGAGAATACAATGGCCTGTACCGCCGGAAGCGAAAAAGCGGAACAGGATCATAGCCATGGGTACCACCTGGCCTGCATCTGAGTATCCTTCCAGTCCCCATAAGCAATCCGTAAAAAGGTCCATGAGCTTTTAAAGCATCAAGCATGTATTGTGAACAAGACGGCAAATGACGACATGATGGTCTCAAAAACGGTGAAATTGAATATCTGTAAAAATATACAGGCAGTGACAGCAAAAAAGAAAGAAAAGTTCTAATTATCCTCAGCATGAAACAAAGATAACATTTGCGCACATTTCGGAGTAAGTTTGAACTTCAACGCTCAATTATTTGTTATTCATGACAAAATGACCTGTGTATATGACATTTTAAATTTGGCAGGTGTTTTGTAATATAAATCAGAAAATAGGAGGAAACTTAAAATGACAATATGGATTTTTTTTATAGGCTTCGTGATCCTCAGCTGGGTCGTAAGCATGGTACTTAAATCAAAATTCAAGAAGTATTCAAAAATACCGATTGACAACGGGATGTCCGGAAAGGAAGTTGCTGAAAGGATGCTCCGGGACAATGGTATTTATGATGTAAAAATTGTAAGTGTACAGGGACACCTGACTGACCATTATAATCCTGCAGACAAAACAATAAATCTAAGTCAGGATGTTTATAACGGTCGCCATATATCTGCCGCTGCAGTTGCTGCCCATGAAATAGGACACGCCATTCAGCATTCAAAAGCGTATGCATGGCTTGGATTCAGGTCAAAGCTGGTTCCTGCCGTCAGCTTTGCATCGAAATGGGTTCAGTGGGTGTTGCTTGCCGGAGTTTTGCTGGTTCAGACTTTTCCAGCAATTCTTCTTGCAGGAATCGCATTATTTGCAATGACAACAGTCTTCAGCTTCATTACCCTTCCTGTTGAAATTGATGCCAGTCGCAGGGCTCTTGCGTGGCTTTCAAATGCAGGGATCACATCCTACCAGAATCATGACAAGGCTCAGAATGCTCTTAAATGGGCTGCTTATACATATGTTGTAGCAGCTCTCGGTTCACTTGCCACATTGATGTATTATGTAATGATCTTCCTTGGCTCACGAGATTAACGGCCTTCAACCTCAAGCCATCTGGTTGATTTGTGTATTGTTCTTACAAGTGCCCATAAAACAGTAGCTCCTATTGTCAGATACAGCCACATAGGTGTAAAGGAAAGTCTGCCGGTAAGAAAGTAGTTTCTGAACAGGTC
>CALMJY010000228.1 GCA_937864815.1 uncultured Bacteroidota bacterium
CAGCAGAACTATGGAATGGTCGAAACTGCACCGATGACTGGCAATGCTGTCTTCCTTGCAGCAATAAGCAAGGTTGTGAAAAGAGAACCAATTAAACCAAAAAACCCTGAATAATTAACAATTAATTAAAGATGAAAAGAAACTTTACTTTCCTGCTGCTGATTATCCTTCTGAACTGCTGTACCCAGAATACTGAACCTGTTCTGCGCCAGGGTGATTATTATACTGAAGAGCAGGGCCTTGCCGAACTTAAAAAGATGGAGTCGATGTATAATGACTCTGAACAATGGGAAGCCCGGAAAAAGCTTCTGAGGGAGAATATTCTGAAAGGACTTGATCTCGCACCCATGCCGGCAAAAACACCATTGAATCCTGTTACCGGTTCAAAAAGGATTTACGAGGGTTATTCAGTAGAGAATGTTTATTTTGAGAGTATGCCCGGATACTATGTTTTTGGTAACCTGTACCGCCCCCTGGATAATTCCCGGAAGTATCCCGGTATTCTTTCTCCGCATGGACATTTTGAGGGCGACACACTTGGTGACTGGGGCCGTTTCCGCCCTGATCAGCAAAAAAGATGTGCAAGCTTTGCGAGAATGGGAGCAGTTGTTTTAAGTTACAGCATGTATGGCTGGGGAGGCGAAGCTGCGAGGCAAATAGATTCACTGGCAATTATCGAAAAACCCGATCGTGAAAGGATCTCCAAACTCCACGGTGTACCAATAGCTCTGACAATACAGACATTGAGCAGCATAAGGGCTCTGGATTACCTCGAAACACTTCCGGATGTCGATATGAACAGGATTGCAGTCACAGGAGCCTCGGGAGGAGGTACCCAGACTTTCCTGCTTGCTGCAATAGATGACAGAGTAAGTGTAAGTATCCCTGTTGTCATGGTAGCATGTCATTTTTTCGGAGGCTGCAATTGTGAAAGCGGGTTGCCGATACATGAGAGCAAAAAACACTTCACAAATAATGCAGAAATTGCAGCCATGATAGCTCCAAAACCTCTGCTTATGATCTCTGACGGAGCAGACTGGACCAAAAATGAGCCTGTTGTGGAATTGCCATTCATAAAGAGAATTTTTGAATTTTACAATTCTGGTGAAAATGTTGCGAATGTTCATTTTCCTGATGGAGTCCACGACTACGCATTTGAAAAACGGGTGCCCGTTTATCACTTCCTGTCAAAACATATGGGAATGGATATAAGATCAATTACTGCCTCCGATGGCACGATTGATGAAAGCAGGAGTATTGTTGAAAAAGCCACAGATCTGCTTTCATTTACCAGCGATAAATCTTTTCCGTCAGGAGCCCTTATCGGAAGCGAAGCAATAGAGGCAGCCTTTATGAAACTTAAATGAAATGGCATACAAAGGCGTTGTTGATGATTTCCGTGCGATAAGAGAACTCCGCAAGCCCAAAAGAATCCCTTGTGTTGCATGCAGCGAAGAATTTGATGTAAAATGGTATGGGAAATACAATTATGAGGAATTCTGTCAGGACGGAAACAAGATATTTGAAGTCCTTAAGGCATCAGTTGATGAATTCGGCTATGACTGGGCCTGGGTACAGATTGACGATTGTTTTGAATTTGAACCCATCGGTGTTAAAGTGAAGGGAGAAGGTAATCTGCTCAGAGCTACCTATGGATATCTTCCTGTTAATCATGATACTATACGAAATCTTCCGGTCATGGATCCGCTCAGTAACGGAAGAATGCCTGAGAAGCTTAAAGCAATAAGACTTTTAAAGAATCATTACCAGGATTCACTTCTGATATGCGGATCATGTGCTGCACCATTTTCCGCTGTGGGCCTGATGTGGAGTATCCAGGAGTCAATGCTTCTTCTCCTTACTAATCCCAAACTGCTTTATGAAGCAATGGAATACTGGCTGGAGTTTTATAAAAGGTATATCAAAGCCCAGAGAGATTCAGGGGCAGATGCTATTTGGCTGGGAGATTGTAATGCATATGGTAATATGGTACCGGTTCAGCTATATACCGAACATATTTTGCCCCTTACAAAGATTCTTGTTGAGTATTGTGAGAAAGAGCTTGGTATTATGATCTGGCTGCATAACAGTGAAACGAATCTGGAAAATATTATTTCGCACCTCCCCCTGGAAGCAAGCTTTGAAAACATTGGCCCGGCAGCCGACATAAAAGCTGTCTCTGATTCACTCAGAGGAAAGGCTGCTATCAGCGGGAATCTTGATCCCCTCGAAGTATTGTGGAAAGGAACTCCTGAACTTATTGAAAGGGAGACTTCAAGAATCATAAGTGCCTGCAGAAATAACCCGGGGTATATTTTCAACACGGGTGAGATGAATCCCCGGGATGTTCCCGAGGAAAACATGAGGAGAATGATGGATACAGCCAGGAGGCTTTCAGAGTATTGAATACTGAATCTGAACCTGTATAATGTGAATTTCAGAAGAAAAGCATTAAATTCTGATAAATGAGTATTAGCATTCCGGCAACTATTCTTCCTATTTTTATATTGTTAATTGCTCCTTCAATTATTAATAATGAGGAACAGGTTTTTATCATGGACCCTTTTATTTGCCTGCAACCTTATGTGGGCGCTTCAGTTTACATGTATAAAGCTGACACAGGATCAGGTTGGCCCGTATTTCACTGTCTGGGCACCAATGCTTTTAGCTGCACTTCTCCTTTCCGGATTTGCTATCAGTGATTTCAGAAAGGATAGCAAAAGTTTTAAAGATGTCCTGATATTCGGACAACTTGCATTGCTCGGAGCCTTCCCTGCCCAGGTGCTGATCACCTGGGGAACCCAGTATTCGCTTGCAAGCAATGCATCAATTATAACCCTTACCTTGCCTGTTATAACTGCTCTTTTTGCCTTTCTCATGCTCAGGGAAAAAATGAACAGGGTAAGATGGATCAGCTTCGCCGTTGCTATAGCAGGTGTCATATTGTGTTCAACCGGTGATATAAATGAGCTCGATTTCAGCTCAGAATATGCAATCGGAAATATCCTAATTTTCCTCGCTATACTAGGAAACGCTTACTATAATGTAGGCATTAAGAAGATAGCGGAACGTTATTCGCCTGGTGAAATGGTTTTCTATACGTATGCTGTAATGGTCATCCTTCTTACTCCTCTTGTAATTATTTACGAACCTGATGTATTTGCACGGATACCATCATTTACATTCCAGACATGGACCGGAATGGCCCTGCTGACTGTATTTCATAATTTCCTCTCAATGGTTCTTTTCTTTAAGGCTCTTAAAATGCTCGATGCAATGCAGTTTGCTTTATCAAATTACCTCATTGCATTTTTCGGACTACCCGTGGCGGCTATATGGCTGGGAGAAAAACTTGGAAGTATGGCAATAGCCGGAGGAATTATGATTCTGATATCTACTGTCATAATTACTGTAGCCGATTACAGACTGAACCGGGCAGAAGACAACAATACACACAGTCAGAAAAAATAGTGATAAGCAAATTATAATACAAATAATACTAAGTTATGGAAAAGAAAATAAAATGGGGAGTTATCGGTTCAGGCGGCATAGCCAGAAGAAGAACAATTCCTGAAGGAATAACAAAGGCTGAAAATGCTGAACTGGTATCAGTTTACGACATTAACAGCGTGGTAAATAATGAGGTAGCCGGTCAGTATAATGCATATGCAGCCCGCAGCATAAGTGAACTTTTACAATCCGGGATTGATGCAGTGTATATCGCCTCACCAGTAAACCAACATTTTGATCATGTTCTGGAATGTGCAGCAGGTGTAAAACATGTTCTGTGTGAAAAACCTCTTGGAATGACAGTAGCTGAGACAGAAAAGATGATTGCAGTCAGCAGGAAGAGAGGAATCTTATTGGGTACTTCATTCATGATGAGATTTAATTCTCAACACCGTGTGGCCCTGAAGCTTGTAAAAGAGGGCAAAATTGGAAAACCGGTTTATGGACGTGCTCAGCTATCATGCTGGTATCCGCCTATGGCAGGTGCATGGAGACAGGATCCGTCAACAGGCGGAGGTGGTTCGCTAATGGATATGGGAAGTCATTGCATAGACCTTCTTGAGATGTTTTTCGGAAATATTAAAAGTGTCAGCTGTTATATAAATAACAGTATTCATGACTACAGATCAGAAGACAGTGCGGTTGTCTCAATGTTCTTTGAAAATGGTGCAATAGCTACTGTGGATACTTATTTCTGCATCCCTGATAACAGCAGTAAAAATACTCTTGAGCTTTACGGTTCAAAGGGGAGTATAATAGCCAATGGTACTATAGGACAGGGTGAAGCCGGAGAGTTGGTCGCATATCTTGAGGACGATTCATCCGGATATGATGCTGCCCAGGTGAGAAATGAAAAGGGAGGAGAGAGTATTAAACCTGTTCCTGTTAATACCTACCGTGCCGAGATTGAAGAATTCAGTCAGGCAATAATTGAAAACAGAGAACCTGAAAACAATGTTGAACTGGGGCTCCGAAGCCAGAAAATTCTGGCTGCTTGCTATGAATCGGCGAAAAAAGGTAAAGTAATTGAAATAAGCTAAATTTATGCTATGATAAAAACTGTAATGGGCATTTTTGCCCATCCCGATGATGCCGAATTAATGTGTGCCGGAACACTTTCCCTGTTCAGCAAGGCAGGTTGGGAAGTCCATATCGTTACTATGGCACCTGGTGATAAGGGTACTGCTGAACTTACAAGAGCAGAAATAAGCAGGATAAGGAAAAAGGAAGCTGCAAATTCTGCCATGCTGATCGGAGCAACTTACCATTGTCTGGAATTTGAAGACCTGTATATAACATATGACCGTGAATCCTTAAACAGGACCACCGCAGTCATCAGGTCAGCCAAACCATCAGTAGTTTTTACAGCCAGTCCTTCAGACTATATGCCCGACCATGAAATTACAGCAACTATTGTACAGGCTGCATGTTTTGCCTCAGGTGTAAAGAACCTGGAGGTTGATATGACTCCTTATGAGCCTGTACCCTACCTGTATTACAGCGATCCTATGGAAGGAAAAGACATTTTCGGAAAGCCTGTTTTGCCATCCGTTTATGTCGACATCACCTCAGAGATCGGAATAAAGGAACAGATGCTTGCATGTCATGCAAGTCAGCGGGACTGGCTGATGATGCACCATAAAATGGATGAATATATCCTGGCAATGAAACGGTTTTCAGCTCAGAGAGGAAGTGAAACAGGGACAGCCTTTGCTGAAGGATTCAGGCAGCATCTGGGACATGGCTTTCCGCAAAACAATGTCCTCAGGGATATTTTTAACAATCTTGTACATGAATAACTTACAATGAAATAAGATATGGCACGTAAACTTAGCATGCTGGCACCGGAGTGGTGGGATTTTACAACCTTACCGGATGATCTTCTGAATGATGCAGCAAAACTAACCCCGAAAGATATACTACAGCTCTCCCGACCGGGATTCAAAGTATATTTCTATGACACGATAGAGGATTTTTACCTTGCTGAAGCCCTTGAGTATATCACTTCATGGAAACAGTCTACAGCCGATAACCCTGTTGGGATCTGCGGGCCCATTGGCCCTACAGAACAGCTGCCGCTTGTAGCACGGATGGTTAATGAACTTAAGATCAGTCTGGCCAATTCTCATTTCTGGGGAATGGATGAATGGTATGTTGACGGGAAAGAGATGGATGCAACACATCCTCTTTCATTTGAAAAAGCGGACTGGGATATGTGCTTCAACCTGATTGATAAAAAATACAGAATGCCCGATTCCAATTTGCACTTCCCGAAAGCAAACCTTGCTCCTTATATAAAAAGCTGGGAATCGGGAATCAGATGTGCTGTTATGCAGGGAGGACAGGGAGATACCAAACACTGGGCATTTAATGACCCGGTAAAAAGAGTTGGAAAATACAAAGACGAACCACCTTCACCTGAGGAGTTCAGGAAACTTACGGCAAGAGTTGTAGACCTTCACCCTGTAACCTGCATGCAGAATGCACGGACCAGCGGAGGCGGGGTAGTAACTGGCATTCCCATGCAGGCACTCACAGTAGGACCTGTGCAGACATGGAAAGCTGAAAAAGTATCCATCTGGCATGCCGGCACACATGATAATGCTTTCGGACAGCGTCTTACAGCACTTATGATAAGCAAGAGAATAACTGACAGCGCAGTTCCTATGTCTCTGCTGGCTGACCATCCCAATGTTCAATTCAACTATTTCCGTGGTGGAATCGGTGTATGTGAAACAGAAATGCATTAATGAGTTACACTACTTTTAAATCATAATTACATGAAAAAGAAAGCAGATATAAAATTTACGGGATCAGATACTGAAGGAGGAATCACCTCAGGGTATCAGATGAATGACGGAGTAAAACTCAAAGTACCTTATTCGTTCTTCGGATCAATTTACGATGAAGATGAGGCAAATGCGGTTAAGGCTGCAATGGCCCAGGAATCACAGACCATGGGACCACAGGTAACTTTGTTCCAGAGAGAATTTGCAAAGCTGTTCGAGGTTAAGCATGCCCTTGCTGCCAGCAATTGCACAACAGCAATGCATGCTGCCACTCAGGCGTTTGGTATTGGAAAGGGAGATGAAGTGATAGTCACACCTAATACCTTCATTGCCACATCCCTTGTCATTCTTAAAGAGGGTGCAAAACCGGTTTATGCAGATATAGATCCCCTTACATTCAACATCGATCCGAAACAGATTGAAAAGAAAATTACGGCAAAAACCAAAGCTATCTATGTTGTTCATTATGCCGGTCAGATGTGTGATATGGATCCGATAATGAAGATTGCAAAAAAACATAAGCTTTATGTTCTGGAAGATTGCGCTCATGCCACAGGCTCAAAATATAAAGGCAGACCTGCAGGGAGTATTGGCGATGTGGGCTGCTTCAGCTTCCATTCCCTGAAAAATATTACCACCCTTGGTGAAGGAGGCATGATTACCACAAATAATGATGAGCTGGCCGATAAGCTTCAGCGGATGAGAGTTATGAGTATAACACACTGGGATCCAAAACAAACAGTCTGGAATTTTGCCGGTTATAAAAAGGAGAAAAAAAATGAGAAGGATTACTGGCTCCCCTCCCATTTTGACGTAATTGACGATAACGGCAAATGGGGTTGCAATTACAGGATGAATGAATCACAGGCTGCTGTTGGAAGGGCACAGCTTAGAAAACTGGATATGCTGATTGATAAACGCAGGGAAAACAGCCATTTTCTTAATGATGCATTCAGTAAGATTAAGGGTATAAGAGGAGTTTATGAAGATCCAAACTGCTATCATTCATATCATTTATATACTCTTCTTATAAAAGAGGATGAACTTGGCTGTTCCAGGGATGATTTCATGAGAGTTATGTACCAGGAGGAAGGTATTCAGGGTATCCAGCACTACCAGCCTAATTACCATTTCTCCGGACTCAAAAAGAAATACAAATACCCTGATAAATTGTGCCCGGTTGCAGAAAACTTCTTTTATAATGAACAGACAAATCTTCCGATGAACCCCAGACTTACAAAAAATGACCTGGAGATGATGGTAACAGGGATAAAGAATACTGTAAAGAAAGTACGTAAGTAGTCATTTGAAATATGCAATCTAAATTGTCGGAAATATGAAAAAGGAGGAATTGCTTCAGTATATTGGCAACTGTGCTCAGGTTGGAGGAACACGACATTATAATCTTTCCGATGGACCGGGGCTGAATATGAGAGCCATTGATGTCAATACAGGATCGGGACTTACTTATACAGTCCTGCCCGACAGGGGTATGGATATCTCATTCGCTTCCTTCAAAGGCACCAACCTGGTTTTTATTACTCCCAATGGTGAGACACACCCTGCATTCTATGAACCTCAGGGCATTGCCTGGCTGCGGACATTTACAGGGGGATTGCTGACAACATGCGGCCTCACCTGGCTGGGGCCACCGGTAAAAGATGGCGATGAAGAACTTGGTTTGCATGGCAGATATTCAACAATCCCTTCAAAGCTTGTAGCCGACATGTCACAATGGATCGGAGATGATTACCATATCAGGCTCAGGGGGACAACAGAAGAGGCTCAGCTGTTCGGAACCAAAATGAGAATGGAAAGAGAAATATCCAGCATTGCCGGGAGCAACTCACTGAAGATCACGGATACAGTCATTAACTTCGGGTATAAAAAGACCCCCTATACTATTCTTTATCATATCAATCTTGGATACCCGCTTCTGAGTGAACACGCCAGGCTTATAATTGATCCCATTGAAACAATTCCTGCAACCGATATTGCAAAATCAGGCATCAATGAATTCAGAACATTCACAAAACCCCAGCCTGACTTTTTCGAGCACGTATTCTATCATAAGCTGAAAGCTGATAAAAATGGTAATACAGGAGTTAGACTTGAAAATAAAAAACCCGGTATTGCACTCGACATAAAATTCAATATTAATCAGTTAAAGTGGCTGACGCAATGGAAGATGATGGGGCAGGGTGATTATGTTCTCGGTCTTGAACCATGTAATGTACCCACCCGGAACAGAGTCGTCCTCAAAGAACAGGATCTGCTTCCCTGGCTTGAACCCGGAGAAACAGTTACAAACAGTGTCGAAATAAGTCTTTCTGAAATTTAGGATTGACTCCCTTAATATTATTCCAAAAAATGAAATTGCCACTAAGACACCAAGTCACCAAGGTTCACCAAAAACCTATCTTTCAATCATTTATTCTTGGTGTAACTTTGTGTCTTGGAGCCTTTGTGGCAATAAAATACTATTCAGAACAGACTCAGCCTTACATTAAAATTTAATACATAATTATATGAATCCGTATTTTATACTTCGAAAGCTTATTATAAAAAGCTTCCTTGCAATTACCGGGCTTGTTTTAATCTCTTCATGCAACAATAAAAATACAGGAAATGAAATCAGGATTGGACTGGCAGAGGTAAATTACAAACCTGATGTCGGTCTCGACCTGGTTGGAAACTACAGGGGAGATGATTATGCATCGCGTGGAATCCATGACTCCCTCTATGCAAAAGCCCTGGTAGCAGAGGACAAAAGAGGTGAAAAAGTTGCAGTTCTCAGCATTGATATCTGTATGCTGCCAAAGGAGGTGGTTGATTTCATGAGGGAATATATTGCCTCAAACAGCAATATCAGGGCTGAAAATGTAATGATAATGGCAACACATACCCACAGCGGGCCCAAGCCGGATCTGAATAATCCGAAATCAAAGGAGTTCATTATCAGGGCAGCCGGAGCTGTTCTCACAGCAAACGAAAGGCTCATACCAACAAAAATTTCAGCAGGAAGAAGTCAGGAATCAAGGATTTCCCATAACAGAAGGCTTAAAGCGAAGGACGGAACAACCCATATGTGCTGGGAAAAGCTTGAACCCGGGTATATTATTGAACCATGGGGATCTATTGATCCTGAAGTTATCGCAATAACTTTTGAACAGGAAGGAAATGAGACAGGGGTACTGGTTAATTTCGGATGCCATGTCACAACTCTTACCGGCAATAACTGGCTCTATTCAGCTGACTATCCCGGCTACATGGCTGAATCAATCAAAAGAGTCAGGGGAAAAGATTATGTATCGATGTTCTGCAATGGCTGTTGCGGGAATGTTACACAGGTTGATTACAGGATCGGTTTTCCCGACACATTCCAGGAGAGTCAGAGAATCGGTTATATGCTGGGTGTGTCGGCAATGGAAGCAATGGAGAAAAGTGAACCGCTGGAAGGAAATACTGTTGCGGCATCAAGGGAGATGGTTCCTCTAGACAGGATAGACATATCAGATGAGCGCCTGGAATGGGCAAAAAAAATTATGAAAATCGTTGAAAAAGAAGGTATGCCGCCTATACAGGCTGATGGTATGCCTGATGCATTCTATGCAAAAAGCTGGATCGAGATGCGGGAAAAACAAGATATCATTGATAGTGCAGAGGTTATGGTCATAAGAATTGGTGATCTTGCATTTGTGGGACTTCCGGGGGAAATATTCAACGAATTCGGGATAGAGATTAAGCAGAAATCACCCTGTAAGAACACAATTGTCACCGGAAATACAAATGACAAGCGGGCATATTTCCCGACAAAGGTCAGTTTCACCCAGGGACCTGAAGGATTCACACCATACATAACAGGTTATGAAACCACTCCGGGGTCTACAATATATGAAATAGGCTCAGGCGAAAAACTGGCTGAATCTGCAATAAATCAATTAAAAAAGATATTTTAAATTGTTTAACTCTGTGCCCTCGGTGCATTTTCTTTGTGACCTCTGTGGTTTAAAAAAAGACATATGAAAAAATCTATCATCCCGCTGATCATTTCAGCATTTATATTCACATCATTCTCATCAAAAACTGAGGCTCAGGATGGGTCTGCATATAAAGTCACCATGGTGAAAAAGCCTGTTAAGATTGATGCAAACTGGGATAAGAAGGAATGGGAAAAAGTTCCGGCAGCTGACATAACCAATTATATGGGCAAAATACCTGAATTCAAACCCGAAGCAAAGGTAAAAATGATGTATGACAAGGATAATATTTACCTTATATTCAGGGTAAAAGACCGAAATGTCAGATGCATAACAAATAAAATCAACGGCCCTGTATGGCAGGATTCGGCAGTAGAATTCTTCTTTGCTCCCGATCCGGAGCTCCCTCTGCTTTATTTCAATCTTGAAACCAATTGCGGCGGAACACCACTGCTTCACTATAATGTTATCCCAAGGAAGGAGTCCAAAAAGCTTACAGATGAAGAAATCGGGCAGTTAGATATTGCCCATTCTCTCCCTGAGATCATTGATCCGGAAATCAAAGAACCTGTTACATGGACCCTGGAATACAGAATTCCGTTATCATTGCTTGAAAAATT
>CALMJY010000229.1 GCA_937864815.1 uncultured Bacteroidota bacterium
TATCTGTCAATATTTTCAAAGAACGTATATTAATTTTTATGGTACACTAATGATTCATGACATGTCTTGAAACCGTTTAAACTCTGGAATTTTTACTTCAGAGTTATTTTTGCGTATTTTTACGTTCTTCTTCATTCATAATGATTTACAGAAAAATTGGCATTAAGCGGTTATGGAAGGTCATGATTTTTACGATGATCCTTCTTCTTTATGTCAGTTCATGCGAAAACAATTGTGAAACCTGCAGAAAGTATGATAACAGGACAGGACAAATAACTGATGAACGAACAGCGTGTGATCCGGCAATGATCCGGAATCTTGAATCAAAAGGATATTATTGCCGGTAAATACACAAAAATAAGTCAGAAATATTTCTTAATTAGCTGAAATAATTTTCGATATTGTCTTTAAGCAGATCAATATCAACAGGTTTGTACAAAAATGCATTGCTGCCAGCATTTATAGCCTGCTCTTTCTCTGTCTCTTCATGAGAAGCTGAAAGCGCAAATATTATTACATCTTTATTGAAGTTCCTGATCTGGCGTATTGCTTCATATCCATCCATTTCAGGCATTTTTTTATCCATCAGGATCAGATCAATACCGGGATTCCTTTTACAGATTTCAATCGATTCTGATCCGTTTCTGGCGATCAGTATTTTAGCAGAGTATCCTTTAAGCAGAACTTCAAGAAGGTCTCTTGCATGTGGTTCATCATCAACGATTAAAACCTTTAAACTACCCAATAGTGGTTTCTTATGTATTTGTGTAACAGGTAATGAAATCCAGAAAGTTGAGCCATTGCCGGGTTCACTCTCAGCTCCTATTTTGCCTCTGTGTTTCTCAACGAATTCCCTGCATATTAAAAGACCCAGTCCTGTTCCTCCTTCTTCTTCTGTCCCTCTGGTGGTTTGTATATTTGCGATATCAAAGAGTTTTCCAAGGGCTTCGGGTTTTATTCCTACTCCATTATCGGTAACTTTAACAGTAACAACCGTGTCAGCCTGTACTGAATCAATAAATATACTGCCTCCCTTACTGGTATATTTAATTGCATTTGACACCAGGTTTTGTAAAATGATTCTCAGCATGTTTTCATCTGCAAAAATCATTTCATATATGCTGACCTTATTGTATATAGTAATCTCTTTAAGGTTAGCTGAAGATCTGAGAAGGACTGCAACATCTTCTACAACTCTTTGCAAAGCCAAATTTACCGGGTTAAAAGGAATCATTCCCAATTCGTTAGTGGCCCAGGTAAGAAGATTATTCAAAAGCCTGTAAGCACTCTGGGAGGAATTGATTATTGTTTCCACATATTTCTCCGATGTGTGGCAATCAGAATCCTTTATACTATTTAATAGTAATTGTGAAAAGTCATTGATTGTGTTAAACGGACTTTTAAGATCATGAGCAATTACAGAAAAGAACTTGTCTTTGGTAGCATTGAGTTCTTTAAGCTTTTCTTCACTTTTTTTCAAAGCCATCTCGGCTTTTTTCCGGTCAGTAAGATCCCGCTGAAGTATGCATAGATACATTTGATTCCCTGATTTCAGAGGAAAGACAATATCTTCAGTATATACCAGTGATCTGTCTTGTCTAAAATACTGTCCTTCCCGGGTGACAACATTTCCATCTGCCAACTTAGTTAAAATGTTTTGCCAGAGATGTTTAATGTCTGATTCAGAGTAGTTCTTTCTCAAATCTTCAGTAAAAAGGCTATACTGAATTTCCCAGATTTTTTTCCCGACAGCTATTTCTTCTTTTATCCCGGTACTTGTGGCAATACAATTATTCCAATCTGTTATAGTACCTGTATCATCAGTTAGAATAACACCTTCTACTGAATTTTCAATTACAGTTTTGAATTTGAGTTTTATCTCTTTTTCCCTGATAATTTCCTTTTCCAGCTGCAGTACTCTTTTTTCAAGTTCTGCATATGTAAATTTCCTGTTTCCCATCCTGAATATCTTATCCCGGTTTATCCACGCAAAACTGCCGGTAAAATACTGATTTTATTTTTAGATTTTTAGATGCGGGATGAAAATTCTTTCATAACAAACAATTCTTTCCTATCTTACGTTTATAAATAACATAAATAACCTAACTTAACGAATAAAAGGCCGGTTTCATACTTTGAAAAAATGATTACATCACATTATGATCATTGCAAAAAATAATAATATTACGGCGATTTTTATCATCATCTTTCTTGCTTCTTTTACCGAGGGATGCATTAAAGAGGAATTTGACCAGTCGAAATTTGATGCTTCACTTGACCTCCGGTCGGGTCTCGCAATTCCGATTGGATTTTCGCATCTGGCATTTGAGGAGTATCTTACAGATTCGATTGTTGGAGAGGAATTACGTATTGATAAAGATGGATTCCTCAGTCTTTATTATTTTGCCCCGCTGGATTCAGGAATAATGGAAGATATCCTTTCAGTCAGTGATGCCACTTTCAGTACTCAATTAACAAATCAGACGGGTTCTGTTATTTTATTAACAACTCCCGGGGCAACATTCAGCCTTTCCGATTCAGTTAACATTCCTGTAGGGTCTGCAGAAGTGAATGCCGGAATTGATAGTATAGAAGTACTTTCGGGAACAATTTTTCTGGATGTTAATTCTGCAAACCTTACCGGTACTGTAACATATATGATTAACGGATTGCAGCTAAACGGCACTCCCTTCAGTATTACACGAAACCTTTCCAATCCTGATTTCACACTATCTCTCAATGGTTATACAATTATTCCTGAACACGATCTGGCAGGAAATAATTTTCTGAAATGTAATATTCTTCTCACTCTTCAGACACCATCAGGACCGGTGAGCAGTGGTGGAACAATACTAAATCTGCAGGCAAATCTCACAGATATTGCATATGAAACTATATATGGTGATTTTAGCGGTTATACTATCGACTTTCCTTCCCTGAATATCCCCACCCCATTTTTCAGCAAGCTCAACGGAGGAGAGATTATTTTTGCAGATCCGAAGCTGAAAATCTTTTTTTCAAACTCCGTCGGGGTTCCATTTGGTATATATTTCGACAGAATTGATGCAATTGACAGATCCGGCATCAGTCATCCGCTTTCTGGTCCGGGAGTTCCGCTTCAGGCTTCACCTAAAATTATCGGATACCCTTCACTGAATCAGGCAGGGCAGATAATAAATGACAGTCTTGTTATTGACGGGAACAATAGTAATCTCAGCGCTTTTATTGCAAGCAGTCCTGATTCTATAAGTATTGAAGGCTCAGCTGAAATAGTTCAATTATCTGGTGCAGCCACAACATTTATCAGGAATGATTCCCGGTACAGCGTTTCTGCAGCAATAGAAATCCCTCTCTGGGGGAAAGCTGATTTCCTTATTCTTCTTGATACACTCGAATTCGATTACCTGAGTTCATCCCTGCCTCCTCCTGAAGAAATTGAAAAACTTATAATCCGGACAAGTATAACCAACTCATTTCCTTTAACAGCACATCCTCAGATTTACCTTTTAGATGAAAACAGGATTTTGATTGATTCTCTATTCACAGGCACTGAGAAGATTGAAGGAGCGACTGATACAAATGGCGACGGAAAAGCTGATCCTTTAAAACAGGCACCCCTTGATGTTGAACTGACAAGAGCAGAAATAGATAATCTGTTTGACGCGAGATTTCTTTTAATAAAGGGAAGTATTATGACCACTGATTTTCCAGGCATTGATGTAAAACTGTATTCAACATATTTCCTGGATTATAATGTAGGACTTATTGCTCAGATAAAGGTAAAAACAGGAGAATGATGAGGATCTTACCAGTGAGGCCATACAATATATCCAACCGAAGATGTTCATATTCCGGGATAATAATTCTGCTCATTATTTTAAAATTTTCATTAGTTGCTGCACAGAATAATACACTCTACCTTATTCATTCAATACCACAGGCTAATCAGCTTAATCCGGCGATAAAGCATAATTGCCGGATTTATTTATCACTGCCTGTGATTTCCTCGGTAAGGGAGAGCACCAGAAATACTTCATTTGGTTTCCATGATGTAATACATACAGGATCAGGAGCACTGTCAGATACATATTATCTTGATATAGAAAATCTGGAGAAAAAAATCAGGCGGATGAACTATTCACTCTTTAACACTGATATTGACCTGCTTGGAATTGGAATTACCCTGAATGACTGGTATTTTACTCTCAATATATCAAATCATTTATCGATGCAGGGTTCATACCCTGATGATGTAGTATCTCTTAAGGATGGTAACTGGAATGTAAATGAAGGTGAGGCTATTCCAATAAAGCTTAACAGGATTGGAGTTAATGCAACTGCATGGAACTCTATTGGAGTCAGCGGATCTAAAGAATTTTTTGATGGTTTCAGAATAGGGGCGAGGGTCAAATACCTTAACGGGATGGCAAATCTCAATACAAGGAAATCAAATATTGAGCTTAATACAACTTCGGATCCGATCACTCTCGAAGCAATGGTACATTATAAAATCAACAGCACCTTACCTGTCAATCTCGGTTATTCTTCGAGAGGTCTTGTAAGCAGTATTGATTTTAGTCCGGCTACTCATAACCTTGTCGGCAATTATATTTTTAACGGTAATCGCGGACTGGCTTTTGACGGGGGAGTAGTTTACGATATTGATGAAGTGACACAGGCTACGGCCAGCTTTACTGATCTTGGATTTATCTGGTGGAGGAATAATGTTAATAATTTCACAGGAGATGGTGAGTTTGTTTTCAGCGGTATTGACCTTAATCAGTATTTTAATAACCCAAACCAGGGAGATCTCCTGCAGGCATTGCAGGACTCGCTTCTTAATTCATTTCATGCCTCTTCTGCTTCAAATGGATATATAACAATGCTCCCGTTAAATCTTTATGGTGGAATTACGAGGGAACTGATTCCAAACCTGAAGGCTGGTGCAATGACCTGGATTGAAGTTAACGGACCTCACATAAGGCCGTCACTAACTCTTTCGCTTAATGCGACACCATTCAGGGCATTTGCCGCGAGTCTGAGCTATACAATAATGAATAACAAGCTGAATCAGTTTGGAGCCGGACTTGCATTCGGAGACAGGGGTGCTCAGTTTTATATTCTCACCGACAATATACCGGTCAGGTTTACCCGGGATGTATCAACATCTCTTATTTACCCATATAATGCAAGAATGATTTGCTTACGTTTTGGGCTGAACCTTTTCTTTGGATGTGATGAGAAGGAAGAAAAGGGAGGGAGGAGGCCAGGCTCTTTTAGAACGAAAATGATTGATGAATGTCCTGCTTACAGGTAGTTATGAGGAAATTAGCATGTTATTAAAATTGACTCAGTGCCTTTTATATTGTAACTTGCATAAAAATTAAAGCATTTTCTGACATGAAAACATCAGTTAAATTACTTCACTGGACACCAAGAATCCTTGTAATTCTTGCGATTCTCTTTGTCAGCATGTTTGCATTGGATTCATTTTCATCCGAACGTACATTCTGGCAGAATGCAGGTGCATTTCTGATGCATCTTGTCCCGTCGTTTGTATTACTTGGAATATTAATTGTTGCATGGAAATGGGAAAAGGTTGGTGGAATAATACTTATGGCAGTTGGCATAATATTCAGCGTTTTAGTATTCATGCTTAATTTTGAAAGGAATCATTCCTTTTGGATGAGCCTGCTGATAGTGCTGATGATATGTATGCCGTTTGTTGTGGCAGGGGTGTTGTTTATTGTGAGTGATTACAGAAAAAGAAAGGAAATCCGGGCAAACTGAGTTTTGCATGGATAAATAATAAACCCTCCTTCGCTAAAGCTACGGAGGGCTAAGGTGGAGAATAGGGGAATCGAACCCCTGACCTTTTGACTGCCAGTCAAACGCTCTAGCCAACTGAGCTAATCCCCCTGGTCGAGGCCACAAATATAATAAATTCATCATAAAAAATCATAGATATGGAAAACTAAGGCGTCGGGCTACAGGCTACAGGCGTCAGGAAATCCTTTAATAGAGTCCTTTATATTTCCTTTTAAGGTACAGATAGACCGGTATTCCTGCAAGAATAAGTGTCATACCTATCGCTGCCTCACGCGGACGGGTTATTATCGTATTAAAGAATAAACCAATACAAAAAAGAACAAATATTGCAGGTACCCAGGGGTAACCCCAGACTTTATATGGTCTGTGTGCATCCGGCATTTTTCGGCGAAGTATAAAAACTCCCAGAGATGTGGCTCCGTAAAAAATAAAAACAGTAAAAATCAGCATGTCTGTAATCTGGTCGAAATTACCCGATAGAATAAGGACAGCCGACCATATTCCCTGCCACATCAGAGAGGTGCCGGGCACATTGTTTTTATTGATTTTACTCATAGAGGGAAAGAAAAGCTGATCACGGGCCATGGCATAATAAGGGCGTGCTCCTGTGAGAATGGAGGCATTGGTGCAACTCAGGGTTGTAACAAGGATCAGCAGGGAGATGAACAGTGCACCACCTGATCCCCAGAAGCTTCTTACAGCCTCAACAGCAGCAATTTTTATTCCTGAAGCATTAATTTCTGTCAGATCCGGGATAGACAGGATTGTCAGATAGGTAAAGTTGACAATAAGGTATATGGCAATAACTATTAAAACACCAATAACAATACCTTTGGGAATATTCTTTGTTGGATCCTTTACCTCGCCACCAATAAATCCCACTGATACCCATCCCTGGTATGCCCAGAAAGCTGCAAGCATGGCAGTATAAAATGATGATAGGGTAACCGTTCTTCCTGTAAAGGTTGAGGTTGAGATTGAGGAAATTTTTAGAGGATCAGAACCGATACTTGTAAGCCCTGCAATTACAATTGTCAGAAGTCCTGCTGCAACCATATATATTATAGCCCTGCTGACACCTGCACCTACCCTTAATCCTGAAATGTTAAGATATGTCAGGATAAGAATCAGAAGGATTGCTGTCAGTTTTATATTGAACTCCTGGAAGGGGAAGAATATCCCTCCTATTGAAAAATCATTAAGTGTCGGCAGTATTTGAGGAAGGCTGACAATGCTGTTAAGTGACTGGGCAAAGACATATGCAACAGAGGCAATAGCTGCACTCTGAATTGCAGTAAAAAGTGACCATCCGTAAATAAAGGCAAAGAACCTGTTATAGATTTTCTTAATATATACATATTCTCCGCCTGTATCGGCCAGCATACCAGCAACTTCGGCATTTCCCAGGGCTCCGAAAAGTGTTATAATTCCTGCAACAGCCCAGGCTATCAGGACCCCCACAGAGGAATTGAGTTCAGTTGCCATCGGAGCAATCTTCTTATAAACACCTGATCCAAGGATATTTGCAATCACGACTATGATCACATATCCTAAACCGAGTGTCCGTACAAGAGCTCTCTGGTTAACCATAAGGTGGTTTTTAATTATTCCTAATCTATTCTTCCGGATAAAGGTGAGGAAAAAAGATCACAATTAAAATAGGATATATAACATCCCCTTCCCTCCTTCAAATGGGGATTAAACTAGCCCAGCACCTAGCACCCAGTACGTTGAACCTGGAACTGATTCGGAGAAAACATCCCCCTGCCCCCTTCAAAGGGGGATTCGTCAAATCAAACTGTCAGAATTTTATTTACGGCATGGTTTTGGCATAACAGCTGTTATTAGTAATTTTGGCAGACTTTTTAAGATAGTTAATAATCAGGCATTAAATGTTCGATAATCTCAGAAACGTATTTGATCTCGATGACCTGATCTTTGAGAACAGGAACAGAGATTATGGAGCGTATCAGCTGAGGAAGAGGTATAAAAGGGTTGTATTTGCCGGAGTACTGATGGCTTCTGCACTTGCCTGCCTGGTGGTTATTATGCCTTTTATTCTGAGACAGAAAGCTGACCATGTCTATTCCGGAGATATCAGTTATATCCCTTTCCAGATGGAAACCCTGGAACCTCCCGTCGACCAGATTTATGTTCCTCCACCGCCACCACCACCCGGTTCAATACATGTTCAGGAAGTTGTAAAGTATGTACCTCCTGTGGTTGTTGATACCATTTTGCCGGAAGATTCAAAACAGGTAACAACCGATGAAGCTCTCTTCCAGACAACTGTTGATCAGTCAGTAATTGATGGATTAGGAGCAGGTGATGATTTATCCGGAGGACAGAATGGAGTAGCAACTGATGACCCGTTTTTCCTTGTAGAAGTAATGCCTTCATTCAGGGGAGGGGATATCAATAAGTTCCGGGAATGGGTTCAGAGACGTACCAACTATCCACAGGCTGCTATTGATGCAAAAATTCAGGGAAAGGTATTCGTGACTTTTATTATTGAACCTGATGGTGCTGTAAGCAATGTAACAGTAGTAAAGGGAGTAGCACCGATAATCGATGATGAGGCTGTAAAAGCTATTCAGGCATCTCCGAAATGGAGTCCGGGATTGCAGAGGGGACAGCCAGTGAGGGTAAGATATTCAATGTGGCTTAATTTTATTTTCTGATTGATGAATTGTTAAACAGGAACTGCATGTTTTTTGCTCATTAGGTGTTTTTACTATTTTTATAGCATACAAATAACATTATTATGAAAAGGATTCTACCGGTTTTTATAATTCTGACCATTCTGTTTTCAGGATGCGTATCTTCAAAAAAACAACTTAGCAAAGGTAACTATGATGCTGCTATCGATAAAGCAGTCAGAGAACTCAGACGTGACCGCGATGATGCGAAGCAGATTGAAATACTATCAGAATCATACAGGGTTGCAAATGAGCTGGATCAGGAGAGGATACGCTATCTGAAAATGGAAGGTCGTCCGGACAGCTGGGATGAAATTTACCGGATCTACCAGGCGCTCGGTTCAAGACAAACCCTTGTAAGAACAGTGACTCCGTTGAGTCTGGATGGTCGTACTGTGGAATTTCCATATGTTGATTATATGACAGAGATGGTGGAAGCAAAAAGGAAGGCTGCCGATTTTTATTTTGCACACGGGAATCAGCTGATGAATGGGAAGATCAAGGAAAACTACAGGCAGGCCTTTGGTGAGTTTGTGAGAGCAAAGCAGTATATGGGTGATTACCCGGGAATTGATAACAAAATTGAAGAAGCAAAATATCTGGGAATGAGCAGGGTTTTTGTCTCTGTTCATAACAGCTCCATAATAAAATTTCCCCCTGAATTTGAGCAGGATCTGCTTGCACTTGATCTCCCCTCACTGAATTCAGAATGGGTTGAATATCACACCCAGCATCTGAATAAGGATACCGAGTATGACTATTTTATAAATGTCAGTGTCAGGAATGTTGCAGTTTCACCTGATCAGACTATTCAGAAAGATTCTGTTGTCAAGAGAGATGTTGATGACGGGTTCGAGTATAAACTTGACAGGAAGGGAAATGTAATGAAGGATACTCTTGGGAATGATATTAAAATCAGAAAATACAAAACTCTTCAGTGTGCCCTGGTTGAAACTATACAGTTAAAAGCATGCAGGATTGATGGGGATGTTGAGGTAATTCAGGTGAATCCAAACAAGGTTTTGAAAAAGGATCCTATTGGCGCACAGTCGAACTTTGAAAATGTTTCATCAAGGGCTATAGGTGATACTCAGGCTCTTACTCCCGAGCTTCTGGCAAGAACAAAAAAACAGCCTGTCCCGTTTCCTTCTGACATAGATATGGTTATTATGTGTTCCGAAAATCTCAAGATGGCGATCAGAGGAGCAATACAGAATAACCGGAGATTTATATACTAAGAAAAGGCTTCAGGCGACAGGCTTCAGGCTACAGGATCAGGATTGATGATTGAGACGAAGAAAAGGATAGAGAGGGCGGTACTGGTTGGAATTATTTATCCCGGACAGGATGAACGTGAAGTTGATGATTTTCTTGATGAACTTGCCTTTCTGACTGAAACTGCAGGGGCAGAAACCCTGAAAAGATTTGTACAGCGTCTTGACTCTCCAAATCCCAGAACTTTTGTGGGTACAGGTAAGATCAGTGAAATATCTGATTATATCATTGAAAACAAGGTTGATATTGCCATTTTCGACGATGAGCTCTCTCCGAGTCAGCTGAGAAACATAGAGAAAGAGCTTGGGTGCAGGATTCTGGACCGGACCAATCTGATACTTGATATCTTCGCCCACCGGGCAAGAACTTCACATGCAAGAACACAGGTTGAACTCGCCCAGTATCAGTATCTGCTACCACGTCTTACCGGTATGTGGACGCACCTCGAAAGACAGCGTGGAGGTATAGGCCTAAGAGGTCCTGGAGAGACTGAAATAGAAACTGACAGAAGGATTATCCGTGACAGGATTTCATTATTAAAGGAACAGCTGAAGAAGATCGACACCCAGATGGTGACTCAGCGCAAGAACAGGGGCAAGCTGGTCAGAGTGGCGCTGGTAGGCTACACAAATGTGGGGAAATCAACAATAATGAACCTGTTGAGCAAATCGGATGTCTTTGCTGAAAACAAACTTTTCGCAACTCTCGATACCACAGTCCGCAAGGTGGTTATTAAAAATCTTCCGTTCCTGCTTTCTGATACGGTAGGATTTATCCGCAAGCTTCCCCATGATCTGGTGGAATCGTTTAAGTCAACCCTTGATGAAGTAAGGGAATCGGACCTTCTCGTACACGTGGTGGATATATCACATCCGGGTTTTGAGGAGCAGATAAGGGTTGTTAATGAGACCCTGAAGGAGCTGAATTCTGCAGACAAGCCAGCCATAGTAATATTTAACAAGATCGATGCATTTTCATATACTGCAAAGGATGAATTTGATCTTACTCCGTTTCAGAGGGAGAACTATTCCCTTTCCGACCTGAAGAAAACATGGATGGCTTCAGAGCATAATCATAAGAGTGTATTCATCTCAGCGAAAACCAAAGAAAATGTTGATGAGCTGAAAAATCTTCTTTACGAAGAGGTAAAGAAGATACATGTTGTGAGGTATCCTTACAATGAGTTTCTTTTCTAATACAATTTATTCGCAGCCATGTACTCCGCAATCTGAACAGCATTGGTTGCGGCTCCTTTCCTGATATTATCCGAAACTATCCAGAGATTTAAGCATTTCTCTTTGGAGAGATCCCTTCTTATCCTCCCCACAAAGACCTCATCCCTGTTGTGAGCCATAAGTGGCATCGGATATTCATTCTTTGAAGGATCATCATAGATTACCACACCATGGAATCCTGCTATAAGTTTTTTAACATCCTCAATATCAAATTCTTTTTCAAATTCAATATTTACAGCTTCTGAATGTCCCCCCACAACAGGTATTCTGACAACTGTGGCTGTAACCATAATGGAAGGATCTTCAAGTATCTTTCTTGTCTCATCAATCAGCTTCTGCTCCTCGGTTGTATAACCGTCAGGCTGAAATGAACCACCGTGGGGAAAACAGTTTTTGTCAATGGGGTGAGCATAGGCCATTTCACCTTTGATACCTGCTCTCTCGTTTTCCATCTGGGCAACTGCCTTAACGCCTGTACCTGTAACTGACTGGTAGGTGGCAACAACAAGTCTTTTGATTTTATATTTCCTGTGGAGCGGAGCAAGTGCCATTACCATCTGTATGGTAGAGCAGTTGGGATTGGCTATGATACGATCACCTTTTTTAATGACATGACTGTTTATTTCCGGTACAATGAGAGGTACTTCCTTATACATGCGCCAGAATGATGAGTTATCAATTACGACAGTGCCATTTTTTGCAAACTCGGGAGCCCAGTCTCTTGAAGTGCCTGCTCCGGCTGAAAAAATAGCAAATTCGGGTTTTGCATCCACCGCTTCCTTTACACTAACTACCTTTACAGCCTTACCCTTGTACATAATCTCTTTACCAACCGATTTCTCCGATGCGGCAGGTATGAGCTGTGTTAAAGGGAAATTCCTCTCCTCGAGTACTTTGATCATTGTCTGGCCAACCATTCCGGTGGCACCTACGACTGCTGTTTTCATGGTAGTGTTTGTTTGTTTTAATAGTTTTCTTAAATTTACTTAATTGTTAAGAGCGTCAAAATTAGCTTTTTTTTCAATTCGTCCCGCTGCATGAAAAAAGTAATTTTGTTGTTGTTGCTGTTGCCATATTTGGCAGCAGGTCAGGTTTCTGTTAATTTCGAAAACGGAATACCGGATACCTGGGTGCAGAGTGCTCCAAACAGATGGTCCTCTGATACAGTCGGAGCCATATCCGGAAGGTACTCTCTGCATCATATATTTGATAATCCCGAATCCGGATCAGACAAAATCGGGGTCCCTTTAACCGATATTCATGCCGATGAAGGAACAACAAAATGGTCATTTGTTGTAAGGCATGGATACGACCCTTCCTCATCCAATAACTGGTCGGTTTTCCTTATGTCAGATGTATCACCGGTTACAATGGCGGCAGACGGAAGTACAAATGGCTTTGCAATAGGAGTTAATCTGACCGGCTATGATGATACTTTGCGACTGTGGAAGGTAAAAGGCAGCATACTCTCGGTTGTTATAAACTGCGCAGTCAACTGGCAGACCGAGATAGGGACTATGAATCCGGCAAGAATAGATGTTGAAAGAGATAAGGAAGGTCACTGGAATATAAAGGTAAGCTGTAATAATAAAAATCTGATCAGGACCTCTACAGGTTATGATCCTGAGCTGACTGTTCCGTCATGGTTTGGGATTCTGTACCGTTATTCTTCCACCCGTGACAGACTATTATGGTTAGACGATATTGCGATTGTAGGAGTATTTTACAGGGACACAACTCCGCCGGCTGTCACTGCATATTCGGTTTGCAGCAGAAAATCAATTGAGATAACTCTCAGTGAAGAGCCGGCATCTGCTTTCCCTGCTATTGATAATTTCTCTTTAGAACAAGCGGGTAACATTCCCTTGATTGTGAGTAGTAAGGATTCTTTGCATTTCAAGCTTGAATTTGCTAATGAGTTCATTAACAAGCAATTAAATACATTGATTATCAGAAGGTTATGTGATAAGGCGGGAAATTGCAGAAAAGACACTTCTATACGATTTACTCCGGTATGGGCAGAAACAGGAGATATAATTATCAGTGAAATAATGGCTGATCCCATTCCTGCTGTATCACTGCCTTCAAGAGAGTATTTTGAGATCAGTAACAGGAGTTCATTTACTCTTAATCCTGATGGATGGAAGCTTATTGCTGGTGAACAGATTTATACACTGTCTGCTTTTAATATGGAGCCGGGGGAGAATAGGATCATTACATCGGTAGCGGATACTCTGGTTTTAAATGAATTTGGAAAAACTACCGGATTGAGGCAATTTCCATCGCTTTCTGATGAAGGTAAGCTGCTTTGTATTTATGATACTGCCGGAATTCTGATTCATGGAGTAGAATATTCTGATAAATGGTATGGGAGTGACCTTAAAGCCAACGGAGGATGGTCCCTTGAAATAATAGATGAATCTTATCCTTTCTTTTATGAGGGAAACTGGAAAGCCTCGGTCTCGAGAAGAGGAGGTACGCCGGGAACTGTGAATTCGGTAAGTTCTGCCAATCCCGACTGGTATTTCCACGGTATTGAGAATCTCTTTCCTCTGGGCAGCAGGAAATTAAGTATCCGTTTTTCAGAGCCTGTCATAGAATTCGAGGAAATTAAAAAGGCCTTAATCAAAGATGGACCGGATATTGAAAATGTTTCACCCTCTGATCCATTGTTAAGGGAGTTCATCGTCAGTCTTTCTTCTGATCTGGTATCACATACCCTGTACGAAATTGAAATGCCTGAAGAATTATCAGATTTTGCAGGAAACAAGGCCTCAGAAACTGCCTTTACCTTTGGACTTACAGAGCCTCCCACATCAGGGGATATAACATTCAATGAACTTCTCTTTAATCCTTTTCCGGGTGATCCGGATTACATAGAGTTTTTTAACTGCTCCGATAAGGTAATTGATGCATCGAAGCTTGCACTTGCAGGTGTAAATATTCAGACCTCAGATACATCAGATCCGGTACCAATATCATCTGGTGGCAGATGCATACTGCCGGGGATGTATTATACAATCACTACGGACCGTAAAAAAGTGGTTGACCGTTATTTTTCCTCGGCAGCCGACCGGATATTTGAAGTCTCATCCCTGCCCTCTATGCCGGATGATGAAGGAGAGTTGTTACTCATCAGCATTGAACTGGATATTATTGATAGAATTACGTACAAGGAAGAGATGCATTATTCACTTCTTTCAGGTTTTGAGGGTATTTCACTCGAAAAAACAGGCAGGTGCAATCCATCCGGAGATCCGGCCAGCTGGCATTCTGCGACAGAAAATTCAGGCTGGGGTACTCCGGGGAGAGAAAATTCTTTGATTACACAGACATCAGATGAACCAGGATTAATATCTTTTTCATCATCAAAAATTACTCCTGATAATGATGGTTATGAGGACTTTCTGACAATTACTTTAAAGCCGGGAGGTATCGGTAATATAATATCAGTTTCAGTTTTTGATGAAAGAGGAAGTCCGGTAAGAAAAATAGCCTCAAATATGCTGACAGGGAATGAGGTATCGCTTGTCTGGGATGGGCTTGCTGATGATGGTTCACCTGTCAGATCAGGTATTTATATAGTATATATTACCTGGTATGATGAGACAGGGAAAAGTGATAGTTTCAAAAGAGTCTGTACTGTGCTCAGATAAATAATTGAGGGTTTACAGCGAATTTACAAGTTCATTCATAATAATAGTCATCCCAGCCTCAATCTTTTCTGCTTCATGCTGAACCGATTCGTGAGTTGTATAGGCTATCTTTCCTTCAACACCAAGGTCTGTTATAACGCTAACAGCAAAGCAGGGCAGACCCATATGGCGCGCAACAATTACCTCCGGCGTGGTTGACATTCCCACAGCATCTGCACCGATTGTCCTGAAAAATTTGTATTCGGCGGGAGTTTCAAATGTAGGGCCGCTGGTTGCCAGATAGACTCCTTTTTTTATCCGCATATGATGTTCTGAAGCAATCAGCAGTGCTTTCTTGATCAGGTATTTGTCATATGCTTCTCCCATGTCAGGAAATCTCACACCAATCCTCTCGTCATTAACACCGATTAGCGGATTGGGAAGAAGATTGATATGATCAGTAATTACCATTATATCACCTACCTGGAAATCGGGATTTACACCTCCTGCAGCATTTGAAAGGAAAAGGCATTTAATCCCCAGATATTTCAGAACCCTTACAGGAAAGGAAACCTGTTCCGGACCGTAACCTTCGTAATAATGAAAACGTCCTTTCATTGCAACTACCTTTCTGCCACCGAACTCACCGAAAATAAGTTTACCTGCATGTCCCTCAACAGTAGATACCGGGAAATTCGGGATATTCCTGTAGTCAATTTCAATCCGGTTGGTCATATTTGCCGTAAGTCCTCCAAGACCGGTTCCAAGTATTATACCAGCATCCGGATCAACAAATCCTTCAGATCTCAGAAACTCTGTTGTTTCTTTTATTTTTTCTAACATATTCAATTATCAGATTATCAAACTCATTACTGTCATCATTCAAAAAATTAATTCCGACCGGGATATAAAACATTGCAGATTTAACCGGTTCTGCAATATTACTAAATTCCTTCAACCTGACAGAATCTTTTTCAGTGGTAATCACATATCTGACAGGTGATTTAAGTTTTTCAAAAGCCTCAGAAACAGCCCGGAGATCTTTATCGCTGAAGTTATAGTGATCAGGGTACCTGAGGTGAATAACTTCACCGGCAGTTGAATCCACTTGTTCCTTCAGGGGTAAAGGATTTGCTATACCGGTAACAAGAACAACACCACAACCATATAGTTTTGCAAGGTCAGGGGTAGAAGCTGCTGATTCGCCCTTAGGGAACTGCGGAACCGGAGAATTATACCTTATTGAGGTGAAATAAAGATTCTGATAAGGAGCCTTATCGATTTCCTTTACAATAAGTCTTCTCTGAATTGCACTTATGTCGGCAGGAGATTTTGTAACAAGTATAATATCTGCTCTTCTCATATTTGAAATGCTTTCCCTCAGGTTACCATAGGGGAGCATATGATCCCTGACAAACAGCCTGTCGAAATCAGAAAGCAGTATTGAAAAGCCCGGTGTTATTCTCCTGTGCTGAAATCCATCATCAAGAATAATAACTTCTGTTTCAGGCTGTCTCTTAATTATCTCCCGTACACCATTTACCCGGTTCCTGTCAACAGCAACAAATACATCAGGGTATTTTAGTGAAATCTGCAGTGGTTCATCTCCTGTTTCAGATACCTTTGAGGCGGATGTGACTATCCTGAATCCGGTTGATTTTCTTTTATATCCCCTGCTGAGTACTGCAACCCTGAATTGTTTTCTGAGAAGATCGGCGAGATATTCTGTATGAGGAGTTTTACCTGTGCCTCCAACTGTAATATTACCAACACAAATTACAGGAATCCGGAACTCTGCTGTCGGCAAAATGGAAGTATTGTACAGGAAATTCCTGAAGCCGGTTATCAGTCCGTAAATTACCGATACCATATAAAGAAATATCCTGCCGGGTTCCATATTTTATCGGATTTCAATAAAATATGGAAGTCTTGCCTGGATACCTGAAAGCTCTTTCAGTTCCATAATCCTTTTATAGAAAACCAGAGATTCTCCGATTTCTTTTTTGAGGATACTCATTCTGACATCCCCGCTCAGCTGTTTAAGCAAACGGGTATAAGGATCTTCAAGTTCGGGAAGTTCTTTTATTTTGTACTTTTCTATGCCTGCAAGTTCTGCGGCTCCTTTTATTGCATCTTTTAATCCACCCATTTCATCAACAAGTCCTATTTTCATAGCTCCTATTCCTGACCATACCCTTCCCTGTCCGATATTGTCGACTTCTGTAAAAGACATGTCCCTTCCGGATGCAACCTTATCAACAAATTCACTGTAGGTCTTTTCAATGCTTAGCTGCATGACTTCTTTTTCATAATTGTTCATGGGTCTGAATACTGACGGAAAATCGGAGTTCTGGTTTGTGTTTACAGTTTCGGTATTCAGTCCGAGCTTCTTCTCCATAAGTTTTCCGGCATTTGGAAGAAGTCCGAATACACCAATAGAACCTGAAATTGTAACAGGATTTGCATATATCCTGGATGCAGGGCATGAGATATAATATCCACCTGAAGCTGCATAGTTGCCCATTGATATGACAACTGGTTTTACCTTTTTTGCCAGGGTTAATTCTCTCCATATCTCATCTGATGCAATTGCATTGCCTCCGGGAGAGTTGACCCTGAGCACTATTGCTTTAACTGCCGTATCAAGTCTCTCTTTTCTGATTACTTCAGCATAATGCCTGCCTCCGATATTTGACTCATTTCCCTTATCCAATACAATATTGCCTTCGGCATAGATAACAGAGATCCTGTTTTTTGTAGAAAAGACACTTGCAGGGTCAGGCACTTTTCCATATTTGGTCATAGTAACCAGGGGAAGGTCTTTATTATTTTCAACTCCGGCAAGCGATTTAAGTGTGTCGATAAGCTGGTCTCTGTAAAGCAGACCGTCAACAAGTTTATTATCCCATGCACTTGCAGCAATATTTCCTGCAAGGTTATCTGCAAGCATGGAAAGTTTTTCAGCAGGAATTCCCCTAGCTTCTGAAATTTCTCCCAGTATGTGTTTCCAGATGGAACCGGTATATTCCTTTATCTGTTCTTTATTTTCCTCACTGAGCTTATCAAGTATAAATGGCTCCACTGCTCCTTTAAATTTGCCATGACGGGTTACCTGTACATCAATTCCAAGTTTTTCGAGAGCATTCTTAAAGAAAATGATTTCACTGCTTAACCCTTTAAAATCTACCATCGCATCAGGATTAACATAGATCCTTTCTGCAGCTGTCGAGAGGTAGTAGCATTGCTGAGTTAGCAGATAATCAGTGTAGGATATGACAAATTTCCCTGAATCCCTGAATTCCAGAAGAGCTTCACGGATTTCCCCTGTCGTTGCCCAGCCTGATGGAAGCAACCCATTCTCAATAAGGATACCTTTGATCTTACTGTCTGCAGAAGCTTTTCGTATGTTTCGGAGGATCTCATTAAGTCCGGGTGCCGGAGTAAATGTCATATTCATAAAATCGATACCCGATAATGGATTCTCCGTACCCCTGTCAGGTATCACTGTGCCGGCATTAAGCACAAGTATTGAGTTTTCACTTACAGTTACGGGCTTGTCGCCAGATGCAACCACTGCACTCAGAGCAGCAATCATTATTATAAAAAATATAATTGAGGCAAGAATTATCCCGGTGATGGTTGCCAGTGTGTACTTAAAAAAATCTTTCATGTATTGCAGGATTAATTAGAGTTAAATATATAAAAAAGTGAATAATTCTGTAAAGGTACATATGTATTTAATACTTTTGAAAAATGGGAGATCAGAATATTAAAACAGCATATCTTGGTATTGGTTCAAACCTCGGAGACAGAGCCGGAAACCTGAGACATGCGGTTAATATGATCAGGGAGGTCACCGGTACTTCTGTGACAGAATCATCTGTATTTGAAACAGAACCCTGGGGATTTTCAGCTGACACAAGGTTCCTGAATATGGTTGTTGGTATGGATACCTCACTTGAACCAAAAGCTCTTTTATCAGCTATCCTCGAAATAGAAATATCAATGGGCAGGATCCGGAACAAGAGCAGGTACTCATCACGTATTATAGATATTGATATTCTTCTTTTCGGGGATCTGGTTTTATATGAGAAGCAACTTCAGATTCCCCATCCCCACCTTCATGAACGAAGATTCGTGCTTGTCCCTCTTGCTGAGCTAGCCCCTGATTTTATTCATCCCCTCTTTAAACAATCAGTTCATTCTCTTCTTGAATCCTGTCCTGATCAATCTTCAGTCCTGAAGCTCTGACCTTCTCTGACCATAATACCACACTACCGTCATACCGTAGTACCGTCATA
>CALMJY010000230.1 GCA_937864815.1 uncultured Bacteroidota bacterium
ATGGATTGCCCTCATTGAATTTACAAGTTTCTGTCCCCAGAAATTCTCAAAATTGAGCCGGCACTCCCAGATGGCATCATTCATTACCTCATTTGTTCCAGTCTGATACAGAAGCAGAAAATCCTTGATATCCTGGTAAATATCTGACATATTCTCAGAAATTGAAGAGACAACAGCCTCATCTGTTTCCTTTGCCTTTTCATCAAATACTTCCCGGTAGTCATCTGCAGTTCCAAACTTTTCCCTGAGATTATCATGAATCCTCACCCAGTCATTTTCAGTGACAAATTTCTCATTTCCATCTTCAAAAAATGGTTCCAACTTAGGGAGCAGAGAAGCCTTCAGGTACATCAGAGGAAGAATTCGCTGCAGTATATTAAGCAACTCATCACCCTTGAGTTCTCCTGCATGCTCGGCATATTTGCAGAACTCATTTGCAACCGCAACAAATTCAATCACATTTCTTGAATATACCGGTTCCGAACTGTTTTCCATTGCCTATACCTTAAAATAAGGTACAAAATTAGACAATTACATTAAGTATAACTTAACATCTTCTTTTTTTTGTAATAACTCACTTATATCAGTATTTTTATTGTTCAAACAATGAAATACTAAAATGCTTCAAGGAAAATATCAGCAGCTATATGACAATCTGGTAAAAATTCTTGACAAAAAAAGGATATTTCATGATCCTCTGCATACACTGGCCTATGGAACAGATGCAAGTTTTTACCGCCTCATTCCCAAATTAGTTATCAGGGCAAATAACGAGGATGAAGTGTCAGTTATCATGAAGGAATGCAGCTCACTTGGGATACCGGTAACGTTCAGAGCCGCCGGAACCAGTCTCTCAGGGCAGGCAGTAACGGATTCTGTTCTGCTTATTGCGGGAAGCAACTGGAGAAAATTCAGTATAGCAGAAAATGCCGAATATATTAACCTTCAACCTGGTCTTATAGGTGGAAGGGTAAATAAGATTCTTGCTCCCTATGGGAAAAAAATTGGTCCTGATCCGGCATCCATTAATGCTGCCATGATAGGTGGAATCGCAGCCAACAATGCCAGCGGAATGTGCTGTGGAACTGCTGAAAACTCCTACAAGACAGTTGCCGGGATGAGAATAATCCTGGCTGATGGAACAATACTTGATACAAAAGACCATTCATCGAAAGAGAACTTCAGTAAGAGCCAATCAAAACTGCTGGCTAACATTGAACAACTTGCAAAAAAGGCAAAAGATAATTTACCTCTTGCTGAAAGAATCAGGAAGAAGTATAAGATGAAAAACACAACCGGGTACAGTCTCAATTCTCTTGTCGATTTTTCAGATCCTTTTGATATCATTGAACACCTGATGATAGGTTCGGAAGGGACACTTGGCTTCATATCTGAGATAACCTACCGGACAGTTGATGAACTTCCCTTCAAAGCCAGTTCACTGATCATCTTTCCCGACATTAAAAATGCCTGTATGGCAGTATCCCTGCTTAAAGCTACACCGGTTCAGGCTGTGGAGCTGATAGACAGGGCTGGTATAAGATCGGTGGAAAATGAGACCGGTGTACCCGCATATCTGAAAGACCTGGCTGAAACTGCTACTGCATTGCTTGTGGAAACTGCATCGCAGGATAAACAGGGTCTTACTGAAAAAATTAATTTAATCAGGGAAAGTATAAATAGCATATCAACACTTTTCGGAGTGGTATTTACAGATGTTCCTGCCGAATATGAGCTTTTATGGAAGATCAGGAAAGGATTATTTCCATCAGTCGGAGCAATGCGTAAAACAGGCACAACAGTGATAATTGAAGATGTAGCTTTTCCGGTTGAAAGGCTGGCCAAAGCTACACTTGATCTTCAGGATATCCTTAAAAAGTACCATTATGAAGAGGCTGTAATTTTCGGTCATGCTCTTGAGGGTAACCTTCATTTTGTTTTCACCCAGGATTTCAGTTCAAAGGAAGAGGTGGAACGTTATGGTAAAATGCTGGCTGAGGTTTCTGACCTGGTCGTAAGAAAATATGATGGTTCACTGAAGGCAGAGCATGGTACCGGCCGGAATATGGCACCTTTCGTGGAAATGGAGTGGGGTAAGGAAGCTTATCTTCTGATGAAGGAGATCAAGGAAATATTTGATCCTGAGGGGATACTTAATCCCGGGGTAATACTTAATGAAGATAAGGAAATACATCTTAAAGACCTGAAACCCCTTCCGGCTGCGAGTGAAATAATTGACAAATGTACAGAATGCGGTTTCTGCGAACCATCCTGCGTATCGGCAGAAATGACTCTGTCTCCCAGACAGAGGATTGCTGTACACCGTGAGATAAAATCATTAATGGCTTCAGGTAAACAGGCACATATGGCTGCCGTGCTTAATAAAGCCTTCTCCTATGCCGGTAATGAAACATGTGCAACTGACAGCCTTTGTGCATTAAGTTGTCCTGTTAAAATTGATACCGGAAAACTGGTAAAAAGCCTACGAACGGAAAAAGCAGGAAACAAACAGAGGACAGCCATATGGATTGCAGATAATATGGATACTCTGACCGCTCTAATGCGAACAGCCCTTACAACTGTATCCTTTTTGCATGGTATACTGGGAACTACGGTAATGAAAACCATCTCGGGAGGAATCAGAAAAATCTCCTTTAACTCAATTCCTGCATGGAATCAATATATGCCTTCGGGAGCATCAAAAATAAAGGCAGGACAATCATTGTCAAATAACAATGTAAAGAAAGTGGTTTATTTCCCGTCATGCATTAACAGGGCAATGGGAGTATCACGTGAATACAGGAAAGAGAAGCAGCTATCGGATAAATTAGTCCACCTTATTGAAAAGGGAGGTTTTGAAGTTGTCTTTCCTGAAAATATGAATAAGCTATGCTGCGGTATGGCCTTTTCAAGCAAAGGTTATACTATAGCAGGTGAAAAAAAATCCAAAGAACTGGAAAAGGCATTGCTTAAAGCAAGTAATAATGGATTGTACCCTGTTCTTTGTGATATGAGCCCCTGCCTTTTTACCATGAAAGAATACATGAAGTCCGGACTAAAGCTCTATGAACCGGTCCAGTTCATGCTGGAATACCTGGTTCCTAACCTGACAATATCTCCTGTTAATGAAACAGTTACTGTGTTCCCTGTGTGCAGCATGAAGAAGATGGGGCTTGAAGGCAGACTGGCTGAACTTGCAGGATTATGTGCAAAGAATGTTATTGTTGCCGATACAAACTGCTGCGGGTTTGCAGGTGACCGGGGATTTACATTTCCGGAACTTAATCAACACGGTCTGCGCAATCTGAAAATTCAGATCCCTGAAGTGGTGAAAAATGGCTATTCCACCAGCAGAACTTGCGAGATAGGATTGAGTCTGCATACAGGAATATCACACAAATCTATAGTATACCTGGTTGACAGTGTAAGCACTAAAAAATGAAGATACATACGACAGTCATATCAATTATAATTTTTGCTGTCCTGGCTTTGCTTCATGAAGGTTGTAAGGGCCCGGAAAATAAGTTAATCTCATTAACGGATGCTAAAACAGAGATTTCTTTCGATTATAAAACCGGAGCGTTGACATCACTTATAAAAATCACAGATTCAATTCCTTATTCTAAGGATCCGCTTCCCTCCTTTTCACCCTGGGAGATTGAAACCACTGATACTGCTGGAGTAAAAACCATTGATATTTTTGATGCCGGAAGATTCAGATACTGGAAACCAAATGATACCACACTGATTCTTGAGTGGGACAGGTTTAATGATGTCATGCCGGAGGAATTTGCTGTTTCAGCCATTATTGTGCTTGATAAAAGAAGAGAAATGGCATCCTGGAGAATTTCACTCAACGGTACATCAGGAAAACAGGTAAACAAAGTGGCATTTCCCAGGATCAGGATTGCTGAATCAGAAGGAGATGAATTTCTGGCTGTTCCGGAATGGATGGGACAACTACTAAAAAATCCGCGGGAACATCTCGCCTCAATGAAGGGGCCTCTTAAGAAGTATGAATGGAGTTATCCCGGCCCACTCTCCATGCAGTGCGCAGCATTATATACACCAGGGAAGCATGGATTTTATGCAGCCTGTGATGATACTCTTGCATTCAGAAAAAATCTTGCTTTTATCCTCGACTCAGCAGGGAACCTTATTTTTCAGGTTAACAGTTTCCCTGCAATCGGATCGGGTTCAGATAAATATGAACCTAAATACGCATCCATAACCGGATCATTCACAGGCGACTGGATCACAGCAGCCGAAATTTACCGTGAATGGGGCTCAAAACAGAAATGGTCACGGGAAAGCCGTTTCATTACCGGAAATACGCCTGAATGGCTCGAAAAAACAGCACTTTGGGTATGGAACAGGGGCAGATCTTCAAATGTTCTGATTCCTGCCTCAGATATACAAAAGACTCTGAATCTGCCAGTAAGTGTTTTCTGGCACTGGTGGCACGGATGCTCATATGATGACGGCTTTCCGGAGTACATCCCGCCAAGGGAGGGCAAAGAGTCATTTATAACCGCAATATCTGCAGCGAATAAAAAGGGGATAAATGCCATTGTATATATGAATCAGGCGCTGTGGGGTACAACAACAGACAGCTGGAAGAATGAGAATGCTGAGAAATTTGCTGCAAAGGATTCAAAGGGTAATACCCTCACCCATATCTTCAATATTTTCACCGGCAGGCCAACTGCATACATGTGCATGGGAACACAATTCTGGAAAGATAAATATTCGACACTCTGCGACATCGCAGTAAATACCTATGGAGCAAATGGTGTATATATGGATATGGCCTGTCTTAATACAATGTGTTTTGACAGAAGTCATGGACACCCTGTCGGAGGCGGTAATTATCATCTTCAGAATTTCAGCAAAATGACCGGCCTGATCAGAACAAAGATCGACGATAAGGAAAATCTTGTTCTTGCAGGTGAAGGGGCCGGTGAAGTCTGGCTACCCTATCTTGATCTCTTCCTCACTCTTGCTGTCAGCAAGGAGCGTTATGCCGGTCCTGGTGCCTGGGAGACAATCCCGTTCTTCCAGGCTGTATACCATCAGTATTCGGTAACTTATGG
>CALMJY010000231.1 GCA_937864815.1 uncultured Bacteroidota bacterium
AGTAAATAACACTGTCAAGTGCCTGCATCTGCTTTTCATCAAATTGTCCCACGACTGTTTCGGGATCGGCTCCAAGGCCAGCCCATATACGCAGATAATTTATACCATGCTGCGACCAGGTTCTCATCATTGAATCGATGGCAGCACCCTTCCTGTAAATAAGAAAATGATTCAATCCGACAGGAATATAGGGAGTGCCATCCGCGAATTCAAAATACCTTCCGTTCTTATCAACTCTTAAAGTTCCATGATCCACAAAACCCACTTCCTTCTTAACCGTTGGGGGTTTTTCATAACAACAGAAATAACAGAGAAGTATACATAAAAAAAATATACAGGCTGGAATGAATTTTCTATTTGCTTTCATGTTATAAGATATGTTTCAGAGGTGAAATTGATAATCTACGATTCTGCTTTTATACTTACAGCCTCAATCATATTTACACCTGACCTTCCAAAAGGTCGTGGCATTGGCTGAGCAATACCGTTTGAATCAATTGTTCTGCATCTGATTTCATATTCTCCGGCAGAACCGAGTTGGCATACCGCGGCCCAGTGAATGATTGTATTTGTAATCGGCCAAGTCAGGGGCTTTCCGCTTACCTGATCAAACTGCATTACAGGAGGAAGCTTCCCTTCGGGCAGATCGCTGCCCCATTTATCAGGCGGAGGAAGTATCAGTGCATCCTGCCATTTCACACGTGAAAAATAAGGATCATCTTCAGGCAAAGTCTGACCGGCAGGTTTCAGCCAGTATTGAACTTTTTTCAATCCTGAAGCACCAACCTGTGCCAAACCTGTTACTGCAAATGATTCTCCGGCTTTTACTTTATCTGGTACTTTTATAAACCTGGCTGTTGTTTTCAGCGGACCTTCAACATCGTTATTTCCTTCAGCATAAGTATCATTTGCATGAAAGCTGTTTGTCACAATAACCCTTTGCAGCCATTTGATAGAACGGTTGCTGTAATATCCGGGAATAAACAACCTTACCGGGCCTCCGTTTGCATGAGAGATCCATTTGCCGTTCAGTTTAAAGCAAAGAATTACAGGCAGCTCTCCCGGTGCCTCTTCAAGCACACGGCTGATATGCAGGGAGCTTTTAAAATCCTGGGCAGGATCATCATTATGGAATCCTGAAAAGACCAGCCTCCTTATATTCTTTCCGGGCTCCGAAATCCAGAAGATCTCACGCAGGGGTACTCCCTCCCATAATCCCATTCCGTAAAGTCTCTTTGTATTTGTACATGAAAGCACATGCAGATACCGGACTGATTTAGTCTCTGAGAGCTTCATTAAATCATTCCAGGTAAATGCATTGGCCTGTTCTGTTGTCAATGGATTTCCCAGTTCGGAATCACTGTCGGGGCTGGTTGATATTTCAAGTTTCCATGTATCTCTTGTCAGCCCTATTGCTGATAATTTCTCTTCAGGAATCTCCGAAAGCACCGGATTACCTCTCCGCTGAACAATGAATTTGTCGGTTGGAGTGAGGTATTCAAGTTCACTGATTGCTTTCTGCAAAATCTGGTCATCGGTTGTTTTGTCAGATAAATTCATCTCATCCAGTGTTGTTTTAATGAATGGCAGGCCGGCAGCAATTGATCCCAATGTCTTTATTGCTTCTCCCCTGGTAAGTTTTGGTTTCATTTGAAGTAATTTCCAGGCTGTAAAATTGTTAAATTAAGCAAATTTGATTATTCCCGGTATATTTTTAGTGGCAGATTTCCATAATTATATTGATATTTATAAAGATTTAACAATTTAAAACCTTTGCTATGAAAACATTCAGGTCAGTCTCAGTACTAATAATCATCCTTTCTCTGGCTATGTCTGCCTGGTCGCAGGATGTGCCCAAAAAAATGGAATATCATGATCCCGGATTGAAAAAAGTCGTCCAGGTGGCTATAGTTGTAAAAGATATTGAGGCAAGCAGCAAGCTGTGGGCAGAACTGCTTGGCATGCCTGTACCAAAGATCAGCACTACCAGGCCCGGCCATGAAGTGAGTGAAATTTACAGGGGGAAACCCTCAGAAGGACAGGTGAAGCTTACTTTTTTCAACCTCGGACAGGTTGTTATTGAACTGCTGCAGCCTGTAAGTGAAGGGACGAGCTGGAAGGAGTTTCTTGATAAAAAGGGAGAAGGTGTTCAGCATCTTGGCTTCCAGGTTGTTGATCCCGAAAAAGCATCAGCAGAACTCGACAAGGCAGGATATCCTGTATTCCATAAGGGGAGATATGATTCTCTTGATGGTACTTATATCTATCATGATACACACGAAGCTCTGGGTGTTGTTGTAGAACTGCTGCATTCGGATCCTAAAAAATAGAATTTGCGATCATTCGGTCCTGCGGTAGTGCGGTCTGTTTTAAAATTATTTCAGATTCCAAATTGTTTGGAGTCTACCCAATCCATTCCGAGTAAGGACCAGAAATCGAGTGCAAGGTTATTCAGGATATAATCATAAGGCATCCATCCATATCCCTTATCACCCCAATCTTTTCCCCAGGAATTTCTGATAAGTAATGCCCCGGTGGTTTCTTTATTATTATTTGTGTTCTTAATCTTTTTAGCATCATCATAACCGACCGCAACAATTGCATGACCCCATTCAGCCGATTCGCCTTCATCGGGATAAGGGATACCGCCTTTTGTATCGGACTGATCGAATGATGGAAACCCCCAGAAACCAAACATTGAAGGTATTCCGGCTTCAAGGTATTTTCTGACAGAATTCAGAACATCAGTATAAGGTATCTTTGCACCAATTGGATCGTGACAGAAGTATTTCAGTGCCTCGTAGTTCTTTGCTACTGAATAGACGAATGCATCAGGTTCAACATCGAAATCGTCTGCTTCGTAAGGCCAGTACTTTTCCTGAGGTATTCCACAGAGTACAAGCGCCCCCATTGTACATCTCAGCCATCCTCCTGCATCACCTGTTACCTGCATGAGGTTGCGTGTTGTTTTATATAAGAACAAGCGGGAAGCGTCTAAATGCTTGTCAAATGCCCTCTTTTCATAATATTCTACGATTCCTGCTCCGGTATGTGCCGTGCAGGACCCTATTTTTCCCTGGTTTTCAATTGGGGAACACCACTTACGGAGATCAACTGAAACCGGAAGCTTCATCCTGCCTGTAGCTATTCCCAGCTTTTTATTGTATTCCTTAATCTCCTTTTTATACTCCGTGTAATCGCGAAGATCAGGTCTTGGAGGGAGCCAGCCGGTTCCGACTGTTTCATTTGTTTCTGTCAGAACTATTTTATTGTTGAATTTTATCATATTTATTCTTAATGGTTAATCGGTTAATGCTGAATGGTTAATTGGTGATAAAAGATTTTTTTGTTTAATATTTCTTATACGAAATATGGGATCAATGTTTAGTTTGATTCCGGATCAAGCTTTATTTTACCGGTGATCTCCATAAATTTTATGCTGGCTTCGGTCCTGTTATTTACTCTGAGTTTAGGATAAATATTCTGCAAATGCTTCCTTACAGTGTTAAACTTAACATTCAGGTCATCTGCAATCTCCTTGTTGTATTTGCCCCGTACAACCTTTTCCATTATCTCAAATTCTCTTTTGGACAGGGATGTTTTATCATTGCTTTTTTCCATAATTTCAGAGACATTACTTATACATTAATTGCTTTCCAATCATTTAATATCTATCTTTTTTAAGGTAGTTATACCGTCTTTCATTATTATATCATATAATTCAGTAACCGATGGTGGCGCAGCTGACGGCAGCCCTTTTAATGATGTCAGATCGGCTATTCCGGCTGACCCTTTTGCTATAAGCGCAGCAAGAGCCTCAATCGATTCAGAGGTTTTAGGGTCAGAGGCAAGACCAATAGTGCTGATTGTCCCATCTGTAAGTTTAAGATCGAATTTACCTGAACCGGCACCACCATTAATCCCTATGTACTGAGGATTTTCAAGGTCGGGCATGTATATGACAGACGCCTTTGTAATATTATTGCTTGTGATATCTCTTTCAACCTGCAGGTAAGGCTTGACAGTGTAGTATTTTAAACCTGATTTATGTGTCAGCTCTGCATCCGAATAAAACCTTACAGGTGAGCAACCTGAAAAGAGTATAATAAAAGAGAATAGCTTCAGAACCAAAAACAATTTTTCCATAATGCATAATTTTTAGGTTTCAGACATATTATTTTCATAAAATATCCCTACAGGCTTTGTAAAACTTAACTAGTGCAGACCATTGTGGAATAAAAATAATTAACATATTTCTAACCGGCAATACTCCTTTTGTAGTATTGTATTGTGCTGATCCTTGGAATAATTTCGTACTGAAATTTCCGGATCAATTACATGGATACTAACATTTATATCAGATATCAGCACTCTGACTGCAGAAGATTCCAGCATGCATTTTCAGGTACAGAGTCATGTGATTGTACAGTTCTTTCACCCACTTATAACAGGATAGCCGATGTCAGAACTCCATTGTCAGCCGTCAGTATCCGTCTGTTACCCGTCAGCACCCGATTGTCTCCTGCAAGCATGCGACTGTCACCCGTTAGCACCCGGCTGTCAGTTACCGGTAGCCGACTGTCTTCCATCAGCATCAGACTCTCTGCCATCAGCACCCGATTAATGTCCGTAAGCAAGCGATTGTCACCTGTCAGCACCCTGGTGTCACCCGTCAGCATCAGACTGAAAACATTAATAACCTAATGATACAAAAATCAGAAACCTTTTATTCAGATAGTCTAAAGTATTAACCAACACCCCGAAAACCATGACAACAAAACAACTAAGCAAACTGAACATGTTCATTGCAGTACGGAATTTTGTCAATTCGAAGGAATCCGTATTTAGCCAGATACCAAATTTCATGTCATATTTTGGTATCCTGCAGACACAGGTAACATCGATACAGTCGCTCAGCAAAATGCAGAGTGAGGATAAAACCGGTATAACAATCGATAAAAATGTTTTGAAAAAAAACCTTATCACACTCACTGCTGATAATTCGCGTAGGATTACCGCTTATGCTAAATTTGCAGGTAATTTCACACTGCTGAAGGAGTCGCAGGCCTATGAATCTAAACTTTCAACAGTTTCAGGTGCAGCTCTTATAAATTTTGCTCAGCTTGTTTACGACAAGGCCTCAGCTAATATTGACAAACTTGCGGAGTACGGAATAACTGCTGATACACAGAAGGAATTCAATAATTTAATTATTGCATACAATGGTGTTCTTGCAACACCCAGGAACAGCAGGGCAGCAGTAAGAAATATTACGAAAATGCTGAATGAAGCCTTTATTGCTGCTGACGAAGCCATAAAAAACATGGATTATGCCGTTGGGATAATAAAGCTGACGCAGCCTGAATCTTACAATGAGTATAAAACCAACAGGATAATTGTGGATCTGAACGGCAGGGGTCTTGCAATGAAAGTAACTACGAAGGACCAGAGTAATGGTCAGCCGGTGAAAGGAGTTCTTTTTACCTTTTCTGCAGAGGGTAATGAATCCGTTACAGGGAAGATTATAAAGAAGACAACGGAAAAAGGGAATTTCCAGATAAAAAGCATGCCGGCCGGCAGCTATAAAGTATCTGCGTCAAGAGAGGGTTATAAGGAGAAGGAGATGAAGGTAACGGTGACCGAGGGACAGAGAACTGAATTACAGGTGGAGTTGGAGAAAGCGTGAAAAAATTACCCCCAAACCCCCCATAGGGGGGCTTTCAAATCCACTGATTTTCAATTAGTGCCGCTTTAGCGGCATTTAGGGGTGGATTTAGGAAAAGAGGCTTTTAAGACAGCCCCCTTACTAATACAAATAAATAAAATTTAACAATGAAATCGAAAATTTTCACCCTGGACTGGAGGGACCTGGTAAACGGACTCTTCGTAGCGATTCTGACAGCTATCCTCACCGGAATAACAGACATTCTCGGGAATGGTGCAGTTTTTGACTGGATTCATATTAAACCGGTTTTAATTGCCGGTATAAGTGCGGCCTGTGCATATCTGCTTAAAAGCCTTTCGACAAATTCCCGTAACCAGTTATTTACGAGAGAACCTCAATAGCAATGTATATCTGAAATCTTTGGCGGCACATTAACAGACACAATCCGGCAAACCGCTTGCAAACAGGGGCCTCCCTGAATCGGAAAAAGAGATGTGCCGTCCTTTATTTTTCATTGATTGCGGCAGACAAGTTTTACTGACCACGATAACAGTGTGATTTTATAGGATTTTGAATAAGTAAATTGGGTAAGATTAGTATTATATCTCACGTGAAAAAGGGCGATCGCTTGTCATAGCAACCATCCGTGTTATATTTAGGCATTTTAGTTTGATTATCTGCGCTGGAAAGTCCTGTTGCCATATGTCCAGATCATTTTGTCCTTTGTAAAAGAAACTGTTACATTGTAAATGCTCCAATTATTAATATTAAGCTGCGAATCCGTCAATTGATAAGTTGTCAAAGAATTACCTTGGTCAACAATATTATTACTGTCTCTTATACACATCTGACGCTGCCGACGAAGAGGATAGTGTA
>CALMJY010000232.1 GCA_937864815.1 uncultured Bacteroidota bacterium
GACCAGAAATTTGCCTGCACTCCCAGGTAGTTCTTTTCACTGGTTCCCGGTCTTACCGGCTCATACTCATATATGGTGCGAGTATTGATTTTATCATAGGTATAGTCAAAATAACAGTGGGTGGTAGGTGTACAGACAACCCGGAATCCTGATTTTACTTCCTTTTCAACTTCACTTAATTTCCAACCTCTCCAGAACATAAGAACTTCATCACCAGCAAGCTTTCCTCCATCTATAATCTCGTCCCAGCCGACCAGGGTTTTGTTTTTATCTCTCAGATAATCACCTATTCTTTTTACAAAATAGCTTTGAAGCTCCTCTTCATTATTGAGGTTATTATCTTTCATTGCCTTCTGGCAGTGAGGGCATTTTTCCCATTTGGTCTTAGGAGCTTCATCGCCACCTATGTGGATGTATGGCGAAGGGAATAATTCACAAAGTTCATCGATAATCCCGAAGATCATTTCATATGTGGATTCTTTTCCGGCACAGAAGATCTCATCATGGATTGATTTACCCTCAAAGAATGTGTGGATCACCGGCTTTATTCCTTCACAGGAGAGGTCAGGATATGATGCTATGGCAGCAGAAGCATGGCCCGGCATCTCAATTTCAGGCACGAGCATTACATTCCTCTGTTGAGCATATTTTACAAGTTCGCGGATATCATCATGGGAATAATAACCACCCATTGTGTTAAACTGAGGGTCAAATTTTGATCCAACTTCAGTCAGAAGAGGATACTTCTTTATTTGAATGCGCCACCCCTGGTCATCTGTCAGGTGCAGATGCACTACATTAAGCTTGTACATTGCAAAAAGGTCTATATATCGTTTTACCAGGTTCACCGGCATGAAGGTCCTGCTTACATCCAGCATAACACCCCTCCATTCAAAACGGGGAGAATCGGTTATTACCTGTGCTTTGAGTATTCCTTTGTCAGAGCAGATAATCAACTGTTTAAGCGATTGAAGTCCGTAAAATATACCAGCAGTACCTGAAGCTTTCAACTCGATTATATCTGTAGCAATTTTCAATTCATAGCCCTCCGGATGAAGAATTGATTTATCAATCTGAAGAACAATATTCCCGGAAACACTTCCCTTTGATGCTACAGAAATTTTTCTTCCCAGCAAATCCCTAATTTCTTCAGAGAACAATTCGGCTGTTACGGTCAGACTTCCGGGTGCTACTATTCTGGTATCAGGTTTAATTGTAAACTCTCCTTTGATAATTTCTACTTTCCGGGGATACGGTATAAGACTGCATTCCTGGGATTCAGCCCTGAAGATAAAAACTGTTAAAGAAACTATTACAGTAATAATTGTTTTCATTAACTATTGTATATTAAAATAAAAAATCCATTAATCACAAAGGCGCTCAAAGTCTCCCGATAGCTATCGGGACACTAAGTCACACCAAGTGAAAATTAAAGATCCCTTTGTGTTACTTTGT
>CALMJY010000233.1 GCA_937864815.1 uncultured Bacteroidota bacterium
GTGGCGGTGGTGGAGGAGGAGCAACCGGTTCATCCGGCTGATCGAGGTTCTCCATATTGATCAATACCTGTCTTTCATCATGCTTCATACTGTTTTCCAGTGCCCTGGCGCTGAAGTAAGGTGCAATAATGCTGAAGGCCATTATCAGAACAGCTATCAGAAGCGATATTGCAACATTTCTGTTATAGTCCCTGCGAAGCCTGTAGGCTCCATACGCTTTGTTCCTGCTCTCAAACACTATATCGTTGAATCCAGGAATACTATTCAATTCGTTTTTCATGACATTCGTTTTTGGTTGCTACTATAACTATGATGCTTAATTACCATAAATTCCATACCAAATATATAACTATTTTATTAGTTTTGCAACTAAATATTTAATTATATTGGATTTTTTAATCCCGGGAGCAGAAAAAATCCGGTCAAAGTGTTAATCCAGAGCCTCAGGAATACTATGACTGATCGAAGACAGGACCAAAAACACTATCGGTTGAAATGAATATCAGGTATGGGCAGTGTATCAGGATTGAATCTCTGCATTAATGTTATTATTAGATATTTTCCGTGGGCTGAATCGGGTTTGTATTGTGAATTATCATGCGAAACTGCCAATAATATTAACGTCAGAATAAAGGTCCTTACTTGTGACGCTTCACCGAATTAATACGGTTTCGATATATAACACACAGAAAATGAATAATAAAGAAATCGGAAAGTTGATTTTAACCGCACTAATACTAATTTCTTTGATGATGTTTTTTGGATCGGTAGCCCGTAGAGCCTGCCGAGATTTATCGTTGGCATAGAAGATTGTATCATACTAACAACAGTCTTTATGATGTACTCTGGATCTATAGCCCGTAGGGCTTAGGGTATTGTAGCAAACAGTTAAAACAAATTCTTTTACCTCGTAGAGGTTATACAAAATGTTTATACAAAATATTCCCAGAAAAAGGGTAGAAATTTTTCATTGAATTCCATTTCATTTGTATTCAGATAATCAATATATTCATCATGAAATGTTCTGTTTTTATGATGATTCTCCTGATCTTCAATGTATTTATAAAGTCATGTTAATCCTCTACGAGGAATAGAAACATAGTAGTCCTCAATCTTCTACAATACCTTATCGCCTACGGCGAAAAAAGATATAAGTATTAACACCACTAATACCAGTTTTCCAACATTCTCAGGATCAGAGATGTCAATACAAAGGCCGGCCTAAATCAAATTAATGAGTTGATAATACCTTTTACCACACTAATTGTCACAAGTCAGGAAGGGTAAAACCGGCTGTATTCTCTTTCGAACAGCCTAATATCTGATATGGCCGACTCCAGTTTAAAACAGGCCGACTTAATCCTGTTCTTATTGTTGAATGTTTTTTTTAAATATTATCCGTGGGCTGAATCGGGTTTGTAGTGTGCATAAACATGCGAAACTGCCAATAATAATAACGTCAGAACAATGGTTGCTTTTTTATTTCAGATCTTCGGTTTGTTTAGTTTATGGTTTTATGTTATGGGGTATTACTAAAATGTAATTCCGAAGTCATCGAAATAAGTAACCGCATCGGCCTTTGTCCAAAATCCTACTTTACCTGCTTCTTTGAAAGTAGTATCCTGAACTTTGAATAATTCACTGTCGTTGAGATACACCGTAAACATGTCGCCTTTTACTATTAATTTCAGGTTGTTCCAGTTGTTTCCCAGAGGTGGTACTTTCACTCCGTAAGTTCTACCTTTCCCAACCAGAGGCAGGTCAGTACGTTTTCCGTTTTCCATTTTGTACAACACAACATTATTTTCGAGCGGATTTGCGCGAACAATGTAATGGTTGTTCTTATCAATAAAGCGCCACACAAATCCACCACCCTGGTCATGATTTCCTTTAACACCTTTCAGGCGAACAGTTAATGTCATGTCCTTCGCGGTTATATTATTGTTGACCACCACATTGAAATGCCCGTTTGGATTATCGCTGTACAGCTGGGCAAGCACTTTATTTCCATTGTCGTCCACAACTTTCCAGTCAGTTCCTCCACTTCCGGTGTAATACTGTGACCAGACCGGGGGAAGCTGCCCGGCAGAGAATTCCTCAAAATCAAACTTTAAATTTTCCATGGTGGTGCCAGATTTTGAAACTTTTTCATCCGCATTGTTTTCAGTGGAGCTTTTTCCCGGTTTTAAACCAAAATTGCCAAATACAAATACTGTAATTAAACTTGCCATGAGCAGAGTTAATAATTGAACTTTTGTTTTCATCTGATTAAATTTTAATTTTCTAAAAATGATTTTATGAATCTGTCTGAGGAATTTATTATTTCATCTTTTGTTCCTTTTAACACCATTTTCCCTTCGTTCATAACCACAATAATATCACCGGTCTGAAACGCTTCCCGGTGATTGTGTGTAACGTAAAGCATGGTGAAATTCAACCGCTGCTGCAGCTGCATCACATGTTCCAATATGTTTTGTTTCAGGTGTGTGTCAATGTTGGCCAGGGGTTCATCCATCAATAAAATTTCCGGTTGCAAGGCTATGGAACGGGCAATGGCAACCATCTGTTTCTGACCACCCGAAAGCTGATGAGGGTACTTCTCGGTTTTATCACTGATTCGAAATAAATCCAACAACTCGCCAATACGATTCCCAATATTTTTCTCCTTTCGTGCCTTTAACCCGAAAGCAATGTTTTCTCTGACCGTAAAATGCGGCCACAATGCCAGGTCCTGAAATACATAGCCAATGTTTCGTTGGTGGGGAGGGACTATGATTCGACCTGTCTCTGAAACGATTTTGTAATTGATTGTGATGGTTCCTGCAGATGGAGTTTCAAGCCCTGCAACCAGGCGAAGTACTGTAGTCTTTCCGCATCCCGTAGGTCCGATAAGACAGGTAGTCTTGCCCGGTGAGATGGCTACTGAAAAATCGTTCAGAACAAATTTGTCCTGGTAGTTATGGCTGATATGATTTAATTCAATAAAATGCATACGAATACTTTTTAAACAACACCCTTCCTGTTAATAAGAACATGGCTATCAATAAACATGTTATGCAAAGGTTTAACAGTGTCATTGTGCTGGTGAGCGCAAGTGGCGCATTTGCACTTATTGTGAAGGTTTTAATGTTCATTAATTCCGCACCGGGAGGATAAACCATGATTACAACGCCTAATTCGCCCCAACAAAGAATAAAGGACAGGATAAAAGTTGCCAGCAGCGAAGGAATTAATAAGGGAATAGTAATCGAAAAGAAAATCTTTACCGGGCTGGCTCCTGCCAGCAAAGCCGCTTCCATTAATGATTCAGGTATCTGCTTTAACCCGTTCGCGATGATACGGGATGCTATAAAACCAAACCTTCCTAAGTATGCCAGTAAAATGATGAGAAAAGAGCCGTAAACAAAAGCCAGAGACGGATGATTATAAAAACGTATCAGTGAAATCCCTGATACGGTGGATGGTACCACAAAAATTATCATCATCAGACTGTTCGGCAATTTGCTGTTATAGACCCGGGCAGTGTATGCTATCCAAAGTGCTGAAAGTGTAATAATAACAGTGCCTGTAAAAGCTAAACCCAGCGAGTACCCGAATGTTGGCTCCAAAAGTTGCCAAGCTTTCTTAATAATGAGCCAATTCCCTGCGGATGACTGGATTGTCAGTAAAACAACAGGCAACACCAGTGAAATAAAAAGTAAAAACCAAAACCATAAATGTAAAAAACCTTTTCCCCTGTTGATTGAATATTTTTTAGATGTGTTTCCTTTTAATGATATTGTAAAGAACGGTGAATCGGAAAGGTATTTTGCTTCCGAAAACATTATTGCAAAACATATCGTTAACAATAAAACAGATTGTCCGATGGCAAGTGGGAAATTATATAATGCTGAGAATTGGGTAAAAATCTCTGTTGTAAAGGTTTGCACCCCGAAATAAGCAGGTACTGAGAAGTCGCTTAAGCTGAAAATCATAACCAGCAAAAAAGAAATTAAAATTGCAGGCTTAACCAATGGCAATATAATCCTGACCAGCATTTTTTTAAAAGACACCAGCATTAACCCCGCCTCTTCATAAGTGGCGTTGATTTGCGACAAAGCGCTCCCGATAATTATAAAAGCAAGAGGTAAAAAAACCAGGGAATGTACCAAAACTACACCGGCACTGCTGAATATTGATGCATCATTTCCCAGAACCAGGTGCAAGCCGCCGTTCCAGGCAACGGCAAAGATATATGGTGAAATGAGCAACGGCATTACCAGTGCAATCTTGTAAAACCTGTTCCATTTAAATGATAATTTATGAAGAAAAAAACTGCACAAACCCCCGGCTAATGTTGCAAAAAAAGCCGATAAACCAGCCATTAACAAACTTTTGCCTATTAATAACAATGTTGTTCGGTTTAAGAAAGCAAATAATGCTGATTTATCGGTTTGGGTAAACCAGTCGGTAATGAGAAAAGCCAAAGGGGCAACCAAAGTTGTGAGTAGAATTGCCGGCAATGCAAAACGGTTAATATTTTTTATTTTTCTAACCACGATTTTAACCAGGGTTGAATATCTTCCAATTTCCCGGAAACCGATTTATAATCAATTTTCATTGGCCTTATATTTTCAAGCGAAGGCACATTTTCAGGAACTTTAACTCCTGCAATCAATGGCATCTGGGCACATGAAACGGCAAGTTTTGACTCGGTTTCCTGACTTATGAGATAGTCTATAAGTTTCTTAGCATTTTCGGAATGAGGCGCACCTTTAATCAAACTAACGGCATTTGGCATAATCAGGGTGCCAATTCCTGTTTCTTCAAGGTCTATGAAAACGAAACCAACAGCATCGCTTTCTTTCATCGCTTCAAAAGCATCATCGGTATCGGTAAGTCCAAAAGCGATTTCACCGTTCATTACTTTTCTTTTCACATCACCGTTACTCGCTGCTATTATAACACCATTTTGTTTTATGCTGTCCATCCAGTATTTCGCCTTTTCGTCGCCCAATAATGTAAATATGGCTGCCAAATGAAATGTAGTAGTACCAAACAATGGATTGGCAATGGTAAATTGACCCCTGTAACTGGGATTGGAAAAATCCAAAACAGATTTTGGAAGTGAATCCGAAGAGGTCATATTTTTATTATAAATGAGTACACGTGCCCGTGCCGAAAAACCAATCCAATGATTTTCAGGGTCTTTAAAAGCTTCTCCGATAAGATTGGTTTGTACCGATTGAAATGGAAAAGTAATCCCTTTTGATTGCAACACCCCATTACGCACCGGGTCGCCACTCCAGAAAACATCGCATTGCGGATTGTCCTTTTCTGCAATAAGCCGGTTCATTACCCCGGTTGACTTGGTTTCTTCGGTATCGTAAACAGCTCTCACCCGAATGCCGGTTTTTATTTCAAAATCTTTCAGAACAGGTTCGCTGAATACCTGATCCACTGAAGTATAAACAACAACCTGATTCTTATTCTGGCAGGAGGACAGTAAAAATACTAACGGAACTAAGATTCCTGATATGAAAGATGAAAATTTACCCATTTTGGTTTGGATTATTAAGTATCAATTTTAATATTAAGATATTCAAAATATATACCACACACATAATCAAGATCCCTGATACTATCAAGATAATTGTTCTCCTGATTAAGCAGGCTAACTTCAGTTGTAACCATCGAACGAAATGCAAGCAACAGGTTTTCAACAGTTTCACCTCCATTTTTAAAGGAACTGAGTTTAAAGTTATAGTTCTGTTTCCATGCATCCAGGCTTTTCCGGGTGGCCATTAACTGTTCTCTTTTCTTCATCAGGGTTTCCTTTCGGAGATTTATTTCAATCGTAATTTCTTTAATACGATCATCAATCGTTGCATCGATGGAGGCAATATCTGATAAAGCTTTTTTAACTGTATAATCGAGAGTTTTCTGATCAAAGCGTCTGACCTGAAGTCCGCCGGTTGCCAGCCAGTAATTGGAACTTTTAATACCGCCTTCCATATCATAAAGATTATATCTGGATCCGGCACTCAGAAAAATATCCCATTTACCTTTCATCGCTAGTTTTTTCTTTTCCTCGGCATTTGTTTTTATCAGTTTTAACACTTTAAATTCTGTGTCATTTCTAAGAGCCTTTTGCAATATGCTATCCACCTCAGTTATTATGTAATATTCTCCCCAGTAACCGGTATTCGAAAAATCAAGAGTAATCGGTAATATCTGGTCAAAGCCAATAGTATCAATATTCATCCACCTTTTCAGATTTGTCTTTAATGAAATCGAAATAATTTCGTAATTTGAAATTTCATTTTGTAGTGAATTGGTTTCGGCAGATAATTGTCTTATGTCTTCAATTCTTTCTGAAATTGAATCATTTTGAATAAGCTTCTGGATTTCCTTTTTCCTATTCTTATACATTTCATATATTTTGTATCTCGGTACAAAATCATAGTACATCTCCAGAGCATTCAGGATGTTCTGCCTTACCGCTTCCACATATTCGAGATGAGCACTATACAAAGAGTTTTCTTCGAAGGTCCTTTTAATGAGCCTCTGGAGCTTTACATTAGATGAAAAAAGAGGAAATCTGACACTGGTTTCGATATACTGAGTCATACGGTTACCTTCAGCTTCTCCATAGACAGCGTTGTTACCGGTAAAAACCCCGATAGAAGATCCATCGAAGAATTCTTTTTCCATTCCGACCGAAGCTTCTGATTCTTTTATTTTATCTGAATTTGTATTGAACCTGGTATCCACAATCAGAGGGTTAAACTGTGTGTACTCACTCTCAAAAAGACTGAAATTGGATTTTGCAGATTCAAGTTTATGATATGCAGCCTTTATCCGATCATTATTTTCATAAGTTATCTTCATGATCGTTTGAGTGTTAAAGAAGATCTGCGAATGCAACAGGGATACACCATTGAACAGTACAATTATAAGCAAAAACAGATATTTCATGGAGTACATTAATTATTTTGGAATTGTGAAACGAAATTGATTATCTGAAAAAGGAGCCATATATTTCAAAACAGTTATAGGTTAAAAAGATTCTTAAATTCAAAATCATCAAAAAGAGTCAGAGCAAATGCTTTTTCAAATATGTTTAATGCTGTTCCCAGGTGGTCATTCCCCATTCAGTCAGAATCTTATCGCTCCATTCCGGGCTTTTATCGGTATGGCAGTTGTTACAGGCATTGTTAATTCCGTACTGCATACTTTCTTTGGGATAAATAAACCTGAACACGTGAGTTCGCACAGTATATGGCGATTTACCCGTGTGCTGGGCGGTTTTTGGCATGTGGCATTCGATACACAACGAACCCTTTGAATCGGGTTTATGTTTTGTATGTGCAGTCAGGCTTGACTCATGCGGCCCGATTGGAGTACCAATTTTATGGCACGACATGCACAGCGCATCGCCTCTAGAATTTTGAGCCGTGTTGTCCAAAAAGTGCGGGTCGTGACAGTTCATGCAGGTAATGCCGTGTTTATACATGGTTGACTGTACATAATCGTTTCCCTGCATCCGGTTCTTTGAGCCAACTCCGTTGCCAAAAAATTTTGAGTCGTTAACACCGGGGGTATAGGGCATTACTTTTTTGTATTTTACCAGTGAATTGCCCGGTTCAAAACCCAGTGGGTAGTCGCGTACATCACCGGTTAAATCAGCCAAAGTAAGAGAGTCAAGACGTTTGTCCATATTGCGCATGTGGCATTGCAGGCAAACTTCCATTGAACGAATCGCATCGTAATTGGTGGCTTTATAGATGTTATTTTCTTTGGTTTTCTGAATGTGAATGCTTCCCGGCCCGTGGCAGTTTTCACAGTTTATTCCGGGCTCAACCCTTGTTTGGGTGCTCATGTAACCTGTAAAGTGGCAGCCATCGCAGGTATGGGAGGTGGGTATTTCCTGGTTGTTTTCGGGCCAGGCATCGTGATACCAGTCTTTAAAAACCTGGTACACCTGCCATTTTGAAGTTTCGGTATTCCATTCATAATTTCCAATCCTGTAGTTTTCCTTACCATCACGGTCTTTTCGTATCATAAACCGCTGTTT
>CALMJY010000234.1 GCA_937864815.1 uncultured Bacteroidota bacterium
TAAACACTGAATCGGCACCACAGGCTGAGACAGTTGAATTCTCTTTCCCTGCCCGCGATAATTTGCCCAGGTTAGCACTACCCCCGGTTAAGGTGCATTGGTACGACGGAGGATTATTGCCAAACCTTACAGAGATTCTGCCTGAAGGAGAGAATCTGATGGCTGACGGACTCGGAGGATGTCTCTTTATTGGTTCCAAAGATGCACTCATGTGTGGTTGCGGAGGTTATAATCCCAGGCTGATGTCGGGACGTGTACCAGAGGTTAAGCCATACCTGCGGCGTGTTCCGGGAGGGAATAAGTTCTATCCCGAAGGTCCTCATGAGCAGGACTGGATCCGTGCATGCAAGGAATCACCTGAAAGCAGGACAGAAACATCATCGGACTTTGCCTATGCCGGACCATTCAATGAAATGGTTATGCTGGGTGTGTTAGCTGTAAGGCTTCAGGGATTGAATAAGGCACTTCACTGGGATGGGGAAAACATGCGATTCACTAATATCTCAGAAAATGAAGAATTGAAAATAATGATCTCCGATGATTTTAAGGTTGTTGACGGACATCCAACATTCGATAAAAAGCATCAGACATTTAATGCTTCAGAGAGCGCTCAGCAGTATATTAAACATACTTACAGGGAAGGCTGGAGTCTTCCTTCCATGCCCTGATTAGTTTTACTTACCTGAAACCCGGAACTTGTTACCAGAATACTGAACCATGACAAAGAACTCCCGTTTTCTGTACTTTATCTGCATGATTGCAACCATGGGTGGGCTGATGTTCGGATTCGACATTGCAATAATATCAGGTGCCGTTCCTTTTATTCAGGCATATTTTGGATGGACAGAGCTCGAACTTGGATGGGGAGTGAGTTCTCTTCTTATGGGTGCAATTTTTGGAGCATTCGGTTCAGGCATACTGACAGATCTTTTTGGAAGAAAAAAGGTACTGATATTCGTCGCCCTCTTTTTTGCACTTTCCTGTGCCATGACAGCCATCTCCACATCTCCACTGATGTTTGTTCTGTCCAGAATATTCGGCGGTTTGGCTGTTGGGGCAGCATCAGTACTCTCGCCGATGTACGTCGCAGAGGTGGCACCTGCCCGGAACAGAGGCATGCTTGTGGCAATCTATCAGCTGGCTATAGTATTTGGAATTGTTGGATTCTTTCTTGCAGTTCTTGTTCAGGTTAGCGGAATAAATACTGTTATTGACTATGCACCCAAAATATTGCTTGCTGCCGGGGTGGAAATAAAAAACGCCTTGCTTCAGACTTCCATACTTGGCCTTATTAACTTCGTATTCACCTTTGTTGCCATCCTGTTTATCGATAAAGTCGGAAGAAGAAAACTGTACCTTATGGGTTCAATGGGTATGGCTGTGATGCTGGTTCTGCTGGCAATATCCTTCTTTATTGAGATGGAAGGTATCTTTACCCTTGTTTGCATTATGCTTTTTCTGGCTTTCTTCTCATCATGCATAGGCCCCGTATTTTGGACTCTCGTTTCTGAAATCTATCCGAACCGGATAAGGGGAAAAGCACTGGCATTTGCATCCTTAACACAATGGATATTTAATTTCCTTGCAGTTTTGCTTTTTCCTCACTTTCTTGCCTCGGCCGGAGGAGCTGCTACATTTCTCTTTCTTGCACTGATGTCATTTACCCAATGGTTATTTACTTTCCTGTATGTTCCTGAAACAAAGGGGAAGTCACTTGAGGAGATTGAACATTTGTGGACCAAATAGTACGATATTCTAAACCTTAATATTCTCTGAATATGAAAAAAACGATATTGCAACTGCCGGTAACAGCTTTTATTGTGGCTGCAATACTTTTCTCCTGTTCTTCTGATAATGGAGAAATTGATTCTTCCAAACATGCTTTTAATGGCGATTATACAGGGAAGTACCTCGACAGAGTTTCATTCCCTGTAGGAGGGATTGGCGCAGGTATGTTCTGCATGGACGGGACAGGATCATTGTCCCATCTATCCATTAATAATAAGCCTGAAATATTCAACGAGCCTTTTGCTTTTGCAGCTATCAGTATCAAAGGACTGGAGAATGGAGCAAAAGTACTGGAAGCCCAGATTCCTGAATGGAAGATGTTTGGTCCTCCGGGAAGCGGAAATGGCGGAGCCGGCAGAAACTATGGCCTCCCGCGTTTCAAAAGCGGCCACTTCCTGCCCAGGTTCCCGTTTGCTTCACTGAAGCTTGAGGACAAGGATATCCCCCTCTCGGTTGAGGTCACAGGCTGGAGCCCATTCATTCCAACAGATGCTGAAAATTCAAGCCTGCCGGCAGGTGCTATGGAATATAAATTCAGAAACAATACTTCTTCTGATATAGAGGCAGTCTTTTCATGGAATTCCAGAAATATTGTTTCCGAGGGTAAAGGAAGGATTTTAAGTACAAAAAACGGATTTATTCTCACATCTAATAATGAAGACAGCACTCTTATCGGAAAATCCGGCTTCCTTGTATCAGTAGATGATGATAATGCCGTTGTTGACCATTGCTGGTTCAGGGGACAATGGTTCGATCCCCATATGATACTATGGGAAAATATCAGTGATGCAATAATCCGTAATAATCCTCCGGTAAAAACTCCGGCTCCCGGCGCCTCAATATATGTGCCTGTAAAACTAAAGCCAGGTGAGGAAAAGACCATTGCAGTAAGATTCAGCTGGTATATGCCTGAGACGAATCTTCTGATTGGCCCGAGAATGGTAAAGAATGTGCAGCAGCCTGCTCACAAGCCATGGTACTCGGGTAGATTTAAGGATCTTGCTGAAGTATCATCCTACTGGAGAGAAAATTATAATAATCTTAAGGAGAAAAGTGCAATGTTCAGGGATGCATTTTTTGCATCAACACTTCCTCCGGAAGTTATTGAAGCCATTGCTGCAAACCTTACCATAATTAAATCTCCTACTGTTTTACGACAGGTCGACGGCAGGCTTTGGGCATGGGAAGGATGCGGTGACAATGAAGGATGCTGCCATGGTACCTGTACACATGTCTGGAACTATGCGCAGGCTATACCTCATCTGTTTCCCGAACTTGAAAGAACTCTGCGGGAAACCGAGTTTATGGTCAGCCAGGATTCTACCGGACACCAGACCTTCAGATCAAATATACCTATATCTGAGCCGCCACATTCATTTTATGCTGCTGCCGACGGACAACTCGGAGGAATTATGAAGGTATACAGGGACTGGCGCATCAGCGGTGACACAGAGTGGATGAAGAAATTATATCCACTTGTTGTTAAGAGTCTTGATTACTGTATAAATACCTGGGATCCGGGTCATAAGGGATATCTTGAGGAGCCTCATCATAATACTTATGATATTGAATTCTGGGGCCCGGATGGTATGTGTACCAGCTTTTACCTGGGGGCCCTGACTGCCATTATTGAGATGAGCAAAACCCTGAATGAACCGTATGACAAATATGAAACACTTCTCAAAAAAGGAAAAGAGTTCATGGAGTCTGAATTATATGATGGTGAATATTTTATTCAGAAAGTGCAATGGGAAGGGCTCAAAGCTCCAAGTCCGGTTGAAGCAGCCAAAACAAGCCTGATGACAAACTACTCCGATGAAGCACTTGAACTTATGAAAAAAGAAGGACCTAAGTATCAATACGGAACAGGCTGCCTTTCAGACGGCATCCTCGGAATGTGGATTGCATCGGTTTGTGGCTTGAAGGAAATTGTTGACAATGAGAAAGTTACTAGTCATCTCGTAGCTGTGCATAAATACAACCTTAAACCGGTTCTTTTCAATCATACCAATCCTCAGAGACCCACATATGCTTCAGGTAAAGACGGAGGCCTGCTGCTTTGCTCATGGCCAAAAGGTGGAGCATTATCATTGCCTTTTGTTTACAGCAACGAGGTATGGACAGGAATCGAATACCAGGTAGCCAGCCATCTTATGCTGAAGGGTGAAGTCGAAAAGGGTCTCGATATAGTCCGCAGATGCAGGGAAAGATATGACGGCCGGATCCGTAATCCATTCAATGAATACGAATGCGGAAACTGGTATGCCCGTGCAATGTCAAGTTATTCACTTCTTGAAGGATTAACCGGTGTCAGATTTGATGCAGTTGACGGGACTCTTTATATTGATTCAAAAATAGGAGACTTTACCAGCTTTATATCAACCGAAACAGGTTTTGGGAATGTTGGTCTTAAGGATGGGAAACCATTCCTGAAAGTTGCTTTTGGAACAATTACCCCATTAAAAGTATTTATTTCAGGTGAAGAAGTTCAACTGTGAAGTATTTAACAATGAAATATTTCTTTAAAGAGTTTTACAGACATAAGTGGAGGACACTTGCCAGTATAAGCAGCTATTTTTTAGCTTCGTTCTTCTTATTGCTGATCTTATCCCTTAACTATAGCCAGCAGAATGATTCAGTAGGAATTCTCAGGAGTACTGGTACTCATTTTATAGTTTACCTGCCAAGCCAGGTATCGTGTTGCCCCCCCGGATGCGAAGATCCGACAGATGGTTCCCTCATTGCTGAAGGGGGATATACCATGATGCTGAACAGTGATGTTATCTCAACAATAAGATCCATAGCAGGTGTAAGAGCTGCTGCTCCATATCTTCTATATAAGCTATATGATAAAAGGCTTCAGTGTGATATTACGCTTGGAGGAATAGACACCTCAAATATTGCAACAAAATCAAATGTCTGTTCTGCAGATAACATTATTTCAGGCACATACCTCAAAGGGAACAAAGGTGAGATAGTTGCTGAAGAGTCTTTTTCAATGGCGCATAAACTGAAAGTTGGTGACACACTTCAGGCTTTCAACGGGAAACTGATTATCGGAGGAATTGTAAACTCAGGAATAAAGCCAGGCAAGGCTGACCTATATGCACCTATTGATCATGTTCAGGATATACTTAAAGATGATCTGCAATGTATTTCTGATGGATTTGACATGAACATTATTCTTGTTGAAGTCGCAGACGCCAGGATACAAAACAGGGTAATGAATGATATTAAGAAGCAGCTGAGCTTTCTTGCAATCTCAAGCTATAACTGTTTCCAGCCTGCAAGTGATGTTATGGGAATTATGGAAAATGCCGGTACAGTACTGTCTGTGATAATTTTTATTTTCCTGATAATTTACTCTGCAAAAAACCAGCTTACAGCACTGATGGAAAGATACAGGGAAATAGGAATTCTTAAATCACTGGGCTGGAAAGATTCATCCCTGAGTTTTCAGATAGTGGCATCATCTCTTTTACAGTCGCTTGCCGGAAGCATAATTGGGATACTTTTTGGATTAATTGTTGCTTTGATGTTTGGAATGAACGGAACAAGAGTATTTAATTCTTTTGAGTTTATTATTCAACCGGATTGGATACCGGTTATTGTTTTGCTCTGTCTTTTCGGGGCAGCACTGGCTACAATCCTGCCTGTTATCAGGTTGCACAGGTTGGAAGCCGGAGAAATGATTAACAGCTATAATTAACTGAAAGGAAGACAATGAGCAATGACATTTTTGAATGTATTTCGCTGGTAAAACAATATAAACGAAACAATAAAATTTTTACTGCACTCTCAGATATCAATCTGACAGTATCCGGGAATGAAACACTTCTTATCAAAGGAAGATCAGGTGCCGGAAAATCAACACTCATTCACTTAATGTGCGGTCTTATTAAACCAACTTCAGGCAGGGTTAATTACAAAGGAATTACAATCAGTAAAACTGATAATTCATTACTGAGTCGGTTTTTGTTAAATGATGTTGGAATTATATTTCAGAATTTCAACTTGTTACCAACATACAATGTATATGAGAATATTGAAATAGGAATAATCCCAAAGAGTCCTGATCCTCAGAAAAGCCGGGATAAAATCCTTGAATATCTTAATCATTTTCAGCTTGCTGACAAAATCAATTACTTCCCTGCTGAACTTAGTGTAGGGCAGCAGCAGAAAGTTGCCGTGATAAGAACACTTGTAAAAGATCCATCCGTGATCTTTGCCGATGAGCCTACTGGTTCGGTGGATGATCAGTCTGCTTCTGAAATACTGGATCAGCTTCAGAAACTTAAAAAAGAAAAGAAATTAACACTGATAATGGCAACACATGGCAATATTCCTGATCAGTATGCCGACAGGATTATTGTGCTTGAAAACGGTAAAATTAGTAACTGAAAACTGCTTTATTGTATTTTCCTTTATTGCTGAAATTTTAAATCATTACCGAGATGACTAAATACATCCATTTTGTGGCTCTTTGCTGCCTGATAATTGTCTCATGTGGCGGAAAAGATAATAATACACCCCGGCAGGAACGCCTTACTGATTTTGTAGATCCGTTCATAGGAACTGCATACCACGGGCATACATACCCGGGTGCGGCATATCCTTTTGGCCAGGTTCAGCTCAGCCCGGATAACGGTACTCAGGGCTGGGACTGGTGCTCGGGATATCATTATTCCGACAGTGTACTGGCAGGATTCAGCCACCTCCATCTAAGCGGGACAGGAATAGGCGATCTGGCAGATATTTCCTTTCTTCCTGTTACAGTTCCGGTAACATTTATTGAGGGAGAGACGAATTCAGATTTCGTTAAAAGATATTCAGGCAAATACATTCACAGTGATGAGTCAGCCTCGCCCGGATATTATTCCGTTGTACTTAAGAATAATGGTATAAAGGCAGAAATGACAGTCACTGAGAGAGCTGGTTTTCACAGGTATACATTCCCGGAATCGGGAGAAAAGAATCTGATCATCAACCTGGGTTTTGCAATTAACTGGGATAAACCATATAAAACTGACCTTACAGTGGTTGACAGGAATCTTGTTACAGGTACACGGCTTTCTACTGGCTGGGCTAAAGATCAGCATGTATATTTTGCGGTGAGGTTCTCTGAACCCTTTAAAAATACCTCAGTTGGTAATGCAGGAGGTGAAGGAAGAACGGTCGGTATTGTCTCATTTGAAATAAACACAGTTCTAGCAAAAGTTGGAATGTCTTCGGTGAGTGTTGAAAATGCAATTACAAATCTCGATGCTTCCCTCCCAGGCTGGGACTTTGAGGCCACCTGCAAGGCAGCCTCTGATGCATGGGAAAAGGAGCTTTCAAAAATACTTATCACCTCTGACGATCCCGCCCAGAAGAAAATATTCTATACTTCTCTCTACCATACAATGGTGGCGCCTGCTCTCTTCTCCGATGTGAATGGTCAGTTTAAAGGCCTTAACGGTGATGTTCAGACGGCAGAAGGATATAAGCGTTACTCGGTTTTTTCACTGTGGGACACTTACCGGGCGCTTCATCCGCTCTTCACCATAACCGAACAGGATAGAGTGAACGATATGGTGAAATCAATGCTCGATCATTATAAGCAATGCGGAATTCTGCCGGTATGGGAACTGGAAGGAAATGAAACCTTCTGCATGGTAGGTAATCACTCAATATCAGTTATTGCTGAGGCTATAATGAAAGGAATAGGGGATTTTGATGCTGAACTTGCATTTGAGGCTATGAAAGCTACTTCTTTCAATGACAGGGACGGTATGGGTTTGTATGATAAACTCGGGTATATGCCTGCGGAGAAGGTTCCACAATCGGTTGCAAAATCGCTTGAAGTGGCTGTTGATGACTGGGCTGTTGCTGCTGTTGCAAATAAGCTCGGAAAGACTGCAGATGCTGAATATTTCCTTAAACGCTCGGAGAGCTACAGGCAGTATTTTGATAAGGAAACCGGTTTCATGAGAGGAAAGCTCAGTAATGGAAAATGGACAGAGCCTTTTGATCCTGTTTTCTCAAAGCATGAAGGGAGCGATTACACCGAAGGGAATGCCTGGCAATACGTTTGGATCGTGCCACATAACCCGGAAGGACTGATCTCTTTGTTCGGGGGAAAACAGCCATTTGCCGAAAAACTTGACCAGCTCTTCAATGTAGAGCAGGGTGTGGCAGGAGAAGAGGCATCACCAGATATTTCTGGCCTTATCGGAGCATATGCGCACGGTAATGAGCCGGGTCATCATACTACATTTCTTTTCAACTTCTGCGATATGCCATGGCGTACACAGGAGCTTAACCGTCAGATACAGACCACTATGTACACGACAGCTCCCGACGGATTATGTGGTAATGAAGATTGCGGCCAGATGTCAGCCTGGTATGTACTCAGTGCTCTTGGCATTTACCCTGTGAATCCGTCAGACATGATGTATCAGTTCGGTTCTCCTGTTGTGCAGGAGGCTAAAATTGAGATTGCACCGGGTAAGTTCTTTACTGTGAAAGCTCCGCTGGCTTCAAAGGATAATAAATATATTCAGGAGGTTAAGCTTAATGGTGAGGTCCTTAAACGTTCATATATCACTCATCAGGAGATAATGGGAGGAGGCGTTCTGGAGTTTACTATGGGAGCCAAGCCCAATTTGAATCTGTTTAAAAAATAAATAAGGAGCTGTCAAAGTCTTATTTTTACCCCCAAACCCCCCAAGGGGGGATTTCAAATCCGTTGATTTTAGCAAGTCCCCCCCTGGGGGATTTAGGGGTGGATTTAGAAAATGAGAATTTTGAAACAGCACCAAAATATTAGAAATCTATGAAAAGGATATTTCTTTTTTCCGTATTCCTCGCATTGTGTTCGTTTCTATTAAATGCCTCCGTTTATAACATTATGGATTTTGGAGCCATAAACAACGGCAGGGATCTTACAACCGTTCACATCCAGGATGCAATTGATAAATGCTTTGCCAGCGGAGGTGGCGTTGTTCTGGTTCCAAAAGGAGAATACCTGGTTGGTACACTCAACCTTAAATCAAATGTTGAATTTCGCCTCGAAAAAGGAGCAATTCTTAAAGCCACAACCGATCTTTCAAAATACCAGATTCATAATGAACAGCCTGCAGGTGTCTTTTATACTGAAGATTCACATGATGTCTCCATAACCGGGAACGGTAAGATCTTTGGTCAGGGCATGGAATTCATGTACAAGGACAGTGCTAAGGTAATCAGGGGTGAGGTAAATAAATATATCAGGCAGGGATATGATTTCCGGAAAGTGGAGTCAGGTCTTGGCGACGGACCTGTAATGCCAAAGGACAGGTACCATCAGATGATTATCTTCAGTAACTGTACAAATGTTACAATCAAAGACTTCGAAGTTATTGATGCTCCCTACTGGACCTTCCTTATTGTACATTGTGACAGGGTAAGTGTAAGCGGTATTTCAATCAACAATAATCTCCTTATTCCGAACAGTGACGGTCTTGATATAAATTCCAGCAGCAATGTCAATGTTTCCCAGTGCATAATTACCTGCGGTGATGATGCCATCGTACTTGCAGGTTATGCCCATCATTTTGGCGATCCGGGTTATAAAGACATCATTAAGTCATCGCAGAATATCAACATATCAAATTGCATTTTGCAATCACGTTCCAGCGGTATCAGAATAGGAGGATGGGACCAGAATCATATGTCGAATTATAACTTTGACAATATCACTATTTTCGATTCCAACTGCGGAATTAACATAACTGTAAGGGATTCAGGGTCTGTTCAGAATGTGAATTTTTCGAATATCCGGATCGAGACACGGATGCATACCGGCGACTGGTGGGGTAATGGTGAACCAATAAAAATTTCAGCACTGAGAGGAGTCCCCAACAGTCCAATCGGGATAATTAAAAACATCCATTTTACCAATATAACCTGCAGGGGAGAGAATGCAATTCTTATGTATGCATCCGAAGAGACAAAACTCGAAAACATCTACTTCACCAATTTTGATTTTATCCTTCGAAAAGGTGCACTGGACAAAGTTAGCGGAGGTAATTTCGATTTAAGGCCAAATACTGTAGCCGGGAAAGAAATCTATAAATCAGATGTTCCTGTTGTATACATTGAAAATGCTGAGAATGTTTACTTTAACCAGGGTAGCATCGGCTGGGACGGAGTGGAGGAATCATATTATACATGTGCAGTTGAAGCAATTAAAGTGAATAATCTGAAGTTGAATAACATGACTGCTGTGCCTTCTCCTTCAAATCCAAAACTTAAGGCAGTTTCAATGAAACAGTGTAAGAACTACAGCGGGAATTTTCAGTAGAAATTAAATCTTTTTCAATATGAAAATATCAGTTCTTCAAATCAGCAAATACTTAAATGTATCATCCTCTTCACTTGTATTATTGTCAATCATTTTACCTTTTGTCTTCATCATAATGACAGCCTGTTCAGATGTCTCATCCAGAACAGTTGATGCCGTGATTGAAGCAGAGGAAACGGTATATAGTTTTATTCCTGCTGATAATGGTGCAGGACCAATGTGGTGCCATGGATCAACAAGTATTGTCAGGACAGGAGACAGGATATTTGCCAGTGGTCTTGAGACTGTTCCTGAATGGAAGCCTCTGAATAACTGCCGCTGGATGCTTTTCGAACGTTCGGAAAACGGATGGGAAAAGCTTGTAACTGATAATGAAAACCGCACCAGGGAGCCAAGCCCGATGGCAACATTTCATGACGGGCATTTTTTCCTTTCAGCCAACCCTACTCTTACTGATACAGGGGCCTACAACGGACCTTCACGCCCCGAAATATACCAGTTCAATTCCAACAGCGATCTGATGAAGTTCGACCGTTTATTACCAGAATGGGACAGCACGCCTCCTTTTACAGAACACTCATACCGCAGCCTGGCAGCCGCTGGAGAATCGTCCGAACTCATACTTTTTCAGAATATTGAATATGCACATGCTGAATGGTCATTTCTTGACAAAGATGGCAACTGGTCGGCAAAAGGTCAGATAAAATGGCCATGGGGAGCAGATTATGAAGTGCCTGAACCTATCCGCATCTGCTATCCGAATGTTATGCTGAAAGACAGGGCTGTATATTTTTGTGGTGTGAGTGATATTATTGAACCAAAAAAAGCCTGGAGAGATTATAAAAGAGAATTGACCGGAAAAGAGTGGGATTATGATTTCAGAAGGCTTTTCTTCACATGGAGCGAAGATATTACTACAGGGAAATTTCATGACTGGATTGAAATCGCAAGCAGGGAAGAAACCTGCGGCTGGATTTTTCCCGGTGACCTCTGGGTTGCTCCTGATGGAGCCGTGCATATACTCTGGACAGAAAAGGCGATTGATGAAAGACTGCGTGAGAAATTCTTTCCTGAGGCAAAGCAGTCTTATGCAATTAATTATGCAATTGTCCGGAATGGGAAAATTGAGACCAGGACTGCAATTTCATATTCTGAGGAAGGGAAAGGGAACCTGATCCCGGGAAGAGGAAGATTTCACATCACACCTGACAACAGGATTCTTGTTATTTACTACATAAGTGGTACCGCCCCTGACGGACAGAAAGTTTCGGAGAACCGTTTACTTGAGATATTCCATGAAGGAAAGCCGGGCAGCGAGATAGTTCTGCCTTTCAGGAATCCATTTACAAATTTCTTTACTGCTACTGTTCGTGCAGGATCTAGGCCTTCTGACTATATCGATATTCTTGGTACTGCCGATGGTGTTAGTAATTCAATCAGCTATGCAAGAATTAAACTGAATTGACCATCTGGTTATTAGTATAATTTAAAATTCACCACGGAGTTTCACAGAGTTGCACGGAGTAAATCACGGCTTTTTAAGAAGTTATTATTTGCACAATTACCTTAAAAATAACAGTGTAACTCAGTGAAAACTCCGTGTAACACCGTGGTAAAAAAATACGGTTTATTAATCCTCAAATTTCTTGCGATAACCCAGCGGAGTGAATCCCGTAATCGACCTGAACTGCCTTATGAAATAGGATATATTGTTAAAACCGCAGGCATAACAAATATCTGCAATTGATTTGTTTTCATTTACAAGCATACGGCAGGCCTGGCCTACTCTTACCTCGTTCAGGAATCTCATAAAGGTCTTATTTGCTCTCTTTCTGAAGTACCTGCAGAAAGCAGGTTTTGACAGATTTGCAATTGATGAAGCCTTTTCAAGGCTTATCTCCTGATGAAAGTTATCAAGCACATATTTATAAACCTTATTTAGCCTCTCTGTATCACGTTCATTAATTGTATTCTGAACCACTGGAGAAGCCAGGTACTGAAATTCTCCATTGAAAGCTATCATCTCGAGGATAGTCATCAGTAATGTTATCCTTGTAAAACCATAAGAAGTATCTATTCTTTTCATCAGCGAAGCAACATCATCCCTTGTCCTGCCAGTAAGCTTCATTCCCCTTTCTGACTGCTGTATGATCTTAAGAATGATTTTTGACTCAGGTAAATTCCAGAAGTCATTGCCCATTATGTCAGGGTTGAAAAGGATGTATATCGCTTCTGATTGTCCGCTTCCTGATTTCTTGTCACTTAGCCACTCATGTGATACATTAGGACCAATCATCACAAGGTCGCCGGGAACGAACGGCTCAACTGAATCACCCACATAACGTGTCCCTTTTCCCTGTACCACGAGCAATATTTCAACCTCGCGATGGAAATGACGCAGAGAAGGAAAAAAATCAACCTTCATGTGATTGATATGAAAAGAATGGTTGATATTGGCATCCACTTTTTCGAGACTGGGTAACATGTCAATATTGTGTTATTTATTAATACAAAACTATCATAATAATTATTCATGTGACGATACCTTTGAAATATAAAATTTAAACCATTTGTCATTGAGTATAATTATTTAATAATTTTAAGAGAAAAAGAGGCAGTGGCAAAAAAGAATTATCTCGTAACACACCGGACACCGGTAGCTAAACCTGCATTTCCGGCTATTGATGCACACAACCATCTATGGGGTAACTGGCAGGTTGACAAGGTTGTAAAGACTATGGATGAGGTTGGTGTGTTAAGTTACTGCGATGTGACCGGGAATGTTATGATAGAATTTGCCGGTGGAGGTTACCGGATAAAACCCGGTGATATCAATGGTTTTATTGATAACTGTTCCTCAAAATACCCCGGACGTTTCTACTGCTTTACAATGTCGGCATTTGCACATCCTGCGGATACTCCTCTTTTTTCAGATCATAAGCGTTTTGTTGATGAATGCATAAGTACTCTGAATGAACATGTTGAGAAAGGAGCCAGGGGACTCAAAGTACTTAAGGAACTGGGTTTACATTATCGTGATTCATCAGGAAACCTGATCAGCTGCAATGACGACAGGCTGGCCCCGATTTGGGAAGAAGCCGAAAGACTTGGTATTCCTGTGCTTATTCACCAGGCCGATCCTGCAGGTTTTTTTGAACCCGTAACTCCTGACAATGAGCACTATGAATCACTTATCAAGTTCCCTTCCTGGAGTTTCGCCGATCCGAAATATCCGCGTAAGATTGATCTTCTTAAACGCAGGGATGATCTTGTCAGAAAACATCCGGGCACGAAATTTATTCTTCCTCACTTCGGAAATTATGCCGAGAATATTCAATATGTCTCAGATCTTCTTGATGATTGCCCCAATGCCTATATCGATTTTTCAGCAAGACTTGACGAACTGGGAAGACAGCCCTATTCCACACGTGAGTTCTTTATAAAGCATCAGGACAGGATCATCTTCGGAACTGATATGCCTGCAAACATCGATAGTTCGGTTGAAATGTACCGGACATATTTCAGATTCCTCGAAACATTTGATGAATCTTTCTATTCACCCGACTACGATGGTACATTTGAAAGAGCAAGGTGGCCAATTTGTGGAATCGGTTTACCCCGTGAAGTTCTGAAAAAGATATATCATGAGAATATAATTAAAATTATCCCTTCACTGGGTACTGTTAATAATTTCACACAAAACAAATCACTATGATCAAAACAAAAGTTGGTTTCATCGTTTTTGGAGTTCATAAGGATGGTCTGAAAGACCCTATGGGAATGCCGTTCATTGATAATAAAATAGTGTCAGAGGCAAAGAAAGCGCTGAAAAGTAATGGTCTTGAACTTGTGGAATATGAGCTGGTAGTGGCTTCGAAGAAGGAGTCAAAGGCCTGTTTTGATAAGTTTAAAAAGATGAATGATATCGATGCAATTGTCCTTTTCTCAGGCACCTGGGTCTGGGCAGCTCATATGATTGCTGCGGTGCGCGATTTTGCCACAACAGGTAAAGGTATCATCCTGTGGACAAATCCGGGAAGCCAGGGATGGAGACCCGTTGGAGGACTTGTCATGCAGGGAGCATTCAAAGAGATTGGACTCAGGCACCGCTTCGTGTACGGAAGTTATAAGGATCCGGCCGAAATTGAGAAAATTGTCTCTTACTGTCGTGCAAGCGCCATGAAAAACAGGCTCAATATGAGCACTATTGGTACCTTTGGTGGCAGAGGCATGGGACAGACCTGTGGTGCTGCCGACCCTTCACAGTGGATGAAAATGTTCGGTATTGATATTGATTCCAGAGATACATCTGAACTCCTTAAGACAGCAGAAAGGATTACAAAAGCAGAGATAACAGAAGCAAAGAAAAAAATACAAAAACTATTCTCAAAACCTATACCTGAAAATGAACAGGCGGAAAAATCAATCCGGCTTTACCTTGCCATTAAAAAGCTTATTAAGAAGAATGAGTGGGATTTCTATACTATACAGTCATTTCCGGGACTTGGCGATGAGTACAGTGCCACCTGTTTTGCCCAGAGCATGATACTCGAAGACGGCATAGGTACTTCCACACTGGGTGACTTCAATACAGCTCTGACTGTTAAGTGTCTCACTGATATGAGTGACGAGCCGGTATATTACGGCGACCTTCAGCATATTGACAAGACAAACAATGAGATAAAAATTATCGGAGACGGTGCCTGTCCTCCTTCGCTTGCAGGAAAACTCGGTCCTGCCGGTTTTGCAGAACATGGAATTCCCACAGAGGGCGAAGCAGGTGGTATCTCAGTTGAGCTGGTCTGCAAGGTGGGCGAAGGTGTTCTTGCCAGACTTGGAAGGAATAACGGAGAGTTTGAAATGGTAATTACCCGTTGCTCAATTTTTGAACCACCCAAGAATCAGATCGAAAAACGAAGACTGGAATGTGGTATTCCTTTCTGGCCGCATGGCTTCGTAAAAGCCCATTGCAGTATTGATGAGCTTCTTCAGGCATGGAACAATGAATATGCATGTCTCGGTTATGGCGCACACCTGTACGAAGAGCTGAAAGCATTCTGTGAACTTACAGGGATTAAGGTAATTGCCTTGTAATCAGTAATCGGTAATCAGTGATCGGTATTCTGGAAACTGAAACATGGAGTATGGGCTATGGAGCGAAGAGCTCAGGAACTGAGGTTCCCCTCCCGGGAGGGGCTAGGGGTGGGTTATTTGAAGGTAACAAATTAATATTTTTACTATGCCATTAATTCTGGAAAGACAACAGGTCCTGGATATCTATGCAAAGGCTGCAGAACGAAAGTGGGTAATTCCCACTTTCAACACAGAGAATCTTACCACAACCGAAGCAATACTCTCAGCTGCTCTGGATTACAGCAGGAAAACAGGAAAGCCTGATCTCCCGGTTACAATCGGAATCACTAACCAGTACAGTCACCGGAGCCAGTCAGTTTATTATACACATACACGGCAATGGGATATAGGGCTTAAATTGTTTCTTGCAGATATTGAGGTGCTTACGTCAAAAGGATCTCCGTTTGAAAAGCTGAATGTCATGATCCATCTCGATCATACCCAGTGGGACAGCGACAAAGCTCTGCTGGAGTGGGATATGAACAGGTTCTCGATGATAATGTATGATGCATCCGCATTGCCTTTTGATGAAAATATTGAAAGGACAGCTGAGTTTATAGCACGATGCGGCAAGGATATTGTTGTTGAAGGCGCCTGTGATGAGATTGTTGATGCAACCGGCGATGAAAGAAGTGACCTGACAACACCAGAGCAGGCAGTAAAATACCTGAATCAGACAGGGGCCGATTTTATTGTTGCAAACCTTGGTACCGAACACCGTGCAAGCGCCGCTGATCTAAAGTATCACGGTGATCTGGCCAGGGATATCAGCAGGCTTACCGGTACAAAACTGGTCCTCCATGGTACTTCCTCAGTAGGCAATGATCAGGTCAGAAACCTTTTCAGCGACGGAATTGCCAAAGTCAATATCTGGACAATACTCGAAAGAAATACAGCACCCGTACTGTTTGAGGATATGGTAAGGAATGCGGCAAAGGTAACCGGAAGTGCAAAGACTGAGCAGATGATCAGTAATGGTCTGCTAGGGGAGAAAGCGGACAGAAATTCGAAAGCATCCTTATCTCACTACACAACGGTTTACAGGCAGGATATCATCTTCGGGGAAATGAAACGGATTGTGACTGATTACCTCGATCTCTGGTACGTTTAATTATTTAACCGATGCAAAAATACCTTGGCATTGATATAGGCACAAGCGGCTGCAAAGCAGTAGTTTTTGATGATAGCGGTCATCAGCTCTCAGCATCATACAGGGATTACAATATTATTTCGAAACATCCCGGATGGGCCGAGCTTGATACGGATGAAGTAATAGCTAAGTGTTTTGATGTTATAGGAGAGGCGTCTGCAGCAGCAGGACCGGGTTCCGTAAAAGGAATCGGCATTTCCAGCCAGGGAGAAGCATTTACACTTATTGATAAGAATGGCAGGGCTCTTTGCAATGCACTTGTTTCATCCGATATCAGGGCAAATGATCTGATATTGCCTTGGACGAGGGAGTTCGGTGAGGAGAAACTTTATAATATAACCGGTCATACACCGTATCCTATGTTCTCACTCTTCAAACTGCTCTGGGTGCGGGAAAATGAACCGGAAATATGGTCAGCTGCACAGCGGATCCTCTGTTTTGAGGATCTTCTTCAGTACAGGCTGGGGATAACAAATCCATCTATGGGATGGCCGCTCGCCGGAAGGACAATGCTTTTTGATGTTGTAACTCACAGATGGGACACTACTATTCTCGACAGGATAGGTCTCGATGCCGGGAAGCTTTCCAAACCATTACGGTCAGGTACCCTTGCCGGCTATGTCTCAGGCGATATTGCAAAATCACTCAACCTTTCACCCGATACATTTATAGTTACAGGTGGACATGACCAGCCCTGTTCCGGTCTTGGTGCAGGTGCTGTTGACCCCGGAATTGCAGTCTGGTCCTCAGGAACGGTAGAATGTATTACTCCGGCGTTTAGCAGACCTGTCTTCACTGATGAGCTTCGAAAGAGCAATTTGTGTACCTATGATCATACTGCCCCGGGGATGTATGCAACGGTTGCCTTCAGTCTTACCGGAGGGAACATACTGAAATGGTTCCGCGACCAGTTTGGTCTGGCTGAAAAAGAAGAGGCACGCAGGCTTAAGTGTGATCCATATGAATTGCTGATGAATGAACTGCCTGAAGAACCTTCAAGAATAATGGTGCTACCATATTTCACCCCATCAGGAACTCCCTATTTCGATGTAAACGTAAAAGGCACAATTCTTGGACTTGATATGAATGTTACCAGGCTGGAGATACTGAGAGGACTGCTTGAGGGAGTTGCATTTGAAATAAAACTGAACCTGGAGATACTGAGACAATCAGGTTATGAGGTCAGGGAATTAAGAATAATAGGAGGAGGGGCAAAATCGCTGAAACATGTTCAGCTAAAGGCTGATGTGACGGGTATGCCCATAACTGTACTTGATGTATCAGAAGCCGGCTGCATGGGAGCTGCAATGCTTGCCAAAGCCTGTAATGAAAAGATTGATGTCAGGGATATAACCAAACAATGGGTAAAGCCTGTTTCAAATGTTGAACCCAGGCTTGATTCATTCTACAATTCTAAATTTGGTCAGTATAAGAAACTTTATACGGATCTTTTAACTATCTATAAAAATATATAAGCAGACTCATACTTAACTGAAATCAGAAACAAACAAAATATTTCTGCTAATCTATGATATTAGCTTAGTTGTGAATCTTTCAGGAGTATTGTTATAGTTCAGTTTATTGGCGACACCCGAATCTTAATGGCAGAAAGAAGGTGGATCCTTGAAGAACCATTTACAGGACAATGTATCGTTCTGGTAGAAATTCATCAATATCTCTGCTACTTTCTTTGCTCCATCGGGCACTGATGGATGTATTCCATCATTCTGAAAATCTGACGGACAGCTCCAGAAAATATTTTTATCTGCAGCCTGGGGAGTGGCTCCGTCAGACCACAAATATACCCCCCATGAAAGCCATGGTGATCTGGCACCAGGACCTGAGTAACTTAGTAATGTATCTCCGTTAATCTGATCTTCAATTACTTTTTTTATTGCCCATCCGGTATAATAAGCATAAGGTTCCGGGTTTAAAGCTGTGGCAGCATACCTGGCAGATATCCTTGATGCCATGTAACAAATAGATGCATTTGGAAACCTTTGTTTAATGATGTTCATTACCCTTTTTGTCTGAACTACAAGGGAGTCAAAGTAGATCATTATGGGTATTGAATTTGCAATATTTGCCTCTTTATACCAGATTATCTGTACCTGGCCTGAAGTCACTCCGGCATTTGCGAGTCGGGTGTCAACGGTATTCCAGTAATTATAATATCTTGGATTATTTCCGGTTGAAATGACACTGGCTGGCATACCTCCCACAGCCCCATCTACAAAAACAAGTTCAGGTTTTTTATTTATGTATTCACCTGCAAGCTTCAGAAATTGTTGAGACTCCATGGTAGTGTTTGACATACCAATCGACAGCCAGACAATCTTACCACTTAAAAGATCAGGCTTTCCTTCCATATCTCTCGGACATACCTTCTCAGCAGTAATTTTCATACCTGCAACCTTATGAGCCTCTGGTAAAAAATTTGAACCGCCCGGGTACAATCCGCCTGTCCAACCATTGAATGTTTTTTTCTTTAAATCGTTAATCGGAATCAATCCGGTCGATGGTGCAGAACAATCAGGTTGTGCCCAAATAGGAATTTCCAGCAACATCAAATTAACCCAAATTAAGAAAGATGGTTTCATACCAGAATTGTTGATTATGTAGGAATAAATAAAGATATCATTAAAAGTATTATACTACTGATTATTTACTGTTTTTATAGTTTTCTCAGGTCAGGATTTGTTCTTTTGCACTTCTTTAATAGCCTTCAGATACACATTTTTAACTCCGTTGTTAGTCTCCTTTTTTGCTGCTTCCTCAATCCGGTTAATCAGTTCTTCTTTCCTGGAAACTTTTGCAATCTCTGAAAGAGCATATGCCGCACACCATCTTATAACTGTTGAATTATCTTTATTTTCGACGGTATTCTTAAATAATAGGGGAATTGCTTTTTCAACTTTTTCCGGATGCTTCTTTGCTATATTACCGATAGCTTCAGGTACTCCCCATTTTACTCTGGGAGTTTTGTAATTTATGTATTTTATCAGAATATCTATGTAGGGCTCTGCTATATCAGGTTTTTCCGCTGTTACATTTTTCATAATATCGGCACAATTCCCTTTCTCAACTTCTGTTCCGGTTTCTAATATTTCAATTAGCTCTTTAAAGAGTTTATGGTCATTAAGTATAATATCTTTACAATCAGATACTTTTTCTTTTGGTTTCCTTTTCGAGTTCAGAATTTCCTTTATCGTTTCCATAGCAAAAGTTTATTAAATTAATACATTACTTTCTGCATAGAATTCTGTGTCGCTCTTTGAGACTATGATTTATATCCTCAGGCAGCCACGGAAAGCCCTTACACCATAATAAGATGGAGCACTATTATGATATACGAAGACTTTATCATAGCGGCGATCGGCAAAGAGTGCTCCACCAAGCTTTCTGATCTCATAAGGGGTTTTTATCCAGCTGGATGTTTTTGTATCGAAATTTCCCAGTTTCTGCAGCTCCCTGTACTCTTCTTCATTTAACAGTTCAATGCCCATGGCATTTGCTGCATCAATAACGTTGTTCTTTGGTTTGTTTTCTTTCCTTGAGTTAAGGGCCACACGGTCGTAACAGTAGCTGCGCCGACCTGCAGGACTTTCGGCTGAACAATCATAAAAGATGTATTCACCCGTTTTTGTATCCTGGCCGATAACATCTGGCTCACCACCAGTTGCTTCCATTTCATTGAGTGACCACAATTTTTCAACGGAGTTCTTCTGTTCGAGCCTTGCATGCACATCATCCCATTTAAGACCTTTATGACGGATATTGTTTTTCTCAAAACGGGCTTTCAGTGTTCTGATCAGGTTTTCACGTTGTTCTGTTGATAATGCCTTTTTTGTTGTCTGGCTTGCCATGGTTTTAAGTCAAAAAGAAACCCTGATTTTCCTGTTTAACAATTACCCGGCCTTTATGTTCAATTCTAAGAACTTCATTTGATAGTATCAGTTAGTTCTGAAGTAATGTCCGATCATCCTGGCATCTCCTTTTATATATGCCTGAAATGGCTCTGATTTTTTTAATAAATAGTACTTTACCTGTTTTTTAAAGACTGAGGTGATGATTTTTCTCCAGGGTGGAACGGATTTTTTTAACTCTCCGAAATAGTCATTAAGTGAATTCCTGCGGAAATGAAGTATGGCATCCAGATCATCACCATCTTCATATAATCCGCAGTGGAAGTTCTTATCTGCAAATGCTTTTACAGGGAAGTCGCATCTGCCCAATCCCATTATTCCGAATGAGCGATCTAAAAAATCTTTGTATGTCGTTCTGCAATTTTTGCCACCCCCGAGATTGAATATTTTTCCTGTAAGAAGATCTCTCTTCTCAATTGCCATAACAAATGCTCTGCCAGCATCTTCCATGGTACATATTTCCAGAGGAGTAACAAGTGGCATATGGAACATAAGTTTTGATATCTTATGCTGACCCATAATGGCTGTCAGCCTGAATATGCTCCACTTTAACCTGCTTTCTGCTATAATTTGCTCTGCCTTTATCTTTGTGGTGGCATAGTAGTCACCTTCGCTGGGTGTGAGATTGTCTCCTACCTTTATTAATGGATTTTCAACCCTGTCTCCATAAACAGAGATTGAAGAACTGTAAAGGAAAAAAGCGTCAGGTGAATGCTGCTCAAGATTTCTTACAAGGTTTTCCGTCCCCCGGGTGTTTACCTGAAATGCCTGTTCAGGAAGGTCATCTGCCAGTGGCGGAATTAACGCAGCCAGATGAATGACTACATCAACACCGGCTGCAACCTTTCTGACATCATCATATTTTGTGATGTCCCCGAAAATGACCCTGGCATCATTTTTACAGGGAGAAAGAATTTTTTGAGAATGGGTTGATTTAAAATCAAATACTGTTATATCGATTAACTCTTTCTGAAGAATTAATTTTCTCAGGACTTCATGTCCCACTGCACCTGAAGCACCTGTCAGCAAAATACGGAGTTTTGGTTTCATATCGGTGAAGCAAACTACCCTGTATGTATTTATTAGTATAAATACATGAACCTGAGCTGATTTTGAATTTTCAAAGCTTGCTCAGCAGGTTTGATAAAAAAATTTGACCTTTTAGTCTGATAATAACTCATTTACAGCAGATGATTCAGTTCTTTTTTTCAGGAATTGCTTCCATTAATAAGGTATACGCTTTTTTCAGTGCTTTTTCCCCTTCCTGTTGTCCTTTATAATGACCAAGCCTGACAATTACTAAATCACGCGACGGAATAATTGTAACAGACTGGCCACCTGCGCCCCGCATCATATATGAATTTTTCGGAATTGGAAATCCGCCATCTCCGTTTATCCAGAACAGACCACCATATACCGGTCGTCCATCATCAACCCATGACTCTGCAAGGGTACTGACAAACTCTGTGAATCCTTCCGGTAATATTAGTTCACCATTTGCAACACCCTTTTGCAAATACAGATTCCCTAACCTGGCCCAATCCCGGGCTGAAGCAAGCTCATAACCCTGAGTTAAAAAGTTTCCATAAGGATCTGTTTCCATTACCATGGTACGAATCCCGATCTTATCAAACAGATTTCTTTGCGCAAAAGTATGGTAATTTTCGCCTTTACCCTCTATTCCCAGCCGATTCAGATAATTAATGAGTACGGGATCACAGTTTCGATAACGGCCAATACTGTTTGGCGGCCATTGCTGAGGCAGGTTAGCAGCATATTCAAATGAATTGATTCCACCTGTATAAAGATATAAATGGTCAGGGTAGCCCAGCGAGGGGTCATAATCCGGGTCCTGAGGGGCTCTGCAATATAATCCGCTTGACATTTGCATGATATCCCTGATTCTGATTTTTGACCTTCCGTCACCCTTGCCTTGCCATTGAGGAATTGGCGCAGGTTGATCCAGCTTATATATTCCCTGTTGAATCAGTATGCCCATAATAGTGGCAGACAGGCTTTTACCCATCGACCAGCTTTCCAGAGGCGTGTTTATTTTAATTCCGGGAGCATACTTCTCACCAACTATTTTCCCTTTGTATGTAACTACAAAAGCTGCTGTCAGCGCTTTATCCGGAGCAAATGCTGAGTCAACAGCCTGCCTTACCTTTGTCATGTCAATGCCGGAAGGATTGTCCTTCTCATTAACCACGTCCCCCATAGGCCATGGAGTGACAGTTGCATCGGGAAGGTCGGAATAGACATTTACAGGTTTGAAATAGAGAGAATCGCTCCCTTCGGGTAAACATATGCAGCCTTGCCCTTCTGTATAAATTGCAGTTCTGGTAACTCCGTTTGGAAGCGTAACCGAAACAGATTTCCTTTCATAATCTATAATTGGTTTTCCAACCTTTGCTCTTTCTGAATAAGGAGCTGTAAAGTATCCGACATTTTCCGCAGCGAAATCAGGTGAGAGACCTGTAATGAATACTGCCGAACACATAATTTTGACATAACCTGCGGTATTATGCGAAAGAGCATCTCCCGGAGGTGCTTTATAGTTTGTTTTTAATTCAAGTTCAGCTGCACGGGATAACATTTTACTTCTGACTTCCTGAGTCATTACCTGGGCATTGATAATCAGTCCATGCAGAATAACCGAAGCAAGTAAGTAGATTCTAAATGAGTTTTTCATCTCTTTTATTTCATTTTAAAAACAGATTTAATAGCCTCAAGGTAACGATAATCATATTTCCTTTCAGGTTCGAGATAACTGCCTTCAGTCCATTCATTCCAGCTGTTGATGGTTATTATCTTATTTGTTTCATAATTTTTGTCAGACCATGATCTGGCTTTTTGCAAAGCTTTTTGAAAGTTTTCCGGTGTATTATTCTTTAAAACTGCCATACAGGGGTAACCGAAGTTTTCAAAAGCAACTTTCTGACTGCATCGTGGCGTTGCATCCCATCCCAAAGTAACATTCGGATGATATGGTTGTTTTATAGTTTTTGCAAATGAATCACAGAAATTAAAGTATTTTTCCTGAACTTCAGTATATTCAGTTTCGGGGAACTGGCTTAATGCAACATGGTGAATCCATACATACGAAGTAGTGCTGTTAAACGAAAGGTAATCAAGTACATCTGCCGGATCTTTAAGCTCTTTTTCATTCGGAAGTATTTTCACACCCCAGACAACTGCATTAAGATGCAGATCCCTGAATCCGGCTTTTTTTGTTTTATTACGAAATGATTCCAGGGCTTCCCATGCTTTTTCTTTACCACCCATACTTTCAATGAACATATATAGTTCATAAACTGAAAAGTATGGACACCCGCCAATTTTCCAGTATTCAGGCCGGCTGAAATAGTTTGATATGATGTAATCAGTCATTTTATCAAATGTTTCAGGTGTAACAACACCCGGATAAAACAAGGGAGCTGCAGGTATTTCGGGGTTACGCGGAAAAAGATCAACCCAATCATGATTTGCCCACATCAGGGCAAACCTTACTTTATTATTGTTCTCAACTTTCAGGAATCCATCTTCAAGCCCTTTCTCCAGGAAAGGGCCGTCATTGTAGTAATACCAGTCATAGATAAATACATCAACACCGTATTCTGAAGCAACATTTATTTTCATCTCCATTACCTCAGGATCCGACTCATTTGTATATCCCCAGAGGGGTATCTTCGGCTGATCATGTCCTTCGAACCTGGGCAATGCATCCCTGATCAGATTCCACTCCGACCAGCCTTTTCCATAGCGTTGTTCATTTCTGGTATCGTTATTATGGTAATTCGGAAAGTAGTAGACTGCAATATCATAACCTGGAGAATTATCAATAAACTTTTCACCTGTTTTTTGAGCTGGGGAATTGTCAGTTACAATAAAGAAATAAAGCAATGATGTCAGTATAAACAGGCGTCTTTTCATATAAGAAACAATTTGGGTCATGCTAACAAGGATTTCTTAACTTCAGGAGCATTTCTTTTAAATATCCCTGATTTGATTCACTCGTACCTGAAAATTTTCAGGAAAGGATTTGATGTAATCGTCAACCGTCATACTACTTCTGATTTTGTATTTTCCTTTTTCCTGAAGGCCATAATAATCAATAAAGCTATTGACACCAGCCATCCTATTGGGTAGGGAATAATTAATAATCCCCACCACCATGACAAAGCTGAGTTACCTCCAAAACCTCCGAGAGATGAAAGATAGAAAAGAAAGAATATTCCGAGTATTATCATCAGAAATGAAACCAGGAATATTTTCCGGTATCTGTCTTTGTTTAGGAAAGTTGAGAGTGTAATAAATGCGCTGCCGGCAAGTATAACAACTGATCCTTCCAAAGGATCAACAGCACCAATTATCATTGCAGCAATCCCAATGATAAACAAAACCTTAATCCATTTAATCTTCTTTGTCATTTTCTCCAGGGTAAATAAGTTATTTCATCCTAAATTTATTAAAAAATTTGGTCACAATTGCTGCCGGTTGCACCTGACTGCCAGGGGTGTGGTTTCTGCATACAAAGTACAGGACTCTCTGAGTGCAGGCGCGGTGGTGGTTTATTATCACGGACCTGTATAAGGTCAGAGTCACTTAAAACAATGACATGAGAATTGACTCTATTTACCGGGGTCAAGTGCTGATCCTGTTCTAAGTTCTTCTGAATGGCCTTTTGTCAAGATAGTAGCAGACTGGCAGTCCAACTGCATATGATATTATATCAAGATAATCATATGTTCCTGCGACTGGTCCATTTGGCCAGTATTTGGTCAGTAATTCTGTTATCACTCCGACCAGAAAAATGGAAATGGAAGATCTTTCTGGTGAAAGTCCGAACCAGTCCCCAAATATTATAAGCTTAGGAATTCTATTCTCATTGTTCCAAAGTCCGCGAATATAAATATAGAACCAGGCAGGGAATGTCAGATCTGATAAATAATTTGTAAGAAATCCACCATGGACTCTCATCATATAAAGACCTGCTCCAATAGTCCAGCAAATAAAAAGAATCCAAAAAGCAGACTTCCAGCATTTCCTGTTGAATTCCATATTTAATATTTGAAGGTGACAGTATATGTGGTCGGGTGCTATTTAAATGTAAGGGTGTCAGGATCTTGTCTTGTATCGTATATTCTTAAGATTTCAATATTTGTTTTCCCGTCTCGATAGAACAGTGTATTATGTTTAGTCAGGACACACTTTCTTATCTTTTTTCTTCTATGGAAAAAGGGAAATTGTCTGGGATTTATGGAAATCAGTTCTATGGAATTTTCGGTTAGGTTAATGAAATTTATTGAAACCTCCTGCCCCCAATTCTTGTCAAGGTAATCAAGGATTAATGCAAAGTCTTTTTCTGATAATGGTGACCAGATAATTGGCTTATGCATTACTGTACTTTTTACGGAATTTTGTCAGGACAGTCTTGTTAGGAATTCCTTTGCCCGATTCTATTTCATCGATCGCATTCAAAATTCCATTTTTCTGACTGTTAGATAGCTTATCCCATTCAGAAATATCTTTTTGTCCGTTGATGTAATTTAGAAGAATTCCGTAAAACTCCTCCAGTTTGCCTTTTTCAAGGGAATCAATCTGTCTGAAAATTCTGAGTTTTAAATCGGAAACTGTCATGGTAAACTGTTTTTTCAAAGATAACAAAAGTTTCTTAAAGGTAAGCCTCTATGTGCAGAGCTGCGATACCTGCCACCTACCGGCCCGGTGGTTGAGGGAGTAATCGTTGGTGGCGCAGTCCATTGACCGTGTTAGCGGCCCGTTGTTTTATTTTTTTAAATTTTTCTCATAAATATTTATCCATTCACTCACACTCATTTTTTTCATTAGTTCGCCAATGAGTTTGTACGGAATGTCGTTAAATTTTTTGAAACGAATACAACTTTTACCCATATCAGGTTTTTGCTTTGTATATTTTGGATATTCTGTTACAAACCAGTGCAATAATTCAGGGCTGGAATAGATACCCATGTGGTAAAAATTAATAGAGTTCTTCTGCGAAGCAATTCCTGCAAATGGTAATGGTTCGATTGGTTTGCAATGATAACCAGCTGGATAAACTGCATGTGGAACGACATATCCCAAGCCCCCATAACTTATGGCTGCTTCAAAACCATCTGGCAGGTTTTGAATAATAATATCGTGTAATTTGTTAAAAGGTTCTGCTCTGTCATTTGGCAGGTTTGTTAATATTTCCTTTACTGTTTTACCGTTTGCCTTCATATCCTTTGATATTAACGATGTTGGTCTATTAAAATCACATTTCCGTCAGGATCAGTTAACATAAGACTTGCTGGTCCTTCTGTTTTTTCGTCAGCCTCCCTTGTAAGTCTGAGTCCGCTGTTTTTAAGTTGCATCTGAATTTTACGGATATCGTCAAAATTTTCCAGGTTGATTGCATTCTCATCCCAACCCGGATTAAAGGTCAGAATGTTGCCTTGAAACATTCCCTGAAAAAGTCCGATGAGTGCTTTATCGTTTTTCATTATCAGATACTTTTGTTCCATACTTCCAGCGAAAATGGTGAAACCTAATTTCTCGTAAAAATCTTTTGATGTCTTTAAGTCTTTTACGCTAAGACTGATTGAGAATGCTCCTAATTTCATATTGTTTTGTTTTTCTGTTTTTGTTATTGCTGAGTGGTTGTTCGTTGAATTTCTGGCAAGAACCGTATTCAGATAAAAGCCCAATACGAATATTGTAAAAAGTCCTGCTATTATTAAATATGTTTTTTTCATTTCATTGCTATAAAGGATTCTTAATTATTTATTATATGTCAGATCTTACTTTAACATTCTTCTTGTGATATCTGAAAACGAAAAAGACAGTTATAAGAAAATCTATACCATCCAAGTACCATAATTTGAAATTTCGCATTATATCATTCATAAAATTATTTTACTCCAGATTATTACTGTTTTTTGCGTCTGGTACTCTCTTAAATCAGCTATTTATTTACTCCAATATGTCCTGTTAATCTATATTTAAGTAAGGTATATATATCTTACCTTTAATCCATTTATCCTTTGTTGCCATAATCTTATGTAAGATAATTTTTTATAATAAAACAATGGAATCAGGATTTTGTTGAGATATCTGCTGACGATCAATCTTTCTGAATCGTCATCTTACTAACTTAACTGAATATCAAATCGGTACGGGGAATGACCACTAACGGCCAGGTGGTATGTTTCAGCAGGTGTAACCCTAGGACAGTACCTGGCGGAGTCACGGTGCAAGAAACATCACAAATTTGTCCTGGGAGCAGGAGCTAAGCAAAACCATGACAATACAAATGCACTTTATTATCCTTGTTATAAGGCGATTCAATTTTTAATTGTCTTGTTACATTTGATACAATTGTCTCGATGGACACTCAAAACTGATCCGCAATTTATGCAAGTCCTTCGTTTTGATTCAAATGCAAGAAAGTTATCCAATCCATTTTCCTTAATCATTGTCAGATTCTCAATGAAACTTGTCCTATATTTAGTACGGTATCTTTTATCCAGATTTTTAATCCTCTGGAATGGGAATTTCACACAGTCATAGCAGAATTTTGATGTTGTTTTCTGAAGATAGCTGCATTTTGGAACGATGCACTGTCTGACTGACAGGGCTTTGTCTGGAGATTTGATCCTGCAACCCGGACATTTGTTCTTATCCCGAAGATATGCTATGCAAGTCCCGCAGTTCATACCGCAGGGTGCAATAAGATGTTTTTCAAAGGAAAGTGAAGGTTTCATGTGGTTAATCTTGAGATTTAATCAAATCGTTAAACAAAATTCGATTAGGAGCAGTATTTTGAATGCAAGCTAACGGTTGAGGCTATAAATAGTGGCGGTTTGCGTGGTTGTCCATTGTCAACCAACACTAATGCCGGTGCGGGTTATGAGCTTTCAATTATGTACTTCACCCGCCATTATTTTATAGCCTTTGTTGTGGGCAGTACTTAATTATTTCTTTTGAATTACTCCTGCTTTCAGCAACGGATCAAACATATTGGCTGCACCTCCATGTTCAATAATTTTTCCATCCTTGATCCTGTCTACATTAACTCCAGTAAATGTTATCGGTTTTCCTGTTGGTTTCATCCCGAACCATTCATCTTTAAAAGTGCCGGTAACTGAAAAGATTGTTACAACCCATTCCCCTTCAGCAATTTGATTTTCTATGGTTAGTGTTAGATCTGGGAAAACCCTTCGTACACCGAGAACATGATCAATGGCTCCTTGGATTCCAATAGGATAGCGTTCACCTTCATATACCTCTGTATAGTCTTGTGATATGAATTCACTGATATTAGACACATCTCCTGTATTTTCAATGCGCTCTATATAGTGTCGTATAATAGTTTTGTTATCAAGTTTATCCATGATGATTCTGTTTTATTTTAGCATTAACCGTGTTAGGTTTTCGTTGTTTTTTAAGTTCTTAAATGGTTTAATATCAATAATATCCCAATAGTCAGAAATATTAGGAATAATATAAATTCGACAATTACTCTTGGATGAGAAATTGTAATATTCAATTTTTTTAAATGAAATATGGAATAGATTAAAAAGCCAAGAGCAACTAAGCCGAATAAAACAAATATTAATCCTGCCATGTTTTAATCCTGAGTAAAAGTCTTCTTTTTAAAATCAGGTATAATAAAGATGTTAGGTTTCTGTTGCCTTTTATGTCCCGGTAAAAAGTGTACCACAGACTTGTGAAGCGATGGCCAGTATGAAGAAAATAAACATGTTCAAGCTTTTAGAATTAAAATCAAAACCATCAATTATCAGTTTCAAAGAGGGTCGGGACAAGCTGGTCATAAAAAAGTAATAAATCTGAATGGTGAAGGCAATGAAACCTAACGTTTTGCGGCTATGAGCAGTGGCGGGCTTCGTGGCTGCTTCTGTATCCCACGTTTCAGACCTACCTGCGAGACGGGACGTTTAACACGCCACAAGCCCACCATTGCCTATGAGCCGTTGTAGTGCGTTCTTTATTTTTTTAATTCTCTTCTTTAATTTTCCTTCCTTTAATCAAGAGCCAGAAAATAAGTATTACCTCTCCGATAAATGTAAACATTGAAATATTGACATTGTAATCAGCAGACAGAAGTTTACCAAATCCATCAATCAAATATCCCAATGATGCCAATATTAATAGAATTCCTAAAATCTTCCGCATGTATCCAGCTTTAAAAACCAAATATCCAAGTAGCAGTAAATGAAATCCAAAAATTATTAGTCCAAATCCCCAACCAAGATTAAAGGTATTAAGGGACAGCATAACCTGTGTCTGTATTTGGTTTGTTGTAAAAGATGCCAAATAATCTGCTCCATGAAGAAGTTGCAGAACATTGAGAAGATTAATCAACACGACAGCTAAAATTGTTGCGTAAACAATCCTAAACCAAGCAGCAAGCAGAGATAAACCTTTATTCACGGGTTTTAGAAAAATATAAAGTGCCCAAGCAACAACTATATCGAGAATAGCCACAATTAAGAAGCCACAAATCCCAAAACGAAATAGTCCTCCTGATGTAACAATATTGCTGACTGTTTTGGCAGTATCATTTTGCACTATAAGCTTTTGTAAAATCGCAAAGTTTGTAATTGGAGCCAGTATCGCCATGAGAATTAATCCAATTCCAGCGATGATTGCCGAATTTCTTAATGAAATGTCATTAATCTGATTAGTTGGATTGTTTGAATTCATAAATATTCTTCTTTATGTTTAAACTTTTAAATATAAACTTATCACGTATCATGCTTATTGTCTGGTGTTTTATAATGACAAGCAACTTACCCATTGTCCGTGTCAGGTGCTGCACTTATTTCGAAATCATGTATTGAATCAAGTAATTTTTTTTTACTTTCCGATCTTTCTACGTTGAAAATCGACAGCTTTGGAGATATGCATAAGCCAATCACCTAATTTTGGTGACAATTCATTTATTATAAAAGAATATCTTAACGGCCTGGAGTTAACTATTATTTCAATTTTCCGTTTTTGGATTACATTTAAAACTGCTTTAGCAACTTGATTGGGAGAACAGGATCCAATAATCCAGGGTGATTTTTTACCGAATCGAGCAAACATACCCACCTCCGTAACATAGCCAGGGAAAATAGTTGAAAAGCGAACTCCTGTTCCTGCGAGTTCCAGTCGAAGCCCACGTGTCCATTCAGCCAATCCTGCTTTTGTTCCAGAATAAACTGCGGCGTATGGTGCTCCACTCTTGGCAGCGATCGAAGCAATATTGATGATGTGTCCGGATTTATTCATTAACATTAAAGGCAGTATGAGTCGTGTCAAAGCCATGGGAGCCAGTAAGTTTACCTCTACTGTTTCCTGAATTGCCGTCCAAGGTAGTTCGGCATAGGCTCCTTCTGTTTCCAACCCTGCATTGTTTATTAAAATATCGATTGTGCCAAATTCTTTTAGAACAGAATCAACAAGCAATTCGCGTTGAGATTGGATATTTAAATCAACTGCCACTGTAAGTACTTTTGATCCGGTTTTAGACAAATGTCCTGCGACATTTTGTAGAGCAGATTCTGAGCGGGCAGAAATAGCTACATTTGCACCATTAATAATCAAAGATTCAGCTATTACTGGACCAATTCCACGTGAGCCACCTGTGATGATTACATTTTTATTTTTAAGTTCAATCATAGCTATGTTTTTTGTAAACTAATCTTTGTCACTGCAGATTATATGGGAATGAGTATCGTGTGGCAGCTAACGTTTTGCATTTTGCCGCAGTTGACGATTTCAGAGCACTTCACTGTCAATTTGTACAAAAGTTTGATAGTAGCACTCAGTTTCAATTTTGCATGTCACCGCCAATTGAGGCAACACGTTGTTAGCGGTCGTTGTTTGTCTTTCTGTCACCCGGTAATAAATTTCTCTGTTCAAAAACATATTTTGTGTCTTTGTCTGCAAACCAATCAATAAATTTTAATATACCTACTACATTTAACACCACTCCTAATGGAATACCTATAAAGTAGTCGGTCAAAGTAACTAAATTTTCTTGGTGGATAGTGACAAAGAAAAAGTAAATGCAAGGTGCAAAAAACAACCATCTTGTTGCCAGTCCGGCATTATAAAAAGTCTTACCCTTAACATTAAAGACTATTGTATGTGCAATTGTGTTTCCAAGTGAAACTAAAATTGTAGCGATGCCAAGCCACACCGCATTTTGTCCAAGCAATGCCGCAAAAAAATAGAAGAGCCAACCAACTAAAACATTTACGTAAACAACTGTCAAAGCATTTAATGGATACCTGTCTGGCATTGTGCTATTATACATCACTCTGTTTACCATTCCGGGAAATGTTCCAACTATTCGATACTCTTTGTCTTCGGCAAAAACCGTGACAAGCTTATTAAACATTGTCCGTGTTAGCACAAGTTTTTATTTATTTATCTGGTTCCGATTTTTGGCAATGGTAAGAAAAACTAGTCCAATTGGTCCCAGAAAAAGAATTATTAATATCCAGAACACTTTTATTTTACTAGATATCCCATTATACCTAAAAATTTTACTGAATGCTATTGTTAGAGATCCGATAACTAAAATGATCCAGCCGACTATTAGTCCAACTTTAAGTGAATTATTTTGATTGCCGACTGATTCGTTTTCTGAAATATTTTGTGGAAAAATATCTTTGATTCTTTTGGGCGGCTGTTTGCTATTGATAATTTCATACGTATTAAGTTTGCATACATCTTTAAAATCATGCATATAATATAAGTAAACAATGCCGTTTTTAAGATCAAAAATATTTGAATATAGAGTTTTGATTGTTCTGCCATCTTCATGTGTTGCATCTAAAACAGATGCAATAAAATCCGTTGTTAAATCCTCTTCTTTGTTAATACTCTCCAGCATCTTGCTTGCTACATCAAAACGTCTGCAAGGGTAGGTACCATATCTGTTTTCAGGATTTGCTCGATTGAAATTAGTTGATACAATATATCCATTTCCACTCGGTTTCCTTGTTACAGCTAATTCCCCATCTGTTCCAAAACCAATGACTGCTGCATCTCCTGTGGCATCTGCAAGCAAGTATTGTCCTGCAAATTTACCACTATATATTTTGCCCCAATCATAGGAGGTTGCCATTTTTATTGCTTCTTCAACAGTTGAGCATTTCTGCATGATAATGTTGTTAACAATAGCTTCAGATGGTTGAAGTCTATCCGGATGTGAATTAATACTAACATAAGGCAGTGCATTACCATCAAATGCCAGTCCTTTCTCATTGACTCCACCTTGTGGTCCGAAATCATCAAATCCGAAGTACAAAATTCCATATTCACCCTCTTTGGCAGGTCTAACCCAGAAATATGTTAAAGGATTTTTCCAATCCTCATTGTTTCCCATAAAAACAGATCCATTATATGAAATACAGAATATTGTACAAGATCCTGGAATAAGTTTTTCTTCTGGTTTTTCTTGTATACCTGAATTAATATTGGACGCAGTCGCAGTCATAAATGGATAAATACTTGCTCTTTTTTTTGAAAGTGTTAATATCGCAGCGACTATCGAAACAATGGCAATTACAACAGTGATTTGATTTAGTCTTTTCATATTATTTGTGGTTTTAAGATGCTTCGTATTTTGAAAAGGAAAATCAAGGAGAAAAGTTATCTTTTAAGACTTATTAGTTGTCGCAAAAAAAGAATCTTATAATTAATGTTAATTAAGGGTTGAATCATCTGATAATTTTAATTCCATATAATATTGTATCTATTTATTGAACCCACTCTGGGGTTCAGGTTTCTTTATTTCTTCTTACCCCTCACTTTGTACGGGATTATTCATATTAAATCACATTCGTGGTTTCGTTTTGTAAAATCCTGAAAGGATTTAATATTAATAACCGCGGGTGTAAACCCGTGGTCGATAACACGATATAATAGTGAACCCCGAAGTGGGTTCAATAAATGCAAAACTCAAACCCTAATTCGTATAATTAATTGATTACTAGTATTGTCATAGGTATCAGTATCTAATTTAAAATAGGCTTACCTAATTTGTAGTCCTGCCAGCTATTTGTGCTAACCGGCGGTATGTTTTAGTAAGCGTAACCCGACGCGAGCACCGGGCAGTCCCGATAGCTATCGGGAGCAAAAACCGTGACGACTTGTCCCGCAGAGCGGGAAACAACTTACCCATATTGTCAGTGTTCGGTGGTCGTATTATTTTTTTGTCATGAAGTTAGTTTTATTAATTACCCCTGAATGATGTGTATGAGGTTATTTATCAGATAAATACGAATCAATAATATTAATTGATTCTTCAGCTTCTTCTATTGAACCAATTCCCAGAGTAATTATATCGCTATCCTTAATATTGTCCAGAATATATTCCAATCCTTCTTTTGGAGGAATTCTTCCAGCAGCTAAGGGCTTCATCACTATAAATGGCTTATCAATATTATTTATGAGGTCTAATCTTTCTTTTATTGTTTCTTTACCGCTATATCCCAGATATACAAATCCGAGCATATTAAATGGGTATAAATACACATCTATGTCATATTTTTTTTCACATAATTCAACAGTTGAATTCTTATGAGTTGAAATTCCTGCTAACAGTCCGGCTGAATGAATTTCATCTATCATGGTTTTAAGACCTTTTATTTCTTCATTGGAACTTATTCTGTCTACGAATTGTGAATGAATTACACACATATCTGCTTTATTCTCAATTAAGTATTTGAGTTTTATTTGATGACTTTTCATAGGTGAAGTTTCATCAATTCTGGTTGTTCCGATTAAGTTTAAGTTAAATTCATTTTTGAAATCATTAATAATTTTTATGATCCTTTCATTGGCACAGGTTTCAATTGAATTAACTCCTTTATTGAAACACATACTAATCACGGTTTTAATGTATTCATCAGAAAATCTTTTTTTATATTCTGCATCCCGAGCATCACTAAAGTGTGAGTGACCGTAAAAAGCATTCGTTCCAACTATTATTTTAGAATAATCCTTATTTCCAATTTTTATTCTCTTCATTTGAATTGAATATATTTGTAAAGTTACAAATTCTCAAAATAAGAGCAAGTCTGGGTACACCTAACTATGACACCTAACGGTTTCGGACTTTGCGTTGATGGGCTTTTGAAACCGAAAACTGTCTGCCTGCACCAAAGTTTATTAATTGCTATAGTGTTTCTATTCACACTGTCCCCCCACTAACGCAAAACCCTTGTTAGCGGTTCGTTGTTTTTCCTTTATATGTATTTTCAAATTTTTGCTGTCGGATTATGCTTTACTGGAAAATTCACAGAGTTTGCTATAAAACAAAGTTCATTAGCCTTTTTATGTAATTCGTTCGCTTTTTCAAGCATATCTTGTTCAGTTACCGTAACAATAGGGTTTAATGTTACTTCTGTAAATTGTCCACCACCGTTTGAAGTCTCAATCATTATTCCTGTTGCGTAGTCAATATAGTCAGTAACAATCACTCCTGCTTCTGAACATAAATGCAAGTACCAAAGCATATGACAAGCCGATAAAGAAGAAACCAAAAGGTCTTCTGGATTGTGTTTTGTTTTGTCGCCACGAAATGCTGGGTCAGAAGAACCTAAAATATCAGTCTTGCCTCTAATTACGATTTGATGACTCCTGTCGTAATTTCGGTAATTGTCGGTTCCCGTCCCTTTGTTTCCTGTCCACTTAATTAATGCTTCGTAATGATGTTGTCCGTTCATATTTTGTTTAAACATTTTTAGTTGTTAAGAAATTAAATCCATCATTGTCATTTTCGGAGTGTCGCTCTACAATGACCGCAAACGGCCAGGTACAAGGTTGGTTGAGCATTACGGATCTTGCGGTACAAAGTTGATGCAATCAATATATTAGTCAACGAAAAGAAAGTTTATTTGTTGCAGTGTCGCGGTCCCGGTTTATCCCCGGTTACAAAACTATCTTGAGTGCAGGAGCAAAAGTTGAGGATCCGCCAGTTGGCGGAGACGAAATCCCGCAATTATCGCATATTGTATGTTAGTGTTTTTCATTTTTTATTATCTATCAAATCATTAATGTCCATATTCTATTTTGAAAAATATTTTTTAGCATTTTTTATTACTTCATTTGTAGTGTAATCTGCATACTGTTCTAAAAAACTAATTACATATCTATCATCTATTTTAGAATATTCACGTAATACCCAGCCAACTGCTGTTTTACAAAATCTTTCAGGTCGTTTTATTAGTGTTTCCGAAAATCTTGTAATTACTAAATTATGTGCTTTCAATGATTTACATTGCGCAAAAGGAACAAGAGATGCTCTTGCTTTCCATAAATAACTATCATTATTCCAATTTGTTAATTCATTTACTGTTATTTCAGGTTTAGTATCTATCAGTGGTGTAATAATTCTTACACAAAGCCAATCGCAAACATTCCAATCACTAATCCATTCTTTATCGAACCATTCCGAAATTAGTTTCAAAATGGTATTTGTTTCAGTTTTTTGCCAGAATAGTTGAATATACAATATTGCAGCAAGTTTATTTTCTGTATATTGATTTTGCATTAAATCATTTAAAAAAATGGTTTGTTCCGACAAATTATGATTTGACAAATCGAACTCATTGTTTATTGCAACAATAATCTTTCTGATTTCAGGAATACCGACACCTAACGATTTTATGTCGTGTTTTACATAATTTTCGAGCCAAATAGATTTTTCAATATTTTGTCTATTTATTATTTTTTCCTTTATATGTTCAGAATATTTATTCATTCTTATCTTATATCGTTTTTTTTAATTCAATAAACGCTAACGGTTTACGTATTGGAGATGGTGGGATGTTTTAAAAAGTTCAGTCAAACATTTGGATAAATGCCCAACAGATGTACAAATGTAGAGTTTACAACTGTCAGCCTCACTATTAGCAATATGAATGCTAGTGGTTCGTTGCTTATCCTTGCGTTGCTTTTTTTTGTTTAATATGAGCAAAATCTTCCTGTTTGGTAAAATATTCAAGTCCTAACATTAGTAATATTGAAGTGATCATATTTAACTTCTGTACGATGGGTAATAAGTTCCAGTTACTTGAGGTGTATATGTAACCGGTGGAAAAAAATATAAGTAAGCAAATAATACTATATATTTTGAAAAAATGGAGTTTTGTCATGAAAATAAAAACAGTAATAACACCTATGCAATTCCAAAACAAAAAGCTTGAAATAATAACCATTATGTCATGCAAAGGCGTTATAATTAAAAACGTAAAAGACATCGTAAGTATGCCCACAAATTTAATGATGCGTTTAATATATTTTCCAGGGATTTTATTTGACATGTTAACAAAAAAAATAGCACAGCTTATTGAATAAACTAACATTCCAAAATAAGCCCAAATTCTGGAAGAGTTATGTGAGCCATTCAGCGCCCTTGCTTCAAACAGATTACTTATATAATTTTCTGTCCAGTCAAACCCAATTGAATTCTTGTCTTGGTATGTGCCTCCCGGGTAAATTGAAATTGCTATTGTAAGTAAAATCAACGATATGGTCAGTGCTAATAATAAAGAATGTTTTTTAAACATGCTGTTCTGTATCGTGCTTAAGCTGTGAATAAAACTAATACTTGCCATGTTTTGCGTATTACTTTGCAATGACCGTTAACGGTTATGTGTATGAGACGTTTGGTCTTTCGAAGCGATTTTCTATCAAGTTATAACTACTTTCGATACGTGCAGAATCGTTTGATAAATTAATGCCTGCCAAATGTTTTATGCACGATGTTGTGCGTTAATTATTTTTGTTTCACAGTAATTGCGACTCCACCTTTTTTGTGCCCCTTTTCAACATATCTATGTGCTTCAACTATCTCCTCCAATGGATATATTTTATCTAAGACTGGTTTTATATAACCAAATTCAGCATAATCTTTTATTTTATTCAATCTTTGTGAACTGTTTATTAAAGCACCATTATCAATTGAAGTGTATTTACCATTCGCAGATAATGCCTTTTTACAGGAATCCTTCAGTTTTGAGGTTTTCGCTTTTCCGACAGAATCCAATATAAAATCAAAATACAACCCTTGGGGAACAGAATCTTGTTTTGTATAATCAATTACATAATCAGCCCCCAAACTTTTCACCATTTCTAAATTTGCTGTGCTACAAACTCCTGTAACTTCAGCTCCTAATTTCTTTGCAATTTGAACGGCCAAAGTTCCTGATGTTCCAGAAGCTCCATATATAAGAACTTTTTGTTCTTGCTGAATATTTCCTTGCTCTAAATATTGAAAAGCCAATAATCCTCCATAAGCAACCATTGTAGCCTCCTCATGGCTTAAATTATACGGCTTAAATGAAATACAACCAACCTTTGAGTCTTTTTCTTTCAAACATACATATTCAGCATAAGCACCAAGAGTAAAGCCTGTTATTCCGTATACCAGGTCACCCGGTTTAAACCGTTTAATATTTTTACCTACAGTCTCAATCTCACCAGAATAAACCAATCCGATTATTAATTTTCTTGGTCCTGTGATTCCTATCATTAGTCTAAATGGAATGATAATCGGAAAAGGTAATTTTGAACTTCTTATAAAAATATCGCTATTTGTAACAGCAGTGGCATGGATTTTCACACAAACCTCATTATCCTTTGGTATTGGTTTCGGAACTTCGGCAAGTTTTAACACTTCAGGTTCTCCATATTTTTTGCAAATTACAGCTTTCATTTTATTTTATCTTTTTATAATTTATCCTATTGTTTGAGTGTTGGTCATAATGACGCACAACGGCCCTGCAATATGAGGAGGTTGTTTTACCCGACGCAAGAACCGGGCAGGGTCCTGTTTCTTTAGCCGGTAAGCTGTCACGGTGCAAGGAACTCCTTCGCCAAGGCTTCGGAGTCCAAAGGAGGGTATGGTGCGGTTTTTTCCGTCCTGGTAGGGATTTTCGTGGGTTGATGCGGGGTCGCGGTACAATGTAACTAAGTGGACGATAGTATGTCCGGGTTTAAGTGAAAAGAGTAAAAGTAAAAAGAGCATTAAGGCCCATAGTCAACTTGCAGTTTTTGTCAAGACGACACAGAGTGTCTTCGGCAAAAAGTGTGACAAGCTTATTAAACATACCGTCCGCTTTAGGCTTAGATTTTTATTTTAAGATCCTGAATCTCAGCACAGTCTTTAATTTATCAGGGGATACTTTTCGGAAATCTGAAAGGTAAATCTCTCGATGCTGTTTTGATTCTCTTTTATACCCATTTTGTAGACAGAAGTCATCCATTTGTTTGAAACTTTCTGGTTCACTGTCATAGCTTCCGATATGCATCATCTGTATGCAGTGGTTGTCCTCGATTATTTCAAATTTGACTTTTTCAAGTAGAGGATGATATTTTTTCTTTTTGGTCCTTTCTATTGCCTCCAATGCAAAGTCTGGAGTTACAAAATCTGGTTGTCTGATCATTAAATTAAAGACCAGTTGGGATTTGTCAAGAGTTTTTGAGTTTAGTTTTTTTGCCTCCTCAGTTAAGTCCCAAATGCCTTCTAATGGAAAGACTGTGTATTCAAAGTAGTTTCTTGGGGCAAAGTTGTTTTTTGGAGACATTTTGATAGTATATGCCAATGAATAAAGCACACCAATATTTTCCTGAAATGGTTTGTCATTCGGGTTTCCTTGTCCGAGTATTGAGAAGAATTTGAATGGAGGAACTTTTACAAACTCCGGTTTTGTCTTTGGCAAATAGTATTGTTTATCTACTTTTTTCCAGTCTTGTTTCATAGGGTCGAAATGTATTATGCAAAAATAATATAATGTACTGAATCCCAAAAAGCTTGTTATATGCAGTGAGCCAGCAATTTAAGCCTAACGGCCCGGCAATATGGGTTGGTTGTGGTACCTGACGCAGCATCCGGGTACCTATCCTGGTACCCGTGCCAGCGGGGCCAGATCCGCCAGCTGGCGGAGTCATGGTGCAGGATTCTAATTGCGGGCAGATGCGCGCTTTTACCCAACGTAACGCAGCGAAGTTGGGTGTCCGGGTGCAACAACCATTACAAATTTGTCTTGAGTGCAGGAGCAAAAGTTGAGGATCCGCCATCCGGTGGAGACGAAATCCCGCCTTGGCTGGGTAAAACTTGTGACAACTTGTCCCGCTCAGCGGGAAACCTATTAATTTTGTCCGTGTTAGCCTTAGCTTTTTATTTTTTCTTTAATCAATGAAGGTCTCCTTAAGAATTGCTTTTACTTCTTTAACCTTTGGTTTCGAAAGTTTTCCAAGGTCCTTGAGGATGCGTTGTTTATCAATAGTCCTGATTTGATCAAGTACGATCCACCCAATTTTGTTGTCATGTTTAATTTCTACTCGTGTTGGGTAATTTTTTGAACTCGTTGTCATTGGTGCAATTACAACGGTTCTTAGGTGTGTGTTCATTTCATCAGGTGAAATCACAACACACGGCCTTGTTTTCTTAATCTCGCTACCAATTGTTGGATCGAGGTTTACGAGAATAATTTGATACTGTTTTATTTCCATTCCTCAAGGTTTTCTTCATCGAATATATCCGGCATAATGAGTTTGTCGTCACCGTTTGCATGCATTTCGATGAATGCTTTATCCCAACCTTTTCTGGGTTTTGAAAGGGGTTTAATGATGATATGTTCTTTATCCAGAATCATTTCTACAGTATCACGGATATTATATCTCTCGATAATGGTTTTGCTAAACCTTATCCCCCTCGAATTTCCAATTTTGACTACTGAAACTTCCATGAATAAATCATTTGTTATGTAATTACAAAGTTATTACATAATATTTTGATTACCAAATTTATTTGTCAGTAATTTGTCCCGATATTCCCTTAGTTCAATTATGTGCAGGATGCCAAGGAAGCCTGATCTATGCACCTGCCCCGGGTTAAGGCTAACGGCCCGGCGGTATAATTGAGTGGGCGTTAGCCGACGAAGCCACCAGTTGACGATCCCCAGTGCTTTAATCAGGGGAATTGTCATGGTGGCGAGGAGGGGATGGCGTGCTTTTTGCCGTCCAGGTACAAATTTTATTGAGCATTACGCGTGTCGCGGTACAAGTTTGATCGAAGTCGGTAAACTATCACGGTACAGGATCTTAGTTGCGGGCACTGGTGCAGTGTCGCGGTACAATCTACCTTTGAGCCTAAGATTTATCACGGTGCAGGATTTAAATTGAGAGCAGATGCGCGTATCCGGGTGCAAGAACCATTACTAATCTGTCTTGGGAGCAGGGGCAAAAGCAAAAAGCATGACGACTTGTCCCGCAAAGCGGGAAACAACTTACCCAGTCCGTGTTGGTGGTTAGTGCTATTTTAAGTCTAAAGTCAGCTTGAGATGTCCACCTAGTCCGTCTGTGATAATTCTCATTAAGGTCGAAAGTCTGATGTCACTGGCATTATTCTCAATTCTGGAGATATAATTTTTTGTTGTCCCGACTTTTAATGCAAGTTCCTCCTGAGTCAGACTTCTTTTTTTTCTGGCTTCTTGAATCAGTACACCCAGCTTGAAGGCTTCAAATTCCTGTTCGTATTTATCCCTTGAAGGTGATCCAATTTTCCCATATTTCTGATCAAGATGATCGTCCCAGGATACCAGATTCTTATTTTTTTGATTTTTCATAATAGTACTCCTTTTTTTGTTTTTCTGCATTTGCTATTTCTCTCGGAGGAGTCTTGTCAATCTTTTTTTGGAATCCTCCCAGTAGAATAATCAGGTTACCTTCATCGAAGAAACAAAATACTCTAAAAATGTTTCTACCCAGTTTGATCCTGATTTCGTACAATCCATTTGTTCCCTCAAGATGTTTCAGATACTTTTCAGGGACTATCCGGAGAGATCTTACTAATCCTATTACAAAGTCAATCTTGTCCTGAACATTCTTATTTTGAGCATTATAGAAATCCCAGAAATATTTTTTGTAGACAAATGTGTCTCGAAAAAATTGTCCTGTCACAAAATTGAATTTTAATTACGAGCACAAAGTTATCTAATTAGACAACAATTTCCAAATTTATTAACGGTCGCGGGTATGAAACGTGCCGGACTGCGTGGCTGCGTTCCTATCACCCGATTCAAACCTTGCCAGTGGGCGTCTACGCTTCGAATACCACTAAAACCGGCATGTTTTATAACCCGTTGTTGGCGGCTGGCATTAATTTATTATTTCCTTTCGAAATATTTAAATTTTACGGTTTTTTATCATTTAATTATTCCTAGAGAATAGGTTTCCATATTTCCACCTCTAGGCTTAGCTTCAACTATTTTTAAATAGCCTTTCCTGTCATAATGCAATACTATTTTTTCATAAAGAAACTTGTCCAAAATCTTTGTTATTGGGTTGAGTGTTGGATTATTGTATTCAGACAACGAATGCATATAACCTGAATTGAAAAATTGTTCTGTATGAATTGCTGATCTTTCAATAAGTCTTTGTTTTTTATATTTGAATGATTCAGTCATTAACAACTTTCTATTCTCATCGTATAACTCGCTTTCTAAAACCAGCCCGGTTCTGTTTACCTTTTGTTTTTCATATCCCACAGGCAATGTGTCAAGAAAGTATTCAACCATAACATACTGATTAGCATAATAGTATTTCTTTGATCTTATGGTAGTATCGGTGCAATATACTGTTTCATAAACTTCTCTAGGAAGCATGGATGAAACGACAATTTTTTGCATAAAATTGCTGTCTTTTTGAAATGATTCTTTCTCATTATCTGAATTATTCGTTCCAGGAATAGGAACATTTATTTTTTCACCAGGACTCAAAATAACTTTAGTTTCTCCTTTAATTATAGTAATTTTCTCTTCAGTCAGTTTTGCATTTGAATAATTATATTGAATTGTAATATAATAGTAGTAGTTATGATTATTATATTGAATAATCTTTTCTAAAAGTAACTCTCCATCTCTTATATAATCGATATTTAAGTTTTCAAAACTTTCAATATCGTATCCTGGAAGCGGACCGCCAACTCTGCGTGTTTGTCTTGATGTCTGATATTTTGTAATTTGATTTTTCATTGAATCCAGATATATTGTCTCATTACAGGAGATCGTTGTATTATCTAAGCTACGCACCATTTCTAGAACACCCATACCACTTTGGATAGAACCATTATAAGATAGTCTATAATTATATATTGGTAAGCTATCTTTAATTATAATTATTTGTTGTGCATCCTTTGGTGTCTTTATTAAAAAAGGGTCATTAAAATAGTATTGTCCATACGTATTTGTTGATAAAACAAGTATAATCCATATTAATATATACTTCATATAACTCATCATTCTCGCTTCATTGTCAGCCAACGTATCATGCTTGCCGCCAACGGCCCGGCGGTATAATTTAGTGGGCGTTACCCGACGCAAGCACCGGGCAGAGTCCTGCTACCCCGTGCTAGCGGGGCCTGTAAACTGTCACGGTGCAAGGAAGGTATGGCGCAAGTTTTTGCCATCAGGGTACAAGTTTTAGTGAGTTCTGGCGCGATCGCGGTACAATTTTAATAAGTAGCCGAAATTAAGTCACGGTGCAGGGCACCGGTAAAAGAGAAAGGAGCGTTCGGGCCCTTAGACCACTTGCAGTTTTTGTCAAGACGGCACAGAGTGTCTTCGGCAAAAACTGTGACAAACAACTTACCCATTGTCCGTGTTATGGGCCAGTTGTTTTTTTAATATGCTTTTTCCCATATAATACTAATAGTTCATAAGTTATGATTGTAAAGAATGAACCTAATCCACTTGCAATGATATCATAGATGTCATAGGTCTCACTTGCTTCAAACATTGGTTTTACTTCTTCAATCATTAAAATTATAAAAACAATTAGTGCACTTATGCAGACGATCAATCTGCCATGTTTGATTTTTCGAATTAATACTGCTGATACTGATAGCAAACTTATTACATATGCAGCAATAAAATTGGGAAAACAACCAGTAAGTATCTTTTGAAATTCTGAATTAACCAGAGTAGGTCTCAAGAATTCTTTATTTAGCGATATTAAGCCAAATAATGTTGCAAACAGAATTGCATTTACTGCAATTGCTTTCTTAATATTTTTCATATGAAGTTTGTTTCTCAATATTGACTAACGATCAGATTTGATAGATTGTTGACTTAAGTATTTAGCTGATTATCATGTCGGTACGAATTGCCCATAACGGCTGCGGGTATGAGCAGTGGCGGGTTTCGTGGCTGCTTCCATATCCCACGTTACATACCTGACCTGTGTGAGAAGAAGTTGAACACTCTACAAGCCCCGCTATTGATTAAACCTGTTGTTAGCAAAAGGTGTTATGTATTTGACAATATTTTGCCTTTTTTATAAGAATATATAAATCCAACAATTAATCCAAAAACCATCATTGATGTGGTTGTTTCAATGAAATGAGATATTCTGACCATTTCCGGAAAAACAGGATTAGGCAAAATAATTTGAAAACCAAATCCACCAAAAATTAGAGCAAGAATAATTAGCTTTTTAGTCCTTGAACATTCAAGCAAGTTATAAAATAAGTAGCCAGCAAAGCCAAATAATAATCCTCTGACAAAATGTACAATGATGAATTTTAAATCACTGAAGTTTTGAAATAGCATTTGAAAAAGACCTTTTAACTCTGAGCTGCCTGTATAATAAATTCTAGTAGCTTCAAATTGCCAAGCAACAAAATATCCAAAAAGATTATAAATGATGAGATAAATTACCGTTATCATAAGAATCTTTTGAATCATTGGTTTGTAATCAATTGATGTTTTTTCTTTTATATCTACTATTTTATTCTTTTTTGAAATTAATGACAGATAAGCAGAAAAGAGTGTGAAAGTGATGATAAAGCGAAGAAAGACGTTCACTATTTCATCTCTATTAACAACCTTTAATGAATCTAGCCAAAAAAAGGATTCAATAAATCCCATAAGTGGGTATAATAAAAAATTCGCTATTGCTAAATTTGCAAAAAGAAACATTTTCTTCTGACTAGAGTTATTGATTAGCAACCAATACGAGCTAGTGATATATAGAGCCAAAAGAAGTAAGAGTGGAAAAAATAATTTCATCTCCTGTGGATTGATTTTTTCCAGAAGTGATGGCGATACAGGTATTAAAACCGTTGGAATTATAAACAGAAAAATGAATATCAGAAAAACTGACAAATATTTAAGTACGGAAATTATTTTTGTTTTCATGTGTAAATAAATATATAAGTGATTAATAAAATATAATGGAAAGATCCTATTAACATTTTTTAACAATTCAAATATGGAATTATTTTCATGCTCCTTTGTGTTAAAATGCTTTCACATGGGTGTTTCATAAAGTTTTGAAATTTGTTTTACCCTTTTTGCTAACGTTTGATGGTATGGTGTCGTGCGGGATTACGAGGCACTTTCCTATCAGCTTACACTGACTTGTTTTACGAGCCACAAACACCCGCAAACCTCTGAAACCCGCATGAACTATACCATGTGTTGTGTGGCGTAAATTTTCAATTTCTAACAGCTTTTTGGTATCGGTCAAGTAATTCAACATTATCAATCGAACCATGATGATGAAGTTGAACCCATTGTCCATTATTGTCTGAATAACCAAAAAATCTTGTTGTCCGTATTTGTAAATCAATTGTTTGTCCCTGAATTGAAAATTCACCAATCTCTCGGCCAGCAAAAGCTATCATTTCGCTGGATTGAAAATAAACAATATCGGTTAATTCTACCCATACACTTGCTTGTCCATTGAAAATTCTATCATACAATTCTGTAATCGGTTCAATTCCCCTGATAATTCCACCTAAGGGATTATTCAATTGAATCAGTTCATGCTTCAACCAAACTCTTTTAAATGTTTCTAAATCTTTGTTATTAAACGCATAGTAAAATGTTTCAAGACAAGATGTCGCTCCTAATAGACTTTTGTCGGTCGTTTTATCAATTAAATTTTTTGACTCACGACCAAAAGTCCGGTTTATTCTGTTGAGTTCCATTTTTCACTTATTATAGTTTCATTTTAAGTCAACTGGCGGTTTTTATTTTATGCCACACAACGGTTACGTGTATGAAACGTTTGGCATTTCGAAGCGGTTTCCTATCAAGTTAC